>JAIEQM010000016.1 GCA_019747705.1 Chitinophagaceae bacterium | reverse complement strand
TCACAGGTCTTTGCAGAGCGTTTATACAATACAGAAAAGCTAACCAGACCTGTGAGGGTTCTGCGACATTTTAAACTGAACTTATCAGTAGTATCAATACTTTGCTAAAATAAACAACAAAGACCCCTATAAAGGCGCCAATGTAATTGGCGCCATACCCGGCAGCAGTAACAGTAAAGAAACAGTTATTTTTTCTGCTCATTACGATCTGCCCGGGCAGAATCAGAAGTAAAAAAGATTCTGTTTTCAACGGCGCCAACGACAATGCCAGCGGCACTGCACTGTTGTTGCAATTAGCAGCTTATTACATGCAAACAAAACCTGAGCGAACCATTTTGTTTATTGCATTTAGCGGAGAAGAACTGGGATTGATTGGCTCCACTGCATTTGCAGAAGATGTTGATGAAGAAACGACCAGAGCTGTTATTAATTTTGATATGGTGGGCAGGGCTGTAAAAAATAAAGTGTATCTCTCAGGCTGGGAGTATGGTGATGTATTTTATGTGTTGAATGAAGAGCTGCTCCGTTATGATAAAAATAAATACGGAAAAGAATATTTTAAATCCAACGCACCTGTAATTGATTTTTTCAGAAGAAGTGATAATTATCCGTTTGCAGTTTATGGCATTCCTTCGCACACCATAAGCGCCACTCCCGACAGCGATAAATTTTATCATCAACTGAGTGATGAAATACAAACGCTGGATTTTAACTTTATGAATGAACTTGCAAAAACAATTTTTATTGCCACCCAGCCCATTGTAAACGGAAAAGTGGAGTTGCGAAGAATTAAAACAGATTAAAATAACCCCACTACCCTTCCCTCTTCATCAATATCAATTTTTTCGGCTGATGGTTCAGCAGGCAAGCCGGGCATACGCATTACATCACCCAGCAATGGAATGACAAAACCTGCTCCGGCAGCAAATTCAAATTCACGAACGGTAACAATAAAGTTTTGCGGCCTTCCCCGTTTGCTTTCATCATCACTTAAACTGCGTGGCGTTTTGGCCATGCAAACAGGCATATGATCAAAGCCCAGCGATTTGATTTTCTTTAACTGCGTTTTTGCTTTGGGAGTATATTCCACATTATCAGCGCCATAAATTTTTGTGGCAATGGCGTAAATTTTTTCTTCAATACCAGAATCCCATTTGTACAACGGATGAAACTGGCTTTCTTTTTTAGTAATGGATCTGGCTACTGCTGTTGCTAATTGTTTACAACCATTACCGCCATCTGCCCACGCATCAGCCACAATGGCTTCAATACCCATACTTCTGCACTCATGTTTTATAAGTTTTATTTCTTCTTCACTATCGGTTGCAAAATGATTGATGGCAACTACAGGCCTCATGCCGAACAATTGCAAATTCTCAATATGCTTTCTTAAATTGGGCAATCCTTTTTCCACTTTCTCCAATGAAAGTGTATTCCATTCATCTTTTAATGCACCGCCATGATAACGCAGGGCTTTTACTGTTGCAACGAGCACAACAGCTTCTGGTTTTAATTGGGCTGATGCACATTTGATGTCAAAGAATTTTTCAGCGCCAAGGTCAGCGCCGAAGCCTGCTTCCGTAACAACATACTCACTTAAACTCAGTCCCATCTTTGTTGCAAGAATAGTATTGGTGCCCTGTGCAATACTTGCAAACGGACCGCCGTGTAAAATAGCAGCGTTTCCTTCAAGGGTTTGTACAAGGTTTGGTTTAATAGCATCTTTCAAAAGCACAGCCATCGCTCCCACTGCATTTAAATCCCGTGCAAATAGAGGTTGATTAGAGAAAGTAGAACCGATATAAATATTTCCAAGTCGTTGTTTTAAATCATTCATGCTTTTACTCATGCAAAGTATAGCCATGATTTCTGATGCGGGTGTGATGTTGAAACCATCCTGCCTTGGCATACCATCTCCTGTACCACCCAACCCAATAATAATGTTGCGGAGTGAGCGGTCGTTCATATCAATTACCCGTTTCCATACAATAGTCCGTGGGTCAAGATTGAGTGAACGTGTTTTACTTTGAAGTTTGTTATCAATCAAAGCAGCTAATAAGTTATTTGCTTTTTCAATAGCGGAAAAATCACCGGTAAAATGAAGATTAATGTCTTCCATTGGTATTACCTGAGAATAACCGCCACCTGCTGCACCGCCTTTTACTCCAAACACAGGACCCAGCGATGGTTCTCTTAAAACAGCAATTGCTTTTTTACCAATATGATTTAAACCATCTGTTAACCCGATGGAAATAGTTGTTTTCCCTTCGCCTAAGGGTGTGGGTGTGATAGCGGTAACCAGTATAAGATGATGCTGTTTTATTTTTTCTTCATCAATTAAATGCAGGAGAAGCTTGGCTTTATTCTTTCCATAATACTCCAAATCATCTTCTTTAATTTGGATAGAAGCTGCAATTTTTTTAATATGCTGAGGCGGCGCTGCCTGCGCAATTTCGATATCGCTTAAAACCTTTTGCTGCATGATGATGAATTATAACCATGCAACATAAAATGGAAACCCTGCTCTTGAAATGATATTCATCAGTGAAGTTGTTGATATGCTCCCGAATAAAAATCTATAGCTTCATAAATCCTTTCGCTCCTCAAACCTATAAGGTCTGCAGCGCTGCCTTTCCTGCCCGGCAGACCTTATAGGTTTAAATTTCATCTCACCTTCCTGTACCAATGAATAAAATCGGTTGCAGGAATTGTTGTTGCACCCAGCTCCCGCATCATAGTTACCAATTGCCCACGATGATAGGTGCCGTGATTGAACAGATGATGCACCACTTGCCACACAACTGATGTAAATGCTTCGCCTTTGATATTTTTATAATCAAAGTTTCGTTGCAGTTGTTCTTCTGTAACACGGTTCATCCAGTTACTCCATTCATTACTTTGGTTAAGCAATCCGTTTATCGCTTCTTTCATGGTGGGGTTAAACTCACGGCTGGGTATTAGTAGTTGTGCATGACCTTCCATTCGTTGCCACCAGATGCTTTCTGCATCCCACATGTGCAATACAGTTGCATACAGATTAGGAAAACTGCTTTTCACAATTTGCTGGTGCAGGTGCTCATCCCTGTCCGTTCCGTTCAGGCGGGCATTTCCAAAATGGCATCGGTCATTGTTTTGTTGGCCCAGAGATTAAATGCAGCATAGTCCTGTAAGAGTTGAAGCATATCCTTTAGTTTAGAAAATGAAATTAAGAAATTAACCATTTATCCAAATGCTGTGATATGACCTCACAGGTTAAGGGCAGTAAACCTGATTCATTTTGCAGGAGATCTTTTGCAATCAGCAATAAACCTGTCAGCGCCAGGTAAAGTTTTGTTTTAACACTGACAGGTTGGTTCTCTTTTTTTAATTCTCCGAATGAAACACTATCATCACCAACTTTATTAACCTGCCAGGTCATTCATTATTTAAGATTGCTTACATTTATCCCTCAAGAAAAAATATGGAACTTTCAACCCGAATTATTCACGAAGACAATGTGAAAGATAAGAGCGGAGCAGTAATGTCACCGATCGTTCTCTCAACCACATTCGAAAGAAATGATGATGGGCTTACTTATCCTGAAGGATATGTTTACTCCCGTTACGACAATCCAAACCGTCAGTCATTGGAACATAAACTGGCGATGATGGAAAACGGAAAAGCCTGTGTAAGTTTTTCATCAGGGCTTGCAGCCGCCACTGCTGTGTTTCAAAGTTTAAAAACAGGCGACCATATCATTCTGCCTGATGATGCTTATTTTTCGCTTTATAATATTCTCACTCATTTGTTTTCAGGTTTTGGTTTGAGTTTTACCAAAGTGGATATGACGGATTTAAACAAACTCCAATCATCTGTTCAACCCAATACCAAACTCATCTGGATGGAAACACCCTCCAACCCGTTGATCAAAGTAACAGATATAGCTGCCGTGGTTGCCATTGCCAAAGAACACAAGTGTTTTACAGTGGCAGATAATACTTGGGCCACCCCTTTTTATACACAGCCATTGGAGCTGGGGGTTGATATTGTAATGCATTCAACTACCAAATACCTTGGGGGGCACAGCGATATACTTGGTGGCGCTTTGATTTTTAAAGAAGAAAATGAACGCAGTGAGTTTATTAAAAACTGTCAGAAATACGGCGGTGCTGTTCCATCACCTTATGATTGCTGGTTGCTGTGCAGGAGCTTAACAACGTTTCATGCACGCATGCCCGTTCATTCAAACAATGCGATGCAATTAGCTCATTACCTGGAAACACATCCAAAAATTGAACGGGTATTATATCCAGGTCTGCCTTCACATCCGCAACATGCCATCGCAAAAAAACAAATGAAAAATGGATACAGCGGCATGTTATCCATATTAGTAAAAGGTGGTGAAGCAGCGGCACTGAAACTTGCAGGTGCATTAAAATTGTTTACACATGCTACAAGCCTGGGCGGTGTGGAGAGTTTAATTGAGCACCGCAAATCAACCGAAGGGCCTGCATCAGCAACACCAGAAAACTTATTAAGAATTTCGGTGGGCATTGAAGCAGTGAATGATTTGATTGCAGATTTTGAAAGTGCATTGGCACAAATCTGAAATAAGCACGCCCCGTCTGACGCCCTCGTCTGACGGGATAAACAATTATATATAAATTTTACAACGTCATCAGACGAAGGCTTCAGATGACAATCAACATTTTAGTATGAGAAAAATTTTTTTCTTCCTGATTACAACAATACTTCTGCAATTAACCTATGCACAAACACAAGACAAACGTCTGGCAGGTCTTGATACCTTCATCAACCGTGTTTTAAAAGAATGGCATGCGGCAGGTGTTACAATCGCCATAGTTGAAAAAAACAAAGTGCTGCTGGCAAAAGGTTTTGGTTTTAAAGATTATGAAAACAAAGTGCCCGTAACAGAAAATACATTGTTTGCCATTGGCAGTTGCACCAAAGCATTTACATCTTCTTTACTTAGTTTTCCAATGAAAGACGGTAAACTTGATTTGGATAAACCGGTGAATAGCTATTTACCTGAATTACGTTTTATTAAAGATGAAATGACGAACAATATTACCACAAGAGATATGATGTGCCACCGCACAGGTTTACCCCGTCATGATTTAGTATGGTACGGCGCTAAAACAAAAAGAGACAGTCTTATTCACATCATCCGTTATTTTGAACCGAGTGCACCGTTGCGTCAAACATGGCAGTATAATAATTTTATGTTTTTAGCACAGGGTGTGCTGGCAGAAAAACTAAGTGGTAAGAGTTGGGAAGAACTCATCAAAGAAAAATTGTTTACACCGCTGGGTATGAATGCCAGCAACACTTCTATAAACGATCATCAGAAAGCGCCAGATTTTTCTTTGGGTTATCGGGATGATGAAGGTAAAGTTGTAAAGATGAAGTTTATGAATATTGATGCGATGGGCCCTGCAGGTTCCATCAACTCCAATGCAAAAGATATGGCCAACTGGGTAATGATGTGGATTAACGGCGGTAAATTCAACGGTAAAGAAATTATTCCTGCAACTTATTATAACCAGGCCATCAGTTCACAAATGATCATTAACAGCGGACTTCCTACCAAAGAACAACCTGATGTATTTTTCGCCAATTACGGAATGGGATGGGTTCTTGCCAATTATCGTGGTCATTACAGAGTGGAGCACGGTGGTAACATTGATGGTTTCAGTACCAGCACATCATTCTTTCCAACTGACAGTATTGGTGTTTTTATTTCAGCAAATCAAAACGGTTCACAATTACCTGCTATCATACGGAATACGATTGTTGACCGCTTGCTGGGATTAAAATTCCGTGACTGGCATCAGCTACGTAAAACGGATGTTGAAAAACAAAAAGCAGCAGCAAAAGAAAAATTGAAAGCTGACAGTACACAACGTAAAATGGGAACCAAACCATCACATTCATTAGTTGATTATACAGGGGTTTATAAAAATGATGGTTATGGCGCTTTAACCATCACACAGCATAAAGACTCACTGAAAGGAAGTTACAATGGGTTGCATTTTAAAATCAACCACTATCACTTTGATTATTTCAATTTTTCATTTGCAGCAGATGAAGCGGATATAGATGAAGAAAATGCCATGAAAGGTTTATTCACCATCAATGTTAAAGGTGAAATTGAATCGCTCAAACTTCCGCTTGAAGCAAGTGTGGAACCCATTGAATTTAAAAAAGAAGTGATAGCCATTGATGTTAAAAAAGAAGATTTGGAAAAATTGGTGGGTGAATATGAATTAAGCGGCGCCACAGTAAAAGTATATTTGCGTGGCGAAAAAACACTGATGGTATTAGTGCCTGGTCAGCCTGATTATGAAATGGTACCCGTAAAAGAAAATGTTTTCAATTTTAAAGTATTAAGCGGTTACAGTGTGCAGTTTGAAAAAGATGACAAGGGAAATGTTACATCACTTTCATTTATTCAGCCCAATGGAACATTTAAAGCAAAAAGAAAATAACAGATGAGCATACAAATAAGAAGAGCAGTTAAAGACGACTGCAAAAGATTACTGGAACTGGTAAAAGAACTGGCGCTCTATGAAAAAGCGCCGCTGGAAGTAACGGTTACGCTGGAACATTTTGAAGAAAGCGGGTTTGGAAAAAATCCGGTGTGGTGGGCGTTTGTAGCGGCCTCCCCTAACCCCTCCAAAGGAGGGGAACAAGAAATTCCTGGGTTTGCATTGTATTACATCCGTTACTCTACCTGGAAAGGACAACGCATGTACCTGGAAGATATCCTTGTAACAGAAGCAGCAAGAGGTAAAGGCATTGGCAAATTATTGATGGACCGATTGATTGAAGAAGCCAAAGAAAAAAACTTCAGCGGCATTGTGTGGCAAGTGCTGGAGTGGAATGAACCAGCCATCAACTTTTATAAAAAATACAATGCAAGTTTTGATGGGGAGTGGGTGAACTGCAGTATTATAGTTTAACTGCTAAACCATTTATTCTGATGTGCCATATTCATTACTTCAGCTTTGGATTGTACATGAAGTTTTTCATAAAGATTGGCTATATGCTTACGCACCGTAAGCACGCTGATGTTCAGTTCAGAGGCAATACGTTTGGCATCCCAACCGTTTACCATGTGTTTCAGAATTTCTTCTTCACGGCCGGTAATCATTTCAGGCAGTTCATGTTTTTCTTCTGCAGCCACCAATGACGATTTACTCATAAGCCGTAATGCTTTTCTTGCAATGGCAGGGCTCATAGGTGCACCACCATACTCCAGCACATTAATGATTGCTTCCTGTAACATACCGGCAGGTTCGTGTTTGAGTAAATAGCCTGATGCACCAGCTTTGATGGCTTCGAAAATTTTTTCATCATCATCAAAAACAGTAAGTACAATAAAATGGATTTGAGGATGCAGTGACTTAGCCAGCCTGATAGTTTCAATGCCATCCATTTGCGGCATTTCCAGATCCATAAAAACTACCTGCGGCAACTTAGCATGTGGCAACCCTTTCATTTCTTCCATAAATGCATGACCATCAGCCGCTACAAAAGCAACCTGCATATTTCCCAGCATATTGATCTTTTGCAGAAATGTATTTCTGTTGATGCTGTTATCTTCTGCAAGTGCAATAATGTAAGTCATTGTACAATAAAATTAGAAAAAACGTTTGCTTAAAAAATAATCAATTTGTAGTAGAAGCAATCTTTACAATGGTACCCCCGCCCTGCCGGGCAAGCCAGTTAATGGTCCATCCTGCCTCTGCCGCCCTGTTTTTCATATTGATGAGGCCATTACCTCCTTCGCCAGCAGTAATTTTTTCCGGCATGCCTTTTCCGTCATCTTCTACCGTCAATTGCCATTTGGCATCACTTTGAATGGTAATATTAATTTTAGTTCCATTACTGTATTTTAAAGCGTTGTTCACCGCCTCCTGCACAATGCGGTATAAATGAAAAGCCTGGGCTGAACTGAAGAGAATATCGTTGCTGATGGTTTCATTCACTTCCATTTGTATATGCGGATAGCTTTTACTGATGCGGCTCATAAATACTTTGATCCGGTCACTCACTGCTGTAAGCAATAAGGATTCCTTTTTTAATACCCAGATGGTATCGTTCAATTCAGAAATAATGGCGCCGGAATTTTTTTTGAGTTCATGAAATGCCTGTTTGGTTTTTTCATCTCCTTCAAATGGCTGAATATAACTGATATTGGACGACATGGAAGCAGCATAAACACCAAGGTTATCATGTAAATCCGCAGCAATACGCATCCTTTCTTTTTCTTCAGCGCTTTTCACGGCCGTTTCTGCTCTTACTCTTTCATCAGCCAGGGCCATTTCCATCTTCAATTTTTGTTTGCGACGGGAGTCCCTGAAAACAAAATAAGCAATGATAATGGCCATTGCCAGCAAAGCAACAGAACCCAGTAAAAGAAAACGGCTGCGCTGTAAACTGTACTTCTGCTGTAAAATGGTGTTTTCTTTTTTCTGTACTTCATACTTTGTTTCTGATTCTGCAATAGCCTGCGCTGAGTTGGCTTCATACAGGGAATCTTTCAGCAATACTACCTGTTCCAGTATTTCCTGTGATTCGTTTAGCCTATTGGCCTGCTTGTAATATTTTGCCAGTGCCATTGAATAGTCGAGCCTTAGTTTAGGATCGTTTGTAAAAACAGATGTTTGTGCAGATGTGGTATCATAAATATTGCCTGTTTTTAATTTTTCCCTGCAAAACGAAATTGCTTTTTCTAATTGTCCGGTATTGGCGTAAAAATCAGCAAGTAGAAGGTTGTCTTCTATAAAAAAATTAGTGCCCATTGTAAGTTTACGGATAGCTATCATTTCTTTAAGGGCAGCTTCGGCTTCCGGGAATTTCTTTTTAGCGGTGAGCACATTTACCTGTATGCGGAGAGCAGTCGCAAGGATAAAAAGGTTTTCTATTTCCCTGCACAGCGGCAGAGCAAGCTGAATATAATACTTTGCTGAATCAGCATTGTCTTTTTGCAAATACATATTAGCGGCATTAGTGTAAACAGCGGCCAGTACCGTTTTGTATTTTCCATTACCGCTAGTTAATGCAGCAGCTTTCTTTATCCATTCACGGGCTTCATCAGGTTTGCCTCTTGCCATACTAATTGAACCAATCGAATTAATGATGGCCGCTATGTTAAGGGTGTCTTTCCATTTTTCAGCACCGCTAAGTGCAGGGTAAAGAATCGATAATGCTTTTTCAAAATCTGCATGGCTGCCATAAATCATCGCCTTACGACGTAGCATTTTGTAATACGTGCCGGGGGTTAATACTTTTTCGTCTGCAAGCATAGGGCTAATGGAAGCAAGTGCACTGTCTGTCCATCCCCATTGCATATACGCATCAGAAAGAGCTATAGCAGCCAGTGCTTTTTTTTCTTTATCAGGTTGTGAGGCTGAGAGTTGTCTTGCTTCAAGCGCCAGGTTATAGAGTGTATCCCGGTTAAGACTTTGATATTCTTCACAAATACTAAGAATAATATTCAGCCTTTCTTCTTTTGGTGTTGTTTTTTTTAACTGTGCAACAAGGCCATCTACCTTTTTTGTTTGTGTATAACAATACACTGCCAGCAAAAAAAACATCAGGAACAAAGCGGTTTTTTTGAAGTCTTGCATGGATGTATTTGGGTTCTGAATAATTCAGGAACCAATTTACACTAAATAGTTTATCCGTTTCTACTACAAATTGAGTATTTCAGGGCAATGAATATTTAACAAATTTTACTTATTCCAATATCCATGTAAAACACCCGGCAATCAAATACCGATAAGTATCCGGCAAATAAATTCAATACTGTGTAAAACCAACTGAAACCCGATTGCCTTTTATACCAAGTTTTAAAAAACTAACAAATGCGCAAACTCAGTATTTTAATGGGGGCTTGCCTCATGGCTTCTTTTGCCCTCATGGCACAGGTAAAACCAGTTCAAAAAAAAGCAGAAGTAAAAATTCCGCAGCGTGTGGAAGTGTTGCCTGTGAAACCTGGTGTTTATAAAAAACCTGTGCCGCCAGCCGCAACAGCAACATTTAAAAAAAATAACAGTAAACCGTTTTTATATTCAGGGGCTCCGCTTCAAAAAATAAAAGTGCCTCTTCCCTCTTCTGTAATGAAAAAAAACAGAATGGATGCAACTCCATCACTGTTTCTATACAACCCATTAACAGCTTCCCCTCCGCATAATAATACAGTTCAAAGAGGGCAATCCATATGCGACAATATTGTACTTACAAGGCAATCACAACTTGACAGCTTTGCACTCTTATTTCCCGGCTGTACAACAGTGGGAAATCTTACAATTAACGGCACTGGCGCAAGCCCTGCCATAACCAACCTTTCTGCTTTAAGCAGCATTACAAAAATTAACAACAACCTGCGTGTTATAAGAACAGGAATTACAAATTTATCAGCCCTGTCGGCCCTGACACAAATTGGAGACACCCTGCGTATTGAACGTAATACCTCCTTAACCTCTATTGGTTTAAATAATCTTTCTGTGCTGGGCGGTTTGTACCTTCTTGATTTACCTGCACTCACTTCAGTGAATGGCCTTAACAACAACCTTACGAAAATTGGAGGCGGGCTTTTTATTGACAGTGTGAACGTTTCCAGCCTTGCTGGATTAGCAGGTATTACAAGAGTAAACGGTGATGTTTCTGTATCGCATACACCGCTTTCTACTTTGAACCCGCTTAACTCTCTTAAAACAATCAATGGTTACTTAGCATTAAATTCCAATAACCAGCTCACAAGTATCGGAATTAATAATCTTGACAGTACTTTTGGGTTTTTGATTAGTGACCTTCCACTGCTTACGAATTTGGGACCGCTAACTTACAACCTCAAACAAAAAAATATCACCGCATTCTGGCTAATTTCAATGCCGGCATTAACAAGCCTCTCTGGTCTTGACAGTTTACACAGTACAGCTGTTTTCTATATTTGGATATGTAATTCCATTACCAGCCTTAATGGCCTTAACCAGTTGCAGGGGAATGTACCTTTTACCATTTCACTCTGGGCCAACCCCAATCTTACAGATATAACGGCCCTGCAAAACATCACTGCTGTATCCAATGGAAAATTTGAGATCAATGATTGCAGCAGCCTCAGCAATTTGAATGGCATCCAAAATATTAACAACATGGGTGCCCTCTGGTTAACAAATCTTCCTTTAGTTAACAATCTCTCGGTTCTCAATACATCATTAACCATAACCAATTCAAACAATGATTCCTTACGCATTTTCAATAACCCTTTGCTTGCCGCCTGCGCTGTTCCCGCCATTTGTAATTATTTGAACAGTGGCGCTGGAGGCGCTGAAATACATGATAATGCGGCAGGTTGCGCTTCTTTACAGGATGTTTTATTGAACTGCACCAGTACATGTGCCATTGACTCTGTAACATGGAACGGAGATGTGAGCAATGCCTGGAATGATTCTTTAAACTGGACCCCGCACAAAGTACCACTTTTCTGTACTAAGGTAATTATTCCATCGGGTACTCCTAACGACCCTGCTTTGTATAGCAACGTTTTTATTGGTGGCTTGGTAATGAACGGCTCATACCTTTATCTGAATAACTATAACCTCACAGTAACAAAAACGATTCAATTAGACAATGCCGGTTTATATAATGGCAGCGCTATTACGATAAACAGGGCAATGAATCCAAAAATTAATGCCAGTTATATAGAAGGAACATTTAATTGTTCAGACTACAGTGGCAATGCAGCATTCACAAGCAATACGTTTACTGATGATGTTACTTTAAGCGACAGTACCGGCCGCAGTGATTACAGTTTTACTTACTTTAATACATTCAACAAAAACTTTACTCTTATCAATAACAGTGATTACGGTAATAACTATCTGAGTAACGCCTCCCCTTTTTATGACTACGTAACAGGAAACCTTACCATCGTCAATAATTCTGCTGCCGATATTTCTGTTGGACTGGGAGACGGCAGGCCGCTTAAAGTGCAGGGTAACTTTATTGTAAATGCAAGTAATGGGCGGGTTGATATTAATAACCTCACTTTCGTGGGAGGTACGTTTAACCCGCATACTACGCAGCTTGGCGCTAACCCGATCAAGATCAATAATTTATTTATGGAGTCTGGTGCAGAAACAAGACTGGATCAACCGGTAGAAATCAATAACAGTCTTGTATTTGATAATGGCAGCAACAAAATAAATACAACGGCCACCAACCTGCTGATATTAAATAACGGGGCTACTGTAAGCAGAGACCCATTAAATAACAGGGGATTTGTAAACGGCCCATTGAAAAAAAGGGGCAACCAGGCTTTTACATTCCCCACAGGTAAATATGAATTTTTATTGGGCGGTGATCTTTATGCACCAATAACTATTTCTGCACCCGCAAATATAACGGATGAATTTACTGCTGAGTATTTTCGAAGGAATCCAAGTATTGATGGATATGATACATCGTTATACACTCCAGGCTTTGGCAGCATCTCCGGCAGAGAATATTGGCAACTAAACCGAACTTCAGGAGCTTCAAATGTAACTGTAACCTTATCGTATGACAGTGCCCGGAGCGGTGCAATATTTGATTTATCAAAAGCACAGGTAGCCGGTTGGGATGGTGCCAAATGGATAAGCTGGCTCAATGGTGGTGTTACGGGTAATGTAGCAAAGGGAACAATACAATCCGCTTCGCCTTTAACGAATTACGGACCACTCACTATATCTTCCAAACCCATTCGCAAACCTGTTATTACTATTGGAACAGTTGATACAGTTCCCTGTATCGGTCAAACCTTCATGGTTCGTTTTACGCTGGACACAAACATGGTTGCAGGTAATACATTCAGAGTAGAACTCTCTGATACACTTGGTAATTTTAATGCTTCGTTTAATCCAACTATCGGTTCAAAAATTTCCTCATCATCAGACAGTATTCTGGCAACAATGCCTTTAGCCACATTTCCATTTGCAGGAAAACCATACCGCATCAGGGTGGTTGGTAATTTACCCAGGGATACCAGTGTAAATGCACCAGTTGTAAGACCATTGAAAGTACCTCAAACCGCTTTCACCATCACTGGTGCAGATACAGTTTGTATTGGTACAGGCCCTGCTAAATTTTATCCTTCACAAAAAGAACCGGGTGCAACTTATACCTGGAATGTTGCAGGAGGCAGTTTTAATGTAATCAACGATACTGCATTTGTAACATGGGTCAACCCTTCAACTTATTCAATAAGTTTAACATCTTCTAACAAATGCGGCGCTGGTTCTTCCGCAACAAGAGGAGTGGTAGTAAGACCGGGGGCACCTTTAACAGCGCCTGTACTTACCAACACAGGAAGATGGTTGTATGCAAATGTGTTACCTCCCAACACAACAGGCTATCGCTGGTACAGAAACGATACGCTCATCGGCAGTGCTGTTAATTCATCTTACTATGCAAGTGCAGCAGGTGTATTCACTGTAAGGTTTTATAACAGCTGTGGTAACAGTGTTAACTCCAACAGCATCAGTTTTGCTGCTGCATCCATTCCGCAAACCATTACATTTAATGCAATTCCTGATAAAGTATATGGTGATGCCCCGTTTAGCATAAGCGCTTCTTCCAGTTCAAACCTGCCGCTAAGTTTCCAGTTAGTAAGCGGCCCGGGTAATCTTACAGCAGGGGTATATACCATTACAACAACCGGTACCGTAACCATCAGAGCAACACAGTCAGGAGATAATGTATATGATACTGCTGCACCGGTTACAAGAACCTTTACAATAAACAAAGCTTCACAAAGCATAACATTTAATACGTTACCTGATTTTATTTTCGGTGTATCAGTTTCACCATTTCAGTTGAATGCTTCTGCATCATCAGGCAATCCGTTAAATTATACACTTAGTGGAAGTGCTGCTTCTTTATCAGGAAACATTGTTACCGTTAACAGTTTGGGTACTGTTTCAATTACTGCTTCACAGGCAGGTGATACGAATTATTTACCTGCAAGCCCTGTAACAAGAAGCTTCTGTGTAAGAGTAAATGATTTAACAAATATCAGCGGTTCACCTTTTGTGTGCCCCGGCCAAACTGCAACTTATTCTATCAATAATGTAAGCGGTTTAACCTACAACTGGAGATTAAGTAATGGAACCAATTATTCTTCAACCACAAATTCTGTTGCTGTTACATGGGGAGCAGCAGGAACTTATACATTAATTGTATCAGCCACAGGCCCATGTGGTGCGGCTACTGCCAATGATTCTTTAACTGTAAATGTTATTAACCCGGTTTCTCCGGGAGCAGTATCCAATATGCTGCCAGCTGATGGGAGCTCAGGTTTACAATTACCGCTTACCTTATCCTGGTTACCAGGAAGCAATGCATTAACCTACGATTTATTTGTGTGGGATTCTGCAACAGCTCAGCCTGCTGTACCTTACGCTGCAAACATTACAGGCATATCTTATACCTTACCAAAAAATGCGTTTGCTTATAACAAAACATATAACTGGAGGGTTGTATCTAAAAACGCCTGTCTGCAAACTAACGGTGCTGTACAACGTTTTCGTTTACGGCCTTTGCCTGATTTAATTGTATCGGAAGTGCTGGCACCTGCAACTGCCACATCAGGACAAACCATTACAATCAGCTGGAAAGTAAGAAATGGAGGGCCCGGTAATACCACTACCAATCAAAGCTGGACGGATGCTGTATTCCTTTCATTTGACACTTTGCCGAATTTTAATTTACTACCAGATGTGAACCCGGGAGCATGGAGTCAACTTAGTTTTCCTGTGAGACCACTGCTTATTGGCACACGTACCAATGTTACTGCCTTAGACAGCGGCCAGCAATACAGCAATTCTATCAATTTTACATTGCCGCTTAATTATGCACAACCTTTATATGCATATGTAATAACGAATTATCCTGCAGGCCCCAATCCACTGCTGCAAATGACATATGCGAATGATACAGCACGTGCCATCAATCCTGTTAATGTAACAGCATCGCCCACACCGGATTTAAGAGTGGACAGTGTATTTACACCTGCCTCTGTATTCTCCGGCAGCACGATTAATATAACGTATAAAGTAAAAAATTACGGGGCGCTTACACCTGCAGGCAGTGGCTGGACGGATAAGTTTTATATTTCTCCAAGCCCGCTCTTTAATATCAATAATGCTGTTTTAGTAAAAGCCCCTAAAATAAGTGGCAGTTATTATCCCAATGCTATTGATGCAGCAGTTTTCAACAATCTGCAACTGCAGCAGGATAGTTTTGTTACAAAAAGCACCAGTATTGTTATTCCCAACTTTATATCTGGCACCTGGTTCCTGCATGTGTTTACCAACGCAACAGGTACATTATACGAAGGGGCATTTGCCAATAACAATATCAATAACAGTGTTGCACAGGTATTTCTTACACCTACGCCGCAATTAACCATTAACTCACTCACTGTACCGTTTACAACAGCAAGTACAACACAACCTGTTGGTATTAACTGGAATATTTTTAACGCCGGTTTCCGGGATAACATTGAAAAAAATAAAGGACATTATTTTGTTCCGGTAAAATGTGCTAATGATGTACCGGGCTATGCTGATAGTTTGGGTTTTGGCGGAAGTTATTGGGTGGACAGGGTTTATTTGAGCACAGATGCCAACGGCCTCAATATTCCATCGGCCGTGTTGCTGGGAGAAGTTCCACAGGGCATTTTGAATTCGGGCCTCACCTCTCCGGATGGCATATTGCCAACTGTGTGCAATCCGCCTAATGCGCCTGCACCAATAAATACAGTGAATGTATTAAACCCAGGCTCCAATCATCCAAAGAATTTCAATTTCAATATTCCGGCTGATTTGCCACAGGGTAATTATTACATCTATGTTTATACAAACCCTGATAAAACAGTATTTGAATTTCCTGATACACCAAGCATAAGAAGAAGTGTATTACCCATTACTGTACAAAGACCGGATCTTTCTGTTCCTGCAGTAACTGTTCCTTCCAATACAACAGGAGCACAGCAGTTCAGTATTTCCTATAATGTACAAAACAACGGACCAGGAACTGTATTTAATGCATTACGGAGAGACCGGATATTTGTAAGCTCCTCTCCTGTATTTGATGTATCGGCACAGCTTGTTAATACCGTTTCGTTTACAGAAAACCTTCCTGTAGCAGTTCCGGTTTCGCATACGGTTAATTATACGTTCCCGCCTGGCACTTCAGGCACAAGATATTTTTATGTGCAAACAAACTTTGACAGTCTTTTCAGAGAAACAACCTATACAAACAATATAAGTGCAGCGGCAGCTACAGTAGTAAGTACAGCAGTACCGGCTGATCTTGTTATCACAAATTTCCAAATGCCGGATTCAGTATTTGCACCTGCAAATAATTTCATCAGCTATTCCATTACTAATAACGGAGCAGCGGCAGCTAACGGTACATGTACAGACAGTATCTTTATCAGTTGCAGCCCGGTTTATAATGCAGCCAGCAGCTACTTTGTGGGCACACGCACACAAAACAGAAACCTGCTGCCTGGCGCTTCAGTAAAAGATTCGTTTAATCTGAACCTGGGAGGATTTTCATATAACTATAATAACTGTTTCCCCGTTACCAATTCTTCAACGGCTTATTTCTTTGTAAAAGCAAATGCTACCAATACCATTTACGAAGGCAGTAACACGGCCAACAATACAGCAGGCAGCGGCGGCAAATTGCTGGTGAACTTACATGTGGATCATATTGTAACCACTGTAGCAGGCGCCGATAGCACAATTGCCGGAAGACCCTATCCTGTAACATGGACGGTTAAAAACATTGGGCAGAATCCCGGCCGATCAGTTTATGCAAGTTGGTATGATGGCATTTATTTTTCAACAGATTCTGTTTTTAATGCAAATGCAAAATTGGCTACTGAGTTTTTCATCAATTCTGTTTTAAACAAAAATGAAACCTATACTGAAACATTAACTGCTACTGTGCCTAACCTGCCTACGGGTAATTATTATGTGTTTGCTTTCACAAATTATAATAATGCAATAGGCGGGGAAATTAACAGAACAAATAATACCAACTTAATACGCAATGCATCGGGTGCAGCTAAAAAGATTTACGTGGTTCAACCAATATTGCCCGACCTGGTGGATTCTATTATTGCCGCTCCGTCAACCATTGCAACAGGTCAGCCCTTAACCATAGCTTACCGCATTACGAACAATGGGGCAGGTGTTACCTATCCTGACAACTGGAGTAATGAAGTATGGTTATCAACAGATTTTATTCCGGGCAATGCGGGCGATATAAGATTGTCGTCTAAAAACCGAAACACCACTCTTTTACCCGGCGGGTTTTACAATGATACGGTTACCGCACAGGTTCCGCTAAATATTGCAGCAGGCAACTATATTTTAATAGCAGTGGCTGATGCAGGCGGGGCGGTAATCGAAAGCAACGATACCAATAATCTAGCCTTCAAACCCATTACTGTTTTTGTACCACCTGCTACTGATTTGATTGTGCAATCTGTTAATGTGCCGGATACTGTTTATCTGGGTTATACCATTGACACTGCTAAATGGGTGATCCGTAATAATTCATCCAACACAGCAAACGGAGCAAGTTCGGATGGTATTTATCTGTCGAAAAATGCTGCATTGGATTCCTCTGCCGTATTGCTGGATATAAGAAATAAAATCATCAATATGCCTCCGCTTTCAAATGATACCATTACTATGAGGCCATTGGTAACAAACGTAATTGAAGGCACTTATAATGTGCTCGTAAAAACGGATATCCTCAATAACATTGTTGAAACAAACAAACTGAATAATACCGGCGCTGCTGTTAAAAACATCTATGTAAAAGTGAAAGAACTGCTGCTGAATGTTACTGAAAACAATACGCTGCAAAACATCAGCCGTTATTATAAACTGCGTATCCCTGATTCATTAAGGGACGCTACCATACTGGTTACACTTAAAACAGCCGATTCACTTACCATGCGGAATGAAATGTATATCAGTGCTGGTTATGTACCATCGCCTGCCCGTTTTGATTACAGGTTTGAAACACCCAACTATGGCAACCAGCAAATTGTAATGAGTTCCGTAACAGATTCTGTTTATTATATCGCTATCCGTTGTGCATCATCCAATCCTGTATTGCAAAACATTGCTTTAAAAGCGGTGAAGTTGCCCTTTGCAATTTTAAATGTGCAGAGCAACACAGGTGGTAATGGCGGCAATGTTACTGTAAAAATCAGCGGTTCATTGTTTGCAAATAATATGAAAGCCACACTTTCCAAACCGGGAACAACCATTACTGCCTCAAATGTATTCTTTGTAAACAGTGCTACTGTGTTTGCTACGTTCCCATTGCAGGGCAGGCCCATAGGTGTATATGATCTTACACTTACCAAGCAAGATTCAACCGTTGCAACCTTAGCCGGAGGATTTTCAATAGTAAGTCCCAACAATGGTGGCTTAATAACCGGTGGCGGAGTGAATACAGGACCCACCGGCCCCGGCACAGATCCTGGTTGTGACCCCGGAGCTGATGCAGGATTGAATTCACAGTTAGTAACTGAAATATCGGTTCCTGAAAAAGTATTTACAGGCTGGCCATTTACCATTCAAATCAATTTCAGCAATCCTACAAATATGGATATACCGGCACAGGTGCGGGTGCTGTATAACGATAAAAATGTACCGATGGCATTAACACAGGCCGGGCTTGCCAGCGCAACTGCTACTTTGTATTTGCAGTTAACTGAACCCGGAGGCCCGCCCGGTATTATAAGAGCAGGTGGCGGTGGCACCATTATTATTTACTCCAAAGCGCCGCTCAGCACACCGGGTCACACGTTCGTTAAAGTTTATCTGAAATAATTATTTGAACCTGTATGAATCAGTTTAAAAAAAATAAACACAAGACTATGCAACCACATATAAAACTGCTGTTGTTTGTTTACCTGTTAATGTCCGGCTCTGCATTGATGGCCCAAAACATCAATACACCCAATAAAACGGGGCCCATGGGGCTTGAAGTAAACAGTTTAACAGGCAACCTGTTTTTTTCACGCAACGACCTGTATATACCTGCCCGTGGTTTTGATTTGAACATTACGTTTCACTATAACAGTTTTAATTTCGACATCAATACAGGGTATGGTAAAGGATGGAGTTTTATTTACAACATCAGGTATAAAAATGATACAGCTAATGGAAAGATTATTAGCTGGGGCGATGGCAGAGAAGATGCTTACCAGTCAACCGGAAGTGGCAGTTTCAAAGCGCCTGCAGGTTTTTTTAGCACACTCAGCGAATACCAACCCAATAAGTTTTCCTTAACGGAAACCAATGGTGACAAGTATTTTTTTGATAACAGTACGCACAAACGTATTACCCGTATGCAGGAGCCTAATGGCAATTTTCTCAGCTTTGGCTATACTGACAGTCTGTTAACTTCCATTACCAATGCTGCGGGTCAGTCCATCAGTTTTTCGTATGATGCAAAAGGAAGATTAGCAAGCGTAACAGATGCAGTTGCATCACCTACCCGTTCGTGGACATATACGTATGATGCTTCTGATTACTTAACGCAGGTAACGGATGCGCTCGGCGGTAAGTATAAATACACATATCTCATTAACGGGCCTGTAAAATCTGTTACTGATATGAACAGCAATGTAGTGGACGTCATTTATTATAATGATTTTACAGTGAGTGAAATGATTGGCTGTAACAAAAGACTCAGCTTCAGTTACGACACTACACAAAAAACAACCCTTGTTACTGATTACCTGCAAAGCGGGCAAAACCAGGTAACGACTTATAAATATTCCGGCAATGGTAACAGCACATGGCTCACCGGGCTTTCTTCCAACTGTTGCGGCTTTAATATGAATTTTGAATATGATGCTGCCGGTAATAAAATAAAAGAAACAGATGCTAATGGAAATATTACCACATATACTTACGATGGTAAAGGCAATATGCTTACTATGACAGATGCACTTAATCAAACGGTTACTTATACTTATTCGTCTGATTTTAATAAAGTAACCAGTATGAAAGATGCCAAAGGTTTTATAACCACCATGACCTACGACAGCAAAGGCAATCTTACACAACTAACTGAACCCGGCAATCTTGTTTATACGGCTGTTTATAACAGCACCGGGGATATTACCAGCAGCACAGACCCTAAAGGAAATACATTTACTTACAGTTATGATGTCTTTGGCAACCCTTTGTCTGTTAGCGGCCCTGAAGGATACACCGCTGCACTTGGCTTTGATGCACGTGGTAATTTACTCTCGTTTACAGATGCAAGAAATAATAGTACAACAATGGAATACGATATCCTGAGCCGTATGAAAAAACTTACAGACCCGTTAAATAACAACGTGCAGCTATCGTATGATGCAATGGGGAATAACACCATTGTAAAAAATAAAAACAATGAAAGCAGCTTTTTAAAATTTGATGCATCCAACCGGCTTACTGAATACACCAACGAACTTGGCAATAAAATAAAAGTACTGTACGACGGGATGGATAATATTGTAAGCATTACAGATGAAGTGGGCAATACCAGTTCATTAAGCTATGATACCAGGAACCGACTTTCCGGTATGCGTGATGCACAAGGCAACCAGTTAGATTTGAGCTATGACGCCAAGGGAAATATCATCGGTTTAAATCTTCCTTCGGGCCAGAGATACAATTACAGTTATGACGCATTAGACAGGATTAAAACAGTAACAGATATAAACGGAAGCATCGCACAATTTGAATATGATAAAAACAATAACATTACCCGCTATGTAAACGGAACAGGCGCTATTACCCAACTGGAGTACGACAGCCTGAACAGGATTAAAACAATCACTGACCCGCTTGGGAATACCCTTCAATTAAGCTTTGATAAAAACAGCAATATTGTTTTACTCAAAGATCAAAACGGAAAAACGAGCAGCTATACCTATGACAACCTCAACCGTATAAAAACTTATACTGACAATAATGGTTCTGTAACCACCGTAACCTATGATGCACAGGGAAATGTTACAGCTTTAACAGATGCTAACAACAACAGCACCGCATATACGTATGACAATTTGAACCGTGTATTACGCACTACTTTTCCTGATGGCAAGTTCATGGAATATGGTTATGATAAAAAAAGCAATATCATTTCAAAGCGGCTTACAGATGGCACTACCATTCTTTATGCTTATGATTCACTGAGCAGGATCAAAACAAAAACATTGCCCGACGGGCAGGTTTACAGTTATACGTATGATGCTGCTAACCGTTTGCTCACAGCGTCGAATAACAGCGGCACGGTTACATTTGCTTATGATGTATTAAACAGGGTAATATCAGAAACATCAAACGGAAGAACCGTAAAATACAATTACAGCATTACCGGAAGAACGCAAACTACTGTTTATCCCGACAGTACTGTAATTACCAAAACATTTGATACACGCAATCGCTTAACAGGCATCAGTAAAAATGGTTCATCAGTAGTAAGCTATCAATATACCAATGCCAACCAACTCGTCAGTAAAACCTTTGCCAATGGTGTAACCAGCACCATGCAATACGATTTTGCCAACCGGCTTTCCGGCATCAGCACCGGCAATGGCACCATTCAAAACATGTCGTTTGCCTATGATAAAAATCAAAATAAAACGGCGGTAAGCCGTCTTAACACAACTGGCAAATCAGAACAGTTTACCTATGATAATGGCAACAGGCTTACGAACTATAAGCGTGGCCCCGTGGGCGGACCTTTTACCATCAATAACACTTATACATACGATGCGCTGGGCAACCGTATCAGTGCCAATTTAAACGGCACCAATACCAACTATACTACGAATAACCTGAACCAGTTGGTAACAAGTAATAACGGGGTACAAACCATTAATTATACCTATGATGCCAATGGCAATCTGAGCTATGATGGCAAGTATTATAAAACCTATGATGCCGAAAAAAGATTGATGAAAGATTCTGCCTCGCCCACCAATGTACTTACCTATGCTTATGATGCTTTGGGCAGGCGTATTTTAAAAACGATTAACGGAACAGCTTTAAGATATACTTATGCCGGACTGGAGCCTATTGAAGAAAGAGATGCGGGTGGCGCTTTAAAAAACAGAACCATTTTTACCGGTTTTTTGCAGCCTGTTGTGAATGAAAAAAATGGGGTGCCCTTTTACTATCATCAAAATGAATTAAACAATGTGGAGGCATTAACCAACAGCAATGGCAATGCCATTGAAAAATATGAATATGATGTATACGGCAAACAAACCATGTACGACTCTGCAGGAAATATTATTACAGGAAGCCTTACCGGCAACCGTTTTGGTTTTACCGGCCAGGTGTATGACAGCGCTACTGCCACCAATAAATTTTTCTTTCGTGAATATAATCCTGAAACAGGCTTGTTTAATCAACGGGATTTGATTGGTTATGGAGATGGAATGGGGATGTACCAGTATGTACATAATAACCCGGCGAATGGGGTGGATGTGTTTGGGTTGGAGGAAGATCCTTGTGCCGAACAAAACAACAGAATTGGCAAAAGAGAAAAATATTGGGCTGATAAACTGTCTACACTGGCAAAAATAATTACTATCGTAAAAGACGAAGCTAAAAAAAGAAATATTGATTTATCAAAAAATGAAAAATTTAAAAAAGGAAGTTTAGGATTGAAATTATTTAATTTTCTTGAAAAATCCCGCAAGGTTAGTGTAGAATGGAATGATATGAGCGACAAAGATTTGAATGTTGCATTTGCAGAATTAGAAATGTCTGGGGCTTCCATTGCAAATGATATGGGGCTTTTAAATAAATACCCAAACCTTAAAGCAACAATCAGCGGCTATGGAGTGATAGATGCTAAGGTTCAATTAGTAACAGGTAAGTCAATTCCTTATCACTATGCGCATTTAAGTGATGGGGCAGAAGAAATTGGCACACAAGCAGCCAAAAGCATTCCCAGCTTTCAAAGAAGATTTAATCGCCATGAAGAACTAATTTGGCATCTGGAGTCAAGATATGGAAAAGATAGAAATAAATGGCGTCCTGAGTGGCTTGAAATAGAGGAAATTCACATGACTGCCAAAAGATCTGGAATGACATATACAGGAATGAAAAAACCAGATTGCCCCCAAAACGGCAACCCAGGTGGCTCCCGTGACAAACCAAGATTAACACCAAATCCTGTATCAGGAGAGTTTGAAGTGATCTCTGCCTCAGACCCCAATGAAATCATTGGCCCTGCCGGTGAACCCAATAAACGATGGGTAAGTGTAAAAGATCGTTTACCATATACTGTTACATACGAAAACGAAAAAGCGGCCACAGCGCCTGCCAAGTACGTAAAAGTATTTGTACCTGTACATAACAAAATGGATGCATCAAGCTTTGAGTTGAAAAACCTCGGTTTCAACAGTCTTACATTTACCGTTCCGCCGGCAACTGCGTCCAGTTACCAGCGTTTGGATTGCAGGGATTCATTGGGATTATTTGTTGATATGACAGCCGGTTATGATGTGGTAAAAAATCAATTCTTCTGGGAGTTTCAATCTATTGACCCTGTAACATTGCTGCCACCTGCTGATCCGCTGAAAGGATTCCTGTTAAGACAGGACAGCGCCAATTCATTATACGGCCATGGTTTTGTAAACTTTAGTATAAAGCCGGTTCCCAATGCGCAAACGCTGGATTCAATATTAGCGCAGGCATCTATCATCTTTGATACGAATGATACCATTCCAACAAACATTGAAAAAAATACAATCGATGCATTAGCGCCCACCAGCAATTTAAATAATCTCGGCGCTAATTATACAGGACAGGTACCGCTGTCATGGAGCGGCGCAGATGATGTAAATGGTTGCGGCGTTCGTTCATATACGTTGTATGTTTCCACTGATGGTATCAATTTTAATATTGTACGCTCGGGCATTACAAGAACGGATACTACATTCACCGGCAACCCCAATACCCGTTACTATTTCTTTGTGCTGGCAACAGACACAGTGGGTAATACAAAAGTATTGCGGCCCGGCGCAATAAAGAGTACATTACTGGGCACCGCATTACCGCTTACCTGGCTTTATTTTAACGGTACCACAAAGAATAAAAACAATGTGCTTAACTGGGCTACTGCCAGTGAACAAAACACAAAGCTATTTGAAGTACAGCGTTCCTTTGATGCCACAACCTTTACAACCATTGGCACTGTAAATGCAGCAGGCAATACATCAGGCACCACTACTTATGACTATACGGATTATAATATTGACCGGCTCAATAAGAATATCATGTATTACCGTCTGAAACAGGTGGATCTTGACAACCGCTTTACATATTCCAATATATTAAGGCTTACGTACAATGAAACAGAAGCGCTTAAAACAATTGTATACCCCAACCCAACACAGGGAATGATCACCATTGTTCTGGGCGACCGTAAACTGATAGGTACGGATGCAGATGTATATGATGAAGGCGGCAGGTTGCTGCAGCGTGTAAAAATTACATCCGCCAGTCAAACATTCAACCTTAGTACTTATCTCAACGGTGTTTATTTTATAAAACTTCAAAACAAGGAGGTGCTCAAAATAATAAAACAGCAGTAAGAAACTGTTTGAGTTATTGACAAAAAGATTGATATTAAAAAGAGGTTCAGAGTAAAAAAATGTTTTCTTCGGTTGGCCTCCCTGTAAAAATAAATTCAATTAGGTTCTGGGTTTAAGACGTGAAAACAAAAAGCCTCAATAAATGGATGTTGGGGCTTTTTAAATATCTGATCCTGCTCTACTGCAAATTGGGTATTTCCTAAAAAAATAAAGCTTCGCATTTTTACATCATCAATTTTAAAATCATTCACTATAAAACTTAAACAATGAAAAAGATTCTTTTTGTCACCATCGCTGCTTTTATTTTCCTGCAAGGCTATTCTCAAACCTCCATTGGCGTTAAAGCCGGGCTAAATAGGGCAAATGAAAAATTAAGCAACAAAGTTTATTCTTCCCAAAGCCACCCGTTTTTTTGTGGCGGGTTATTTGGTAATTTTTCGCTGTCTAAAAATTTTGCCATAGATGCAAGCCTGTTGTTCTCCGGCGAGGGTTATAAAGAAAGCTTTACAAGCAATGGCACTAAAGTAACAGGTGTAGTTACCATCAATCGGTTTAATATACCCCTGTTATTGCAATACAAAACACCAAGTGGTTTTTTTGCACAAACCGGGCCACAGGCAGGCTTTTTATTATCGGCTAAAGGCAAGTACACCAACAATCCCAATACCTTCAACTTTAAAAGCAATACTAATTCCTTACTGTTTAGCTGGTGCATTGGCGCAGGCTATAAACTAACGAAGGCCGTTCCGGGCCTGGGCATCGAAGCAGTATACGCCCCCGGGCTTTCAAGGGTTAATAAAAGCACAGCGAACGCCGGAAAAATTACCGCTACCAATTTTAGCATCCGATTATTCTACGGTTTTACTATCAAACATAAAAACACCAAACAATGAAAAACGGGGGCTTATCATCACACAAAGCTTTATAATGACAAAATACTTAACATCGCAGGCCGGAGCTAATTGTATCAAAAAGGGGTGATTGAAAATCAGTATAGCATTACTAAAAAACAAATGCATCTGGTTTCTAACTCACTCCTTCCACCACCATTTCTTTATTAATCTTTTGCACCAAACCCTGCAACACTTTACCGGGCCCCACTTCTGTAAACTTAGTAGCGCCATCAGCAATCATGGCCTGTACACTTTGTGTCCATTTAACGGGCCCTGTTAGTTGATGAATAAGATTCATTTTTATTTCTTCCGGCCTGAACACTGCTTTTGCAACAACATTCTGATAAACATAACAGGTGGGTTGATGGAAAGAAACCTTTTCAATTGCTGCAATCAATTCTTCTTCAGCATGCATCATCAGCGGACTGTGAAATGCTCCACCAACCGGTAACAGCAATGTACGCTTGGCGCCTGCTGCTTTCATCAATTCACATGCTTTATCTACTCCAATTTTTGAACCGCTGATTACCAACTGACCGGGACAATTATAATTTGCCGCTACTACTACTTCTTCAATACCTGCACATATCTCTTCAACCTTTGCATCATCTAATGCAAGTACTGCCGCCATAGTTCCGGGTTCCTGTTCACATGCATGCTGCATGGCGGTTGCACGTGCACTCACTAATTGCAATCCATCTTCAAAACTCAATGTTCCATTCGCAACCAGTGCAGTAAACTCTCCCAATGAATGACCAGCTACCATATCCGGTTTTTTATCAGCAATACTTTTAAACGCTATGACGGAATGCAAAAACACCGCAGGTTGTGTAACATTGGTTTGTCTTAATTCTTCATCACTTCCTTCAAACATGATATCTGAAATACGAAAGCCGAGAATTTCATTAGCCTGTTCAAACAAACGTTTGGCGCTGGCATTGTTATCATACAACTCCTTACCCATTCCTTTAAACTGCGAACCCTGGCCTGGAAATACAAATGCGTGTTTCATTTCTTGGTTTCTTTGTTTATTGGTTTATTAACAGCCTCCGAAATTTTAAGATTATTTCGAAGCGCTTTAATGTAACCATTAAGTTTTTTATGAATCAGTTTGAGTTCCTCAATCAACTCGTCATGCTGCGAAGATGAAATTAATTTTCTGTTATTTGCTTTCCTGAGCCAATTTTTATTTTCAAGAATAGACCCACGGCTGTAAAAACAAAATTTAATATTTTCCCTGATAAAATATCTTCCGTAGCCTTCTGAAATATTTGCTGATATGGAGTCTGCAGCATCAGTCCATTGTCTGCCTAAACCGTATTTGGGAAAAGCTTCCCATTTTTCGACAATCAACCAGATTTTGTCACTGTAGGCCTGAGCAAGATTGTACACTTCAAGTTCATCCAGGTTATACATGTCATAAATTTTGACAAATTAAAAGAAATGCCTGGAATTAGCAAGTCTGCAATAAACCAAGAAACTAATAAACAACTTAACTCAACCGTGAACCTATCAGTTTCAAAAACTCACTGCGTGTGGAATTTTTTTGAAACTCTCCGCTAAAAGCAGAAGTGGTTGTTTCACTGTTTTGTTTTTGCACACCACGCATCATCATGCACAAATGTTTGGCTTCAATTACCACAGCCACGCCTACAGGGTTTAATGATTCTTTAATGGCATCCAGTATTTGTGTGGTTAAACGTTCCTGCACCTGCAACCTCCTTGCATACACATCCACTACCCTTGCAATTTTGCTCAAACCTGTAATCCATCCATTTGGAATGTAAGCAATATGTGCTTTACCAAAAAACGGAAGCATGTGATGCTCACACATACTGTACAGTTCAATATCTTTTACAATAATCATTTCACTCACATCTTCATGAAACTTGGCGCTTTCAATAATCGCTTTTGCATCCTGGTTATAACCCTGCGTTAAATATTGCATGGCTTTGGCCACACGCTCAGGTGTTTTTAATAAACCTTCACGCTCAGGGTCTTCACCAATATGTTTCAGCACTTCATGATAACTGGTGATTAATCCTTTGGATGATGCTTCGTCGTACTGTTCTGTTTTTTTATATGCCATTTTATTGTTTGCAGTTTTTTGTTTTTTGTTACGGGCTTTTGAATATCTATTTAGCTGCTGTTGCGTCGCACTCTTGTACGTTTGGTAATTCTATTCGGCCTCACCTCCCTTCCTCCTCTCCAAAGGATGAGGAGGCGGTGCTTCTTCACTTTTACTATCTATTTAACTTCCATATCAACATTTACTCTTTACTCATCACATATCAAAAACTCCGCATTTAATTTTACTTCTTAATAAGCAAGGGCTGTGCCTGGCAAGTCTCCCTTGGGAGGATTTAGGGGGCTGCCGGATACTCCACAAAATTCCTGGGTGTTTCATACAAACGAACCTGCAAGTCTTTATCACTGTCAATATACGGCCGCAGCAAATTGAATATAACAATAGCAATATTTTCGGCAGTGGGGTTCAATTGTTTAAACTCCGATGTATCAAGATTCAAATTCTTATGGTCAAAACGTGCATGCACTTCACGTTTAATTAAATCGCTCAGCCATTTTAAATCCACCACATAACCTGTTTGCGCATCGGGCACACCCACTACTTTTACCACCAGTTCATAATTATGACCATGAAAAGATGGATTGTTGCATTTGCCAAACACTTCATCGTTACGCTCCATCGTCCATTCAGGATTGTACAAACGATGTGCTGCATTGAAATGCTCATGACGATAGACTGCTACTTTGTTATTCATTTAATGATGATATAAAAAAATCCTTTAAAATTATTTTTCTTTTTTGCGTTTTACAAAACCCCCATCGGGGTGATATATCAGTAGAAAGAAATATTCAAATCCAGCACCTGAGCTCCATAGGAGCGACAAGTGTGCTGACATTCTTAAATAACATTTCGCCCCTGCGGGGCAATGTCATTAAGTTAAGCGTTTCGTCATGTCGAGGAACGGCTTGTCCCGTTTTTACGGGAAGACATCTCATAAAATTCGTTCATTAAGAAATTCATGAGACCTCTCCCTGCGGTCGAGGTGACGCTTAACTGAATGACATTACCCTGCAGGGCTCAAATTATGTTATTATTTTTCTTTACTGACATTGCGCCTCTCTGAGGCTAACTCGTTTAATGCCTAAAAAACATCAATACTATCACTAACTAAAGTTATAAATTGTAATGGGTATTACAATTGAAAAAAAAAGTTGAATTATTTTTCAAAGCACATATAAGTACTTCAGCAAAGAATGACGCCCAATGAACAGGAAGTACAAGTGCGGCGTCCCGCTTGCTGCGGGATTTCACTTCGTTCAACAAAACCGCTGCTATGAAAAACAAAAGCTGGTATCATAACAACAATGAATCAAAAAAAGTTTATTCTCCAAAGTACTCCACATAAATACGTGGAGTTTCATACAACTTTACACAATGCAGTTGCACACCCTGCGGTAAATGCGGCTCCAACTGTTTCCAGATTTCAACTGCAAGATTTTCGGTGCTGCACATTTTGCCACGCATAAAATCCACATCCATGTTAAGGTTTTTATGGTCCAGCTTATCCACCACATGCTCCTTCATGAGCCTGCTGAGTTTTTTTACATCAAATAAAAATCCTGTATCGGCATTCACAACGCCTTTGATGGTAACAAAGAGTTCAAAGTTGTGGCCATGCCAGTTTTCATTGGCACAAATACCAAACACTTCTTCATTCTTTTCCTTGCTCCAGTTGGGATTAAACAGTTTGTGGGCTGCGTTAAAATGTTCCAGTCTTGTTAAGTAAACCATGCTTTACTTTTTTGCACCCTCACAGCAAAATTGGGCGGAGGGCAAATGCGCCTGGCTTATGCCAGACAGGGCGCAAATATAATTCAATTCACGCATTTGAGCAGAAAGAGTTTTTGTGTTTTCTCAGGCAATTAAACTTGCTTCTCTTGAAAAAATTAATGCAGCTAAAACAGAGGGAATTAATGCACTGTGCTGCACTTCCCGTTCCAATTTATTTTGAATGTTATTGGGAATAGTTGCTTTGAGTTTGCGGAGCGGATTATGTTCTTTTTCAATAATCACTTCCATATTATTTCCCTCACGGATTTCGAAATTAAACTGTTCATGCTCTGTGGTGGAAGCTGAGCCGTGTTTCATTTCATTATCAGTATAATGAATGCGGCCCATAACCGTTCCATATTCATTCCGTATCAACTGAAACATTTTGTTGAATAACCTTCGCCCAATAAAAACACTCCGCTTAATTTCCCCGTTTTCCAGGCGAAAACTGTCAGTTGAAGGATTTAGTTTTAGTGTGAAACGGTACTCTTTTTCACCATCATTGAGTATCATGGGAAAAGCATTGTAAGCAGCAAGACTCATAAATTGTAAGTTTAATACTTTACTAACCGGAGCAGTAAGATAGCTGGAACTTTCATTTCAGCGAAAAAAGGTTGTACTTTTTTTACCCACAACATCAAAAAATTAATATTGAAACCGGCTTTTGCTGAGCCTGCAAACGGTTGCAACTGGTTGAAACATACACAATATTTCGAAACACAGGTTCTGGGCAAAAACGAACAAATGTTTCGCTAAACGCAACTTTAGAATTGGAAATACAGGCATTGCTGCGTTATGTAATACTGAAACATCTCCCTCCGTGTTATCAAAACCGGGGAAATTTCAAGAGCAGATTCATGTAAATTCGCAGTCGGCTATTAAAGCCTTAAGGATTTCTCATGAGTGAATTAAATAATGAACTGATTGAAGTGGAAGGTGCCCGTGTGCACAATCTCAAAAATATAGATGTATCCATTCCTAAAAACAAACTGGTGGTGATTACCGGTATCAGCGGCAGCGGTAAATCATCGCTGGCCTTTGATACCATTTATGCAGAAGGGCAACGCAGGTATATGGAAACATTTGGCGCTTATGCACGGCAGTTTGTGGGAGATATGGAACGGCCCGATGTAGATAAGATCACAGGCCTTTCACCAGTGATTTCCATCGAACAAAAAACCACCAATAAAAATCCACGCTCTACTGTTGGTACCATTACAGAAGTGTATGATTTTTTGCGTTTGCTCTATGCACGCATTGGCGAAGCTTATTCTTACAACACCGGAAAGAAAATGGTAAAGTGGAGTGAAGAAGAAATTGTTGAGAATATTTTCAAACGTTTTGACGGACAAAAAATTTCTTTATTAGCGCCATTGGTTCGTGGACGTAAAGGTCATTACCGTGAACTGTTTGAAGAAATACGCAAGAAAGGTTTTGTAAAAGTGCGTGTGGATGGAGAGATAATGGATTTAACACCCAAAATGCAGGTGGACCGTTATAAGATTCATGATATTGAAGTGGTGGTTGACCGTTTGAAAGTGAGTGATGATTTTAAAGTACGCATCAGCCAGAGTGTGCAGCAAACATTGAAGATGGGAAAGGATTTGATGATGGTAGCGCCTGAGGCAGAAGAACCAAAAAGCAAAAAACAAAATTCAAAAAGTAAAACGCTCTTTGAAAATTCGGAGGGTATTTCTTACTCCCCTTCAGGGGATGGGGGCGGCATTGCTTTGTTTTCTAAACAACTCATGTGCGAAGACACGGGCCTGAGTTACGAAGAACCATCACCCAATGCATTTTCATTTAATTCACCTTATGGCGCCTGTCCTACTTGTAAAGGATTGGGCAATGTATTTACCATTGATATGGAACTGGTGTTGCCCGATACTTCATTGAGTGTAAAAGAAGGCGGTATTTCTCCGTTGGGAGAAGAACGGGAAGCAAGTGTATTTAACCAGGTGGTTGCGTTTGCTAAAAAGTATAAAATCAAATTAGATGTTCCGGTTAAAGACTTGAAGAAGGAACAATTAGACTTGCTCCTGTTTGGCGATAAAAATATTAATCCATCATTGGAAGTGGATGTGGATGATGAAACCGTGCCGCATGAATATACGGGCAGTTATGAAGGCATTATTCCGATGCTGAAGCGATGGTTTGCATCAGCACACAGCACGGAAGGTTTGCGGGAATGGGTACAACGCTACATGACGTTAAAAACATGCGGCACCTGTAACGGAGCACGTTTAAAAAAAGAAAGCCTCTGGTTTAAAATTGAAGACAGAAATATTGCAGAGTTAAGCGAATTGAACTTAGATAATCTTGCTGCATGGTTTGATGGTTTGGAATTACGCATCAGCAACAAACAGGCAACCATTGCAAAAGATGTTTTAAAAGAAATAAGAGAGCGTTTGCAATTCTTATTGAATGTTGGTCTCACTTATCTCACACTTAACCGTGCCAGCAGAACATTGAGCGGTGGTGAAAGTCAGCGAATAAGACTGGCAACACAAATTGGTTCTCAACTGCAGGGCATCACTTATATTTTAGATGAGCCGAGCATTGGGTTGCATCAACGGGATAATCACCGTTTGATAGATGCATTGAAGAATTTAAGAGATGTGGGCAACAGTGTTTTGGTGGTTGAGCATGATAAAGATATTATGCTGGCTGCCGACCATTTGATTGATGTGGGACCCAAAGCAGGCAAACATGGCGGCACCATTGTAACAGCGGGCACACCCAAACATGTTTTGGCAAGCCACAGTGATACTGCTCAATTCCTCAATGGAGAAAAAACAATTGCTGTACCGGCAGAACGCAGAAAAGGCAACGGAAAAATAATTGAACTGAAAGGCGCCGGCGGCAACAACCTGCAAAATGTTTCCGTTCAATTTCCATTGGGCAAATTAATTGTGGTTACCGGTGTAAGCGGCAGCGGCAAGAGTACATTGATTAATGAAACACTCTATCCCATCCTCAGCAAATATTGTTACGACAGCAAAGCAAACCCAATGCCTTATAAAAGCATCAAAGGTTTGGAGCATATTGATAAAGTAATTGAAATAGACCAAAGCCCTATTGGCAGAACACCAAGAAGCAATCCCGCCACTTACTGTGGTTTCTTTACAGAGATAAGAACATTGTTTGCATCTGTGCCCGAAGCAAAAATCCGTGGTTACAATGCAGGACGTTTTTCATTTAATGTAAAAACAGGAAGATGTGATGTGTGTGAAGGTGGCGGTATGCGTGTAATTGAAATGAATTTTTTACCTGATGTTTATGTGCATTGTGAAAAATGCAATGGTAAACGTTACAACAGGGAAACACTGGAAATCCGTTACAAAGGAAAATCCATCAGCGATGTACTGGATATGACAGTGGAAGAAGCAGTTGAATTTTTTCAGCCTGTTCCATATTTGTTTCGAAAAATAAAAGTGCTGGAAGATGTGGGGCTGGGTTATATCACACTCGGCCAAAGTGCTGTTACACTCAGCGGTGGTGAAGCGCAACGTGTAAAACTTGCAACCGAACTGGCTAAAAAAGATACGGGTAAAACATTTTATATTTTAGATGAACCAACAACGGGATTGCATTTTCAGGATATTCAGCATTTGCTGGATGTGTTGAATAAATTAGTTGACCGTGGTAACTCCGTTCTGGTAATTGAACACAATATGGATGTAATAAAAGTTGCTGACCATATTATTGATCTGGGGCCGGAAGGTGGTGATGGCGGCGGTGAAATTTTATTTGAAGGAACTCCGGAGGAAATGCTGAAAAATAAAAAAAGTTATACTGCTCATTATTTAAAAACAGAATTAATATAAACGCACCATCATTGAAGCGTGGCGCCGCCAACAAAGTTGAGTGGAATTGATGCAGTACAAGGTGCGACGTCCGCCCGGCCTTGCCATTCGGACGGGCAAATACGTTTAATAGAAGCACATCAGCTAAGTACATCATTTCCCTTCCTGCATATTATTCATCATATCTTTCATTTCATTCAGGATAGCACTATGTTAAAAAACTTACCCCCGCAAAAGCAGGGGTAACGAACTATAGAGTACGGACCAAGAAAACAAAGTGTAACATACAAAAGAATATCAATCGCTGGCTCTCTTCCGTTTTTCAAAGGATTGTGGATACAAATTGAGATAGGGTACGGATTAACATTAAAGCGATATCACACTTTGAATTTTTTTATAAATACAATTTCTTTTTGAGGATAAAAAAAGCAGTGTAGAGAATTACGAGTACAATACGGCATAGCCATGTAATGGCATCAGGACTTGCCTTCTGAATTTGAATTTTCATTTTCAACGGGTTTGGATTATTAGGGTAATTTGTGTTGAGTATGTTCTGATTGTTTTATCAGAAGTACTGTGGACAACGCATGGAGTTTTTGTTTTTAAACCAATCAGCATATACATCACCAATCTTCCATGTTAAACGGAAGGTGCTTGAAAAATAAGAATCACGACGGCCGGTATTACCTCTTGGTCTGCCTGGACGGTAAGGCGTATAGCCTGGTGTGTTTGACGGATAAAACGTACTGGGGTTGGCCATTGTTTTTGCAATAGCTGCCTGGGGAGCCGGCAAATATTTATCAAAAAGTGCAGGATCAATATACCTGCCGCTTACATCATCAATATAGTCTGTACCCGTCATGCGGTGTATTAATTCAATTCCAAATGTGATGCGTTCTGTAATATCATATTTAATACCAATACCCAGGGGTATAGAATAGGAACTCAGTTGATAGTTTTGCACGCCGGTTTCGGGAAAGCCCTGTCCTTCCGTACGCAATGGTTGCAGATCAACCCATGTTTCTGTACCATTGGGTGCACGGTATAAACCTTGTGGTTTAAATGCAAAATAACCTACACCGCCAAGTACATAAGGACGAAAGCGTGGCAACCCCCATCCATTACTCAAGCTGATTAATGCAGTTGGAAAAAACTCAACTGCAGCATACCCTTCATATAATGGTGAACGAAAATTCAAATCACGGTATTTGCGGGCGCCCTCATAGGTATCTGCAGGCTTATTTTGTTTTACCAAACGGTCATCACCTTCCATCTTTCCAAAGTTTCCTGCAACACGAAAGCCCAGCCATTCTGATGGATAATAGCTGGCGGAGATACCGATGATAACATTTGTAACAGGAATATTATTATCCTTGGGGCCGATGGTTCCTTTTCCTTTATTACCCCCCAGATCACCCAGGAAATTCATAGGCCCCATATTCAAGCCTATTTCAAGGCGTGAATTGGCAGCGCTGAATGCAACTTGTGCGGCGGCTTTCTGAACTCCAATAAATAAAATGGATAGAGTGTACAGTAGAAATAGATATACACGATTCTTCATGGATTTGGCGCTTTGGTTTTTCAAATACGTAAACAGGATATTACGGGACAATATTAGACAACATCTGCTGAATGTCAAAATATTTTCACTTTTTCTAAGAGTTCCTTCTAAAAAAACTGCTGGTTTCATGAACTTTTACGAAGGTGTTTCGTAAAAATACTTATTTATTTTTTGAATTTCAGCAGCATTTCAATGTGTTCAATTCCATCTTCAAGGTACACATTACCTGTTTGCATAAACCCGAAAGATTCATAGAAACTTTTAAGGTATAGCTGTGCCCCAATCTTAATATCGCTGGCGCCAAATAAATGATAACAGGTTTCAATTGATTTGCTCATTAACTCTTTTCCTGCCCCCAGCCTGCGTACATCAGCATGTGTAACTACCCGGCCTATTGAAGGAACATCATACGAAACCCCTTCAGGCAACAAACGTGTATAGGCCATGAGCTGACCATATTCATTCCATCCCATGTAATGCCAGGCGTGCAGGTCTTTGCCATCAGCATCCTGGTAAATACAGTTTTGCTCCAGCACAAATACTTCATTACGCAATTGCATAATAGCATACAGTTCATGAGGCGTGAGGTTGTCAAATTTTTTGGTTGTCCAGTTGAGTTGCATCAGTAATTGTATTTTTCTTTCCAGAGTTGTTTTAAAAATTTACGCATTTCTTCTTCTCTTGCATTTTTGCCTGGTTCGTAAAACTGTTTGCCCTTTATGGCATCAGGCAAATATTCCTGTGATGAAAAATTGTTTTCAAAGTTATGCGAATATTCGTAGCCTTTTTTATAACCCAAATCTTTCATGAGTTTGGTTGGTGCATTGCGTATGTGCAAGGGCACAGGTAAATCGCCCAATTGTTTTACAGCAGCCATTGCTTCACCAATGGCAACTGTGGCTGAATTGCTTTTGGCTGATGATGCTAAGTAAATAGCACATTGTGATAAGATGAGTTGCGACTCAGGGTAACCTATTTTATTGACTGCTTCAAAAGTGGCATTGGCCAGCAACAATGCATTGGGATTGGCATTGCCGATATCTTCACTGGCAAGTATCAATAATCTGCGTGCAATAAACTTTACATCTTCACCACCTTCAATCATTCTTGCCAGCCAGTACACTGCTGCACCGGGATCGCTGCCACGAATGGATTTGATGAAAGCGGAGATAATATCATAATGCTGCTCACCGCTCTTATCATACAAAGCCATTTTTTGCTGAATAGTGTTAAGCACATATTCATCAGTGATAACAATTTCTTTTGAAGTTGAACTGTCTGTTATCAGCTCAATAATGTTTAACAGCTTTCTTGCATCGCCACCACTTAACCGAAGCATCGCTTCTGTTTCTTTGAGTTCGATTTGTTTTGTTTTCAAGAGTTCATCTTCTGTTATTGCTTTGTGCAGTAGTTGCAATAAATCTTCTTTGTCCAATGCTTTTAACACAAATACCTGGCAGCGGCTCAGCAAGGCGCTGTTTACTTCAAAGGAAGGATTTTCTGTTGTAGCGCCAATGAGTGTGATGATTCCTTTTTCCACTGCACCCAGCAATGCATCCTGCTGACCTTTATTGAAACGGTGAATTTCATCAATAAATAAAACAGCCCGGCTTGTTTGCTTGGCCTGTTCAATTACTTCACGCACTTCTTTTACACCACTGCTGATGGCGCTGAGCTGATAGTAAGGAGCATTCACCGCATGTGCAATAATATTGGCAATGGTTGTTTTACCAACACCCGGTGGTCCCCACAAAATCATACTGGGGATATTGTTGTTGCTGATAGCACGTTGTAAAATACTGCCTTCGCCGGTGAGGTGCTGCTGACCTACGAGTTGAGATAATGTTGTTGGACGAAGCCGTTCTGCCAAGGGAGCCTGCATGGCAGCAAGTTACTAAATGAAACAACTATGGATTGTATGTTTTCATAAATGCTTCAATTTTATTAAACGCATCTGTATAAGTTGCCGCATCCCAATCGCCATGCCCGCCGGATGGATAGAATACAAATTGATTGGGTATGCTTAATGTGGTTAACCTGTCACGCAATAAAGTGGATTGCGATGGTGAAACCACAATATCAGCGCCGCCCTGCAAAATAATGGTTGGGCTGCTTGTGTTGGTGGTGAAGGTGAGTGGCGATGATTGCTGATACAATGTTGGATTGAGTGCAGGTGTGGTACCGGTTACATTTAATAATAAAAGCGGAACAAGAACTGTTGGCGGGTTGTTATAAAATTGTGTGAGCTCTGTTGGTCCAAAGAAATCTACAACTGCTTTTATTTTTACAGGCGATGTGTATTTGTAAGCCTGCAGCAAGGCAAGATGTCCGCCTGCACTGGCGCCGGCCAAAACAAGCTTATCTGAGATTTTATATTCACTCCGTTTGTTGTAAATAAACTCCACACATTTTTTTACATCCTGTTCCTGTGTGGGAAAAAGGTTTACTCCATTTCCTGCTAAGCGATAAGTGATGTTGAAAATGGCATAGTTGGGAAAGCGGCGTTTCATCGTATCAACAAAGGGTGCAAAGTCGGCTTTATCACCACTGCTCCAGCCGCCGCCGTGTATCATGATGAGTACGGGTGTGGAAGCTTCGGTTCTGGCTGCGGGTAAATACACATCCATAATGTTGCGTGCATCTGTTCCATAACTTACATTGCTGGTGCTTTGCGAAGGGAGTGAAGGATTGTCAACCGGTTTGTCTTTCTTTTTGCAGGAAAAGAAACTAAGTGTTATCAGGAATCCTATGAATAGCTGTTTGAGCACGGCGGCAAATTTTGTACTAAAGAAACGAAGAAAACGGGAGACAGGGAAATTAAACAAAGTTGTTTGAAACAATTTTGTTTCATACTTTTTAAGAACTGATTATATATTCTTATTAGTTTCTCCGAACAAATGTGCATACTGTTTCAGCAGGCGGAAAGTGATTTGAATGTGGATGAGCAGAATAATAGCATAAAACAGCAAAAATCAAATGACTGCTTTCATCACTTTTAAAATCATACCGGCAGGCAACTGCTGTGCATTGGGCATTTGTGGCAGTTGTTTAATGGCTTCATTTAAAACAGAAGGGTTAGTAATGACAGTGGTGGCCTGAAAAATATTCATGACACCAAAAATGATGGCCACAAAGGCATTTACTCTTATAAAATCTTTCATGCCCGGTTTTAATTGCTGCTTACCATCGATGCCTCTCGTTAAAAACAAAAAACTGCTGAAGGAATACATAACTACTGCTGCTCCTACAAATACATTGAGCAGCAGTGCTGGATTGGCCAGTGCTACTAATAAACTAATTACAACACCAAGGCCAATGAATATGCCAATGATGAGAAGTATGTAAGAGAAGATGCGGTAGAGGGTAAGAATTTTCATTTTGGAATAAATATTTATTATGTAATCGTCTATGACATCACTCTTCTTCAAAGTAGTCTGAGTCTATCTTTTTCACTTTGTATGTGTTTTGAAGTAAAACACCAAGGTTATTATCACTTATTCAATTTCAATTAAGATTAGTTGCAATTCTTTTATTCTTTTAAACCCTTTATCAGCAGTTACCAATGTCAAACCTTCTTCAATTGCCGTTGCCGCAATGATAGCATCCGGCGCAGCAAGTTTTACTTTTCTTTTCAGGGCAATAGCCCTTGCCTTTACAGATGGTGTAAGTGAAATTATTTCGCAGAATTCCATTGCAGTTTGTCTTATTGCAAATTCTTCTTCACGTAAATCTTTTACACCAAGGGTTTCAATTTCAGTGAGTATTGATACAAAAGGTTTAATAGTAAAATAAGGCCTGACGGAAGCCAAGCCTTTTAATGCATACACAATTATATTCGTATCCAGCAGGTATTTACTTCCACTCACCTCTTACTTTTTTTTGAAATTTCAATCCGTCTTCAATAGATGGGAGCTTGCCGAAAAAATCATCAACAGTAATTTTTTTCTTAAGTGTTCTTTTCTTAAGAGTAGGCCTTTCATTTCTGTGAGACGAATTTTTTGGTTTTTCGGTTATCATATTCTTTGATTTACATCATAAATCTAATTAAATTTCGTCACTTCAGATCCAATTTTATCTGCAACTCATTAAACTGCTTCTCTGCAATTTCTGAAGGTGCATCCAGCATCACATCTCTGCCGCTATTGTTTTTGGGGAATGCAATAAAATCACGGATGCTTTCACTGCCGCCGAGGATGGAACATAAACGGTCGAAGCCAAATGCAATACCACCATGCGGCGGTGCACCATATTCAAAAGCGCCGAGTAAAAATCCAAACTTATGCTGCTGCTCTTCTGCATTCATGCCCAAAGCGGCAAACATTTTTTCCTGCAACTCCCGCTGATAGATACGAATAGAACCGCCGCCAATTTCATTGCCATTGAGCGCCATGTCATACGCATTGGCTTTGATGCCGGCATAAGGATGTTCCAAATATTTATTTAAGTCTTCAACTTTGGGGCTGTTATTAATCATGGTTTCAATATGTGCTGGCTTGGGGCTTGTAAACGGATGATGCCTTGCAACCCAGCGGCCGGCGCCACCCCCATCCTGGTCTTCCAGTGCAAACTCAAACAACGGAAAATCCAGCACCCACAACAATTTAAACTCATCTTCTTTACGCAGACCCAAACGTTTGCCCATTTCCAAACGCAGTTCGCTGATGGCTTTGCGGGTACGTTCTTCAGCGCCTGCTAATATCAAAACCAAATCACCTGCTTTGGCGCCTGCAGCATCTGCAATAGCTTTAAGTTTATCTTCAGTAAAAAATTTATCTGCACTGCTTTTGTAAGTTACGGCATTGCCCGTCTCTGGTGAGCCGGGCAGGCATTTAATAAATACCAACCCTTTCATTCCTATTTGCGGACGCTTTACCCACTCGGTTAATTCATCCGTTTGCTTGCGTGTGTATTCACTGCACCCGGGTACTGCAATAGCAACAACTGTTTCTGCATCATTAAATACAGCAAAAGCGCCCCCATCCCCTAAAGGGGAGTTCTGTAAACTTTCCGATTTGTTGGGAAAAGTATGAAGGGGAAACTTAAGATTGCACAACTTCATTCCGAAACGGATATCGGGTTTGTCGTTTCCGTATTGCCACATCGCTTCTTCCCATGTAGTGCGTTCTACTTTTTCTGTATAATCAATACCTTTTACATCTTTGAAAATGCGTTTGATTAATCCTTCAAACATGTTGAGAATATCCTCCTGCTCTACAAAACACATTTCACAATCTATTTGTGTAAACTCAGGCTGACGGTCGGCACGCAAATCCTCATCACGGAAACATTTTACAATTTGGTAGTAACGGTCGTAACCGCTTACCATTAATAATTGCTTGAATGTTTGCGGGCTTTGTGGCAATGCATAAAACTGCCCGGGGTTCATTCTCGATGGCACCACAAAATCTCTTGCACCTTCGGGAGTTGATTTGATGAGGAAAGGCGTTTCAATATCCATGAAATTGTTTTCATGCAGATAGTTTCTTGCAGAACGATTGACTGCATAACGCAATTCTAAATTTTTCTTCACCGCATTTCTTCTTAAATCAAGAAAACGGTATTTCATTCTGATGTCATCACCACCATCGGTATCATCCTGTATGGTGAAAGGCGGCACGGCTGATTTGTTGAGCACTTTAAACTCACTCACTAAAATTTCAATATCTCCCGTTGGGATGTTTGCATTTTTGCTGCTGCGTTCATTTACAGTTCCTGTTGCCTGTAAAACAAATTCACGGCCAAGCGGATTTTCATCCAATACTTTATTGAGTTCTTCTCCAAATAAAAGTTGTGTGATGCCGTAACGGTCACGCAAATCAACAAAGGTGATGCTTCCGAATTTACGTACGGTTTGCACCCAGCCGGCAAGGGTTACAGTGTTGCCGGTGTGAGAGGTTCTTAATTCGCCGCAGGTATGTGTACGATACATAGTTGATGCCCCCATTCCCTGAAAGGGAGTTTATATGCCTGCAGATTAATTACAGGCCGTTTTAATTTTTGAAAAGTTTTTTGGTTGAAGTTTGCGTAAGCGCTGTTTTGTTTGCCCAATAGAATTAAGACAGTACAAGAGTGCGACGCAACAGAAGATTCATAGTAGTACCAAAGCTGGTTACATAAAAATATTCTGTACTTCAACAGGCCGCAAATATACTGTATGAGAAGGAAAGCTTATTTGGAAGCAGCCGCTTTATTTACCTCTTGCTGAATATTGTGAATGGCCGCATTGCTTTCGCCGCCTTCTTCGCTCTGCACATAAATCATTTCATTTTTATTGCGCCACAAACCGCTGAGGTAATAATAACCAATAATGGAAAGACCAATGGCAAACGGAACCACTGCAAACTGGCGGAGGCCCAGCTTACCGTACAGATTTTCATCCCAGCCGTAAAACTCACCAATCATCCATGTACAGTTGGCGGTAATCCAAAACAAAATGGCGAGGTTGTGAAAGAGTTCACTCCGCATATTTTTTGTTTGATACGTAATCAGCAATGCAACGCCGATTGTAGGTATTATCATGAAGATGGCCATCCAGTGAAAATTTAAAGCCCAGCACATATCTTTTATTAACCAGAGTAAAATGTGGAGGTTTTCGATTTTGCGAAAACGGGCGGGGATGGCGTACACTGCTTTTTCTTTCATTTCTTAAGCAAGGAGGGTTAAGTTTGAAAGCAATAAAAATATGAAGAAATGAAATACGGAGATTAAGAAATAGTTACGATGTTTCCAGAAAGTCCCTCTGAATCTTCCCCGAGAAAAGAACCTCAATCACAGCCAATGCTTGATAAAGAGAACAATTAAAATTCAGCATGCTTGAAATTTATTGGAGCACCTCACCTAACCTCTCCTTGAGGAGAGGAACCGCACACAGCCCACACTTGATTGAATGGTTAATAAATTACAA
>JAIEQM010000044.1 GCA_019747705.1 Chitinophagaceae bacterium | reverse complement strand
GCAATGGCATTTTATAAATCTTGCCAACCAAAATTTTATGAGTTAAAAATTGGGCTGAGTTTTTGAGCAAGCCCTAAATAATTGTTTCACCAGCCGTCCGTTTAAATCATAAAGCGTGAGTGAAGCCATACCTGCATTTTTGGTACTGATGTTGAGCCAGGAATTGGAAGTAACAGGATTGGGGAAAACAGTGAAGTTAAAATCTCTTTTTTGATTTTCAGTTACTGATGCAATTACGTTAACTGTAATGGAGCCCTTCATACCACTTGAAAGAACATGATTTGTACAGACATAGTAAATAGTAGTGCCCGCCATGCTTGCTGTAATATTCAGCGTGGCTGTAGTGCCGGTTGTATAAGAAAAACCTCCGTTAGAAGCGGTTCCATTAGTATCCAGGTTAACTGATCTACCTGAACAGTAGGATGAAATGAAAAATTAACATTAAAAATCACCCTCTCGCCCACATTTACAGCTATGCTTGAAGGCGTAAAAGTGAACCCTGATGCAGTAACTGCAGAATCAGCTGCAAAAGCTGATGAAATGAAAGATAATGACACCAGCAGTGTAAGTATAAATTTTTTCATGGCAGTGTTAATTTGTAAAAAATTACCGAACTTTTTAAGAACCTAATATTGTTTTTTACCGAATGGGGATTTTAATTGACTGAACGGGAAAACTTTTCTAATTTTCCACCTCAAATTTTTGATTATGACTTTACCAAAATCGCTATTGCAGTTGCTGGCTGCCACACTTTTTTTTACTTCCTGCAAACTAATGCTGAAAGAAGAACCGAAACAGGAAGCAGGCAGTGCTGATTTCCCGGAGTATATTAAACAATCTAATATTTATGAAGTAAATGTGCGGCAATACACACCACAGGGAACGTTTAAAGCATTTGAAGCGCACCTGCCCCGTTTAAAAGAAATGGGAGTGGACATACTTTGGTTTATGCCCATTACCCCCATCAGTGAGTTGGACCGGAAAGGTAAACTCGGCAGTTATTATGCCGTAAAAGATTATACAGCAGTAAACCCGGAGTTTGGAACATTGGAAGATTGGAAAAGTTTGGTGAACAAAGCGCATGAGTTGGGCTTTAAAGTAATTACGGATTGGGTAGCCAATCATACAGGTGCTGATAACAGATGGATTAAAAGCAACCCCGATTTTTTTGTGAAGAAGAAAGACGGTACACTGGCATTTGCGTTCGATTGGAGTGATACAAGAGATTTGAATTATGAAAATCCTGTGTTGCATGACAGCATGATTAGTGCAATGAAATTCTGGCTAACCGAAACAAAGATTGATGGGTTTCGTTGCGATGTGGCAAGTGAAGTGCCCCGCAGCTTCTGGCAGCATTGCATAGCAGAACTCAAAAAAACAAAACCTGATATTTTTATGCTGGCCGAAGCTGATGTAGCGTGGATTCATGATGCGGGTTTTAATGCCAGCTATGGATGGGATGGTTTTGCCAAAATGAAAAAGGTAGCCAAGGGCGAAGCCGGTGCAAAACTGCTCGATACTTCTTTAATGAAGCTGGAAGAAACATTTCCGCCCGGCGCTATTAAAATGTACTTCACCAGCAACCATGATGAAAATAGCTGGAACAAGGCAGACTATGCCACCATGCCCGGCGCTGTACATGCACCATTTGCTGTGCTGAGCCAAACATGGAAAAATTCATTGCCGTTAATTTACAGCGGACAGGAAGAACCTTTCCCTGACTCGATTTCATTTTTCTACAAAGACACGATTACGTTTGGTAAATATGAACGTGCCGCATTTTATAAAACACTTTTAGCATTACGTAAAAGCAATCCTGCATTGGCACTTGATGCTGCATATAAAAAAATTGAATCTGCAAATGATGATGCCGTATATGCATATTGGAGAGAGAAAGGTGGAAGAAAAGTATTGGTTGTTTTAAATTTATCAGCCACTCCGCATACGGTTACTTTAAAAACAAAACTGGAAGGTCAACCTGAAAATGTATTTCTTGGCAAACCTGAAAGTTTAAAAGACGGACAGCAGTTTGTATTGGAAGCGTGGGGGTATAAAGTGTATAGTTACTGAACTAAGAGTAGCTAAGAGTGTAAAGAGACAAAAAGAGAGGGCGTAAAAATTTTATACCCTCTCTTTTTTTTTATTTCACCTTAAACAACCTCCGCCTTAGGCGGTGGTGATGTCCTTTGGGCTTTGCCTGAATTTAATACTGCATAATCAAATTCGCATATTAATTTCAATCTTCACATGTTTTAAAGAGGGCTTTGCCCGATGCTTTCAACCCACCTTCTTAGAAGGTGGTGGTTGAGTACGTTTGATAATTTTTTTAACCCCTCTTTTCCTCCTTTCCCTCTTAGCTACTCTTAGCTCACAAACCCCAGCGCCCTCACCAATTCCTCCGGCAGCTTTGGTAATTTTCTGCGTTCAATTAAGTAAGTAGAAAGGGATGCCAGCTCTTTAAAAATATAATGCTGTTGCACAGCACCATCCAAATAACCAGCACCGGTGGTGTTACCGGTACCCACACGCATACCAATCATTCGCCGCACCATTACATAATGCTTATGCCGCCAGCCGGACAGCCAGTGATCAATTTCAATGAGTGTATCTAATATTTGAAACGAAGTTTGAAACACTGGAAAATCACGGTACAGCATTATAAACAAAGCGCCCCGCATGGCAGCATCACTCATGCCGTTGTTAGTCTTATCACCAATAACTTGTTCCGCACTTAAGCCCAGGAACTGATTGTCAAAATCTTTGAGCTTATGCAATTCTTTTTCAGCTAAACTCATTTCATACAAAGAGCGGTAATCATTCCAAAAAGCATGCGGCACTTTTTTATCATTGTTCAATGGCTGATAATTGTTCCAAAACTTCTCATCAAAAAAAGGCATCCGCTCCAGCCATTGGTTTACCAGTTGCAAAATACTTTGTGTATGTTCTGCAGATTCGATTTGCTGAAAATCATTTTGGGTAAATCCGCCTTCATTAGTTCGTTTGTAATAATCATGCTGATGACGTTTTTCCATTTGCAAACCCAGTGTGGCTTCAATTAACCGGAACTGTTTGCTTTGAAAACCCGAAGCAGGTGTGAGCAAGTTTCTGAACTCCAGGAAATCCAAAGGCGTCATGGTATTTAAAACAGTGATCTGCTGGTTTAATAATTCAAGAATACGTACCACCCGTTGCAGGCGATGACGGCACAGGTTTAAATCTTCACTGTTATCATCCACTTTCTCTTTGCTGAAGACTTTCTTTACAAATTCCAGTTCGAACAAAATTTGCTTAAACCATAATTCATACGCCTGGTGAATGATGATAAAAAGCATTTCATCATGTGCAGGTGTTTGGCCTTCAGCAAAACTTAAAGGCGTCTGTGCATCTAAAATTTTTTCAAGCTGCAGGTAAGAAGGGTAGTACTGTCCGTTTCCAGTTTGCATAAAGCAATCGTTTTAATGCAGGCAAAGTAATCGCTTTTCCCTGTATTGTGAAAAATCAATCTTGTACCGTATCTTGTTATGGCTTTATTTTTGTTAAGAATTCAGTGTATGAAAAAAATTACTGCGATCCTTCTCTTTTCAGCCCTTCTTCTTTCAGCAACCGCACAGGATATCCATGTCAATCTCTTTGGCGGATTTGCCAATTATAACGGAGATCTGCAAGGTAAAAATATTACACTGGACCAGGCTTTGTTTTCAGTGGGCGGATGGGTGAGTTATGAGTTCAGCAATAAACTCATGTTGCGTGCAGGTGTACACTATGCACAGATCAATGCACAGGATAAATACCAGAGCAATCCATTAACAAGATTGCGTAACCTCAGCTTTGCCACCAATATTCTGGAGGGTCATGCAGCAGGCGAGTTTCATTTTCTTGGTATGCAGGAACGCATTATATCACCCTATATAATGGCCGGTGTGGCAGTATTTCATTACAATCCTTATGCATATGCGCCGCTACCTGCCGGTAACAAAGTGTATTTAAGACCACTTTCTACAGAAGGGCAGGGCCTCACCGGTTTTCCTGACCGTAAACCTTACAGCCTTACACAGTTTGCTGTACCTTTTGGTGCAGGCGTGCGTATGAAGCTGACGGATCGTATTGGCGCAGGTATTGAAATAAATTATCGTAAAACATTTACTGATTATATTGATGATGTGAGCACTACCTATGTTGACCAAACAGCATTGCTCACACAACGTGGTCCGCTGGCGGTGCAAATGGCTTTTCGCACACCGGAGCTTTCCGGTCACACCAGTGATCCTTATCCACCCAATAATACCATCCGTGGAGGCAAAGCCAAAGACAATTATTACTTTATGGGTTTTACACTCAGTTACAGGCTTTCAGGAGGTAGCAGTGGTGGTAATGGCGGCAGTGGATGGAGCGGCGGCAGAAAAGGCCGTTCAAGAATGGGTTGCCCGGTTAATGTTTGGTAATTGTTGTATTCAAAAAAGATTTGCTTTTTTATGAAGGTATGATGGAATTAAACCGGCTTTTTTACACTTTTACTTCCTTCAATTTCTCAGCCCATTTTCTTATCCACAACTTCTTATTTCCTGTTGAAAAAACGGCTTAAATAAACTCTCTTTTTAAGCGGTTTTCCCTTCCCGTTTCGGTATCTTTGGCGGCCTTTAAAAATGAATATGGATCAAACTGAAAATACAATGGAAAATGGCGGCTATAATCATGGCCGCATCGTTCCCGTGAACATTGAAGAACAAATGAAAACGGCCTACATTGATTACTCAATGTCTGTTATTGTTGGCCGTGCCCTGCCTGATGTGAGAGATGGTTTAAAACCCGTTCACCGCCGCATTTTATTTGCTATGAATGAACTGGGTTTGCAATACAACAAAGCCTATAAAAAAAGTGCAAGGGTAGTGGGTGAGGTGCTGGGTAAATACCATCCGCATGGCGACAGTTCCGTTTATGATGCCATGGTGCGAATGGCACAGGAGTGGAGTATGCGTTACACATTGGTGGATGGCCAGGGTAACTTTGGTAACCAGGATGGTGATGGTCCTGCAGCAATGCGTTACACCGAAGTTCGCATGGATCGCATTGCTGAGAGTATGATGGATGATATTGACAAGGAAACAGTGGACTTTCAGCTCAACTTTGACGATTCTGAAAAAGAACCTTCGGTACTTCCCACCCGAATTCCTCAACTTTTAGTGAATGGTTCCAGCGGTATTGCTGTGGGTATGGCCACCAATATGATGCCGCACAACTTAAGCGAAGTAATAGATGGCTGTGTGGCTTTTATTGACAACAGGGATATTACCATTGATGAATTGATGGTGCATGTAAAAGCGCCCGACTTTCCAACGGCCGGTACCATTTATGGAATGGAAGGCATTAAAGCCGGTTTTCATTTTGGGAGAGGAAGGGTAGTGCTCCGTGGTAAAATGCATGTGGATACTAAAACCAGCGGCCGGGAGCAAATTATTATTACCGAAGTTCCCTACCAGGTAAACCGTGATACATTAACTGATAAGATCGGGCAGCTTGTAAATAATAAGGTGATTGACGGTATTGTGCATGTGAACAATGAAAGCAATCAAAAAGAAGGCACACGTATTGTGGTTGATTTACGGCGTGATGCAGTTGCGAATGTAATCATCAACCAGCTTTATAAATACACAGAGCTGCAAACTTCATTCGGTATCAATAATGTGGCGCTGGTGAAAGGCCGCCCCAAAATTCTCAACCTTAAAGATCTTATCAGTGAGTTTGTTGAGTTCCGTCATGAGGTGGTGATACGCCGTGCCAAATACGAATTACGCAAAGCACAGGAGCGTGCCCATATTTTACAGGGTTATTTAATTGCACTGGATCACTTAGATGAGGTGATTGCATTAATACGCAGTTCACCAACTCCTGATGTTGCAAAAGAGAATTTAATAAATGCAGGCTGGGGGCTTGATGAAATACAGGCCAGGGCCATTCTTGAATTGCGTTTGCAGCGCCTTACCGGCATGGAACGTGAAAAAATCAAGAACGAATATGATGAGTTAATGAAGCTCATTGCCCATTTGAATGAATTGCTGGGCAATGAACAGATGCGTTTTGATCTTATTAAAACAGAACTGCTGGAAATCAAAGCAAAGTTTGGTGATGAACGCCGAACAGAAATTACTTACTTAGATGATGAGGTGCGTATTGAAGACCTCATTAAAGAAGAAGATGTGGTGGTTACCATTTCCCATCACGGGTATATCAAACGCACCTCTTTAACAGAGTACCGTTCTCAGCGCCGTGGTGGCAGAGGAGCCATGGGCAGTAAAACAAGAGAGGAAGATTTTATTGAACATCTCTTTGTGGCTTCCACACATCACACATTATTATTCTTTACTGAAAAAGGAAGATGCTACTGGTTAAAGAGCTATGAAATTCCTGAGGGTGATAAAACAAGTAAAGGAAGGGCTATTCAAAACCTCATGCAGTTACCGCCAGATGATAAAGTGAGGGCCATTATTGATGTAGCCAACCTGGACGATGAAGAATATGTAAAGAATCATTACATTGTACTTTGCACCCGTAAAGGCATCATCAAAAAAACAAGTTTGGAAGATTTTAGCAGGCGCCGTGCAACCGGAGTGAACGCCATCACCATCGTAGAAGGCGATCAGTTGCTGGAAGCCAAGATGACGGATGGTAAGAGTGAAATTATGATGGCTGTAAAAAGCGGAAGGGCCATTCGCTTCCCCGAAGAAAAAGTAAGACCTACCGGCAGGGGTGCTATTGGCGTTGCAGGTATTGAAGTGGATAATGAAACCGATGAAGTGGTTGGTATGATTTGTGTAAATGTGCTGGATACTTCACGCTCTGTATTGGTTGTGAGTGAAAAAGGCTATGGTAAACGTACTGCAGTAAGTGAGTATCGTTTTACCAACCGTGGCGGCAAAGGTGTAAAAACAATTAATGTAACGGAGAAAACCGGTCACCTGGTTGGTATTTTATACGTAACTGAGAAGGAAGATTTGATGATTAGTTGTAAGAGTGGCATCACCATCCGTATGCCGGTTGGGCAAATCAGTGAGCAGGGAAGGGCAACACAGGGAGTTAAGTTAATTCGTGTAGATGAAGGAGATGAAATTGCAGCGATTACCAAAATTGCGGAGGAAGAAGTTGTAGTGGTAAATGATGAAACCCCGGTGGATAATCCGCCAAATGATGATACACCTTCAGGAAATGAACCAATTGAAAATCAATAAATAAAAATTATTTTTTCAAATTAAACAACACAGATGAAAAAGTTTCTTTTTGTAACGATTGCGTTCTTGTTTGCAATGAGTGTTTTTGCACAGGACATGAAAAAAGTCCGCAACTTTTATGACAAAAAAGATTGGGTAAAAGCCAAAGAAGCGGTTGACCTGATGCTGGCCAATGAAAAAGAACAAAAGAACTGGGAAGGCTGGTATTACAAGGGTTTAATTTACCGGGAGTATGGAAAGGATCCGAATTTAAAAGCTGCAATACCAGATGTGTGGAATGGCGCTTTTGATGCTTTTCAAAAGGCATGGGCTTATGACTCATCAAAAATGCTGGCTTATGTTGCTCTCCTGAGATATGAACCTGTTTTTGATAACTACCTGTGGCTGCAACGTGAGGGCAATGATTTTTACAATGCTAAAGATTACCCCAATGCCCTTAAAAAATATAAAGATGCAGATGTGGTTGGCCGGTTTATTTACAAAAGGGGCTGGGCCCTGAGTGCTGTTGATACTGTACTGTATTATTATGCAGGTGCAGCTGCCATGCAGTCTGAAAATATGGAAGATGCCATCTCGTTCTTTAAGAAAATATGTGATGCAGGTATTGGCGGTGAGGGTTATGATGTTTGCTACCGTTATGTAACCTATTATTACGATTCAAAGAAAGATTTTGCAACCGCTGATAAATATGCAGCAGTTGGAAGAAAACTGTATCCCAATGATACGTATTATGATAAAATGGAACTGGACCGTGAACGAAAGAAAGGTGCGGGCCCTGAACTCTTTGCCAAATATGAAACTGTTCTGAACAAAGACGCCAAAGACTATGATATGCGTTTTGATTATGCAGCCGAATTGTTCAACTGGGTGCTTATGGATAACAAAACACCGGAAGGAGAAAGAGAAACTTATTTTAACAAAGTGGTGGATCAACTCAAAAAATGTGTTGAAACAGATTCAAAAAAACCGGATGCCTATCTGTTACTGGGAAAGACCTACTTTAATGATGCTGCTTTTCTCCAGGATGAAATCAAAAAAATAAAAGGAACAGCACCTGCTGATGTTCAGAAGAAAAATGATATGAAAGCAAAGATGGACGCAAGAATGAAAGATGCCATCCCCAATCTTGAAAGTGCTTTTAATATTTTTGAGGGAATGAACCAGGCAGAAGTAATGAAAGACAGGCGTATGAAAAATGAGTATAAAAGCTCCGCCAACCTTTTAGTGGAAGCTTACCGTTTTATTGGCAATACTGAAAAAGAAAAATACTATCAAAAGAAATATGATGCATTAAATCAATAAAATTTCTTTGTAATATTGAAAGGCTGTTCTATAAAGAGCAGCCTTTTTTATTATGTCATTACAACTCAATCGCTCTGAATTTGGAAACCCTCAAAACAGGGGAAATGTTTTAAGCAGGCAAGAAGCCCATATCTTGTTTTATGAATGGGTAAAAAATGAACGCCTGCAACTCCACATGAAGCAGGTGGCGCATTTAATGAAATGCTGGGCTGCCGAAAAAGAAGGTCTTGATGAAACCGAACAATGGAAATGGGAAATGGCCGGTCTGTTGCACGATGCTGACTGGGATCAATGGCCGGAGCATCATTGTAAAAAAATTATTGAGGAGTTGGAAAGCCGGAACATTGATCCAGAGATTATCCATGCAATTGCAAGCCATGGGCCGAATCATTTTGGAGTGGAGCCCCTAACCAGAATGGATCAAATGCTGTATGCTTTTGATGAACTGAGCGGATTAATACATGCGTACAGTTTAATGCGGCCCGAAGGATATGCAGGTATGGAATTAAAAGGAGTGAAGAAACGATTTAGAGAAAAAAGCTTTGCAGCCGGGGTAAACAGGGAAGAAGTGTTGGATGCAATGAGCAGGGCTCAACTTGAACTTGATACCATCATTCAATTTATCATGGAAAGGCAGGCTGAAGTGAAATAGAAAATGTCTTATTTAACATAATATTAATTATACGATAAAACCCGCCCTAACTTGCTCAAAATAAACAGCCTTAAAACTTGCTGCCAGTAAGGATTTCAGCATTTTGCCCCGGATAACACGGTTTTTGCAAACTCAGTTTTGAAATGCCGAATTAGAATTTTACTAAAATGGTTTACAATGAGCAAAAAAGTAATTGATTTGGAACTGTTCAAAGAACAACGGGCAAAGTCTTATGAAAAAAGAATCCATATTGGCAACGGGCAGTACATCATCTTCACCAGCAAAAAAGAACTGAACCAGTTCAGCACGGCCACACGAAAATATTTTTGGAATGTTACCACCGAACTCAACCAATTGTACATTGATATACATGGATTATACCGGGAAGTGTGGTTAGTGTCAGCTCTCAGCCGCAAATACAGCTACGATGGACAGTTGGAAGCCATTGTGCAAACGCTTGCCATTGGCATATCCTGGTTAGAAAAATTGTGCAGGCGTTTAAGACAAACCACAGAGCCTTCCTACATCACCATGAACGCTACACAGGCCATCACTTTTTTTATTGAAGCGGCCACACTTATTGAAAAGATATTTACCAGGGCGCAAATGATAAGCCGCTCTAAAGTAACAATCAGTTACATAGAGCGGCTGCATGATTTGAAAAAGAAAGTGGATGAGTATAATGGAGAATCTTAAGTTAGAATTCAATCTTCCATCCTTTATCACGTAACAGCGCCGCTAACGTTACCACCGCATAGCCATTCTTCGAGTAACCTGCCATAATAAGCAGCAACCTGGTTAAAATAACTGCCCATTTAATAGGAGACAACGTTTGAAACTATCACCATAAGGTCAGCTGACGCCTCCCATCCCGTTGTTACTGATTCTGTAGTGCGGCCTGTAAAGACGTACGTTCTTCCGATTTCCTCTCTATTATCTTCAGTAAAATAAAAAGTGCCCGGGACCACCTGCCCGCTGATAACAATGTCTCTTAGCGTCATTATATCCACATACTCTATTCTAGCGCCACCTCCTGTGCCGCCCCTCATTCGTGACTGTATGGAATAAAATAACATGTACAACTCATCCGCTTTTGAATCGCTAAACGGCGGTTGTCCTATATATGCAGGCATGTCTGTTATTTCGCCTGTTAAAAGTTTGTTGATGGCTTCAAGTATCTGTTGTTGGGTGCTCATGATTGTTCTTTGTTGTAGAGAAAAATAAAAAGCAGTGCGGCTATGCTAAGCAAAACCGCACCAATGAGAATCATTTTTTTTTTGAGGCCGTTACATCGGTGGTAAAATTCATCACCGCTGCCGGAAATTTTGCCAGCCGGTTTAACCATCCCTGCCCAAACACATCAAAGTCAGCAAGTGATTGGTAATAAGCACGGCGCACCTCAATCATTTGTTTATACACTTCACCAGGGTTTGCATTAATACCGCTGATGGTGGCATCTTTCATTTTGTTATCTGCTGTTACCCGCCCCGGAAAAACTTTATTTACAGAACGGTTAAGCAGCATAACGCCACGGCCATGATTTACCACCATGTCAAATGCAAAATTCGCCACTTCCTGGTTATTGATTTCGTTGATGCGGTTGCGTAACCAGTAAGCCGTGTAATAAAAATCTTCCACGGCTTTGTCCAGAGCAACATTTTTAATCAACGAACCCCGTGCAGGTGTTCCAAACACCCGCTTGTGTTCATCAATAATTGCTAAAATAATGGCTAATGCTGTTTGAAAGTTTGCCATGTTACAAACGGTTTATGAGTTTGATAATAACGGCGCAAAGCGCCACCACCAGTACAATAGCAACACCGGTTTTAACAAGTGTGTCTGTGGTTAACTCCACCGCTGTGTTTACTGTTGGTAATTCACCTTTGTTCCAAAGGTTTTTGAGTAACCCGTTGTTCATAGAAAAATAATTTAAAGGCCAAAAGGCATAATAGGTGCAAACTGGCCGGTGATTTCATAATAAAGCTGTTCATCCACCTTTGTAGCTTTGTACTTATCACGAAGCGCTACATAAGTGTTGATGCCAAACTCAGCAGCTTTGGCATCGTTGGTATTGGAGCGGTACACGCCCAGCGCAATATTTAAGTTGCGGATGCGGCGCAACCTGCTCTTGCCATCATCATGGTTGGTTATTTGCAGCGGCCACTGGTTATCCTGTACATACACCCTTGCAACGGGAATGCCCTGGTTCATACGGTTCATAATCCAGTTGTAACGGGCTTCATCAACCGAACTGGCATTGGCAAAACGCTTTGAAAGTTCAGCCTGTGTTTTACTTCCAAATACACCATCCTCAACCAATACATTTTTGCCGCCATAATACCGGGCAGAAAAATTAAATGCACGCTGCAAATTTTTAACCTCCTCTCCCCTGCTTCCTTTTTTCAAAGGAAAGGGTGAAGGTTTATTGTTAACAGGCGGGTGCAGTATAAATGATTGTGGGGCGGGTTAATTACCGGTTTATCCAGTTTTCTAATGCAAGCCCATCAATATTTACAAAATCTTTGTTATTACCCGTTACCATAATAAGATGATGCTGCATGGCCGTAGCTGCCAATAACAAATCAAAAAAGCTAAAGCATCTTTTTTGCAATTACTTACGGGCAGTAAAAACCCCGATGTGTTACTTGAAATGCTTAATTAAAAAAACAAGCTGCTACACCAAATGGAGCAGGAGCTAAAGCGTATAAAAAAAAGCCGGTCAATCTTCAGGCGTGTTCCTTTTCTTCCCTTTTTGTATTATAAAACCACTAATACCAGCAGCGGCGTAACCGATAATAAAGCACAGGAGGCTGTTTAGCACCGGCGGTATATCTTTAAGCCAAACGGTTACAACAGCTGCTATTACAAGCACAACGGACATCATACCAAAGCCCATAAGGTTTAACTGCCGTTGACTTTTAATGTTTTCTTTTTCAAGCTCAGTGTTTAATGCGGCTTTGCTTTCCTGGTGTTGAAAATAACGGTCGGATATTTTTACTAAGGCATCGCCCATTTTATCAACCGCCCTTTCAATTACATCTTCATTAACGGCGGCGGCAATTACACTTTTTTGCTGCACCTGTATGTTGCTGTCCTGGTTATTATCCATATTGTTTTTGATGAAAGCCAAATATACATTAGAATTTCACTAAAACGATAAATGAGGGCGGCAAGGGTGGCGTAAAAGAAAATGAGTAAGAGGTTGGTGCGGGATATTAAAACTATAAAGCCTTCAATTGATTTAAAAATTCATCGGCAGTAAAAAACGGGTAGGGTTTGTTTTTGAGTTGTATCAAATGTGTATCGTTACTTACTATGGTAACGTTGTACTGCTTGCCCAGGTTGTGGATGTACCAGTCTTTAGGGTCGGCCTTTGGCTGCTGTTCTGTAATGGGGATGGTATCTGTAATATCAATGCCTGCAAACAACTTTATAATGGAAATTTCCTTTTCAACAGCAGCATTTACATCAGCAAGCCCTTTACTTTTCATTAGTTCAAAAGGTTTACCGGGGCGGTTGCAAACCGTTCTTATTTCGGTAAACAGTTCGCTGCAAACAATAATATGGATACCGGGTAAATGTGTTGCAATTAAGTTAAGCAGCAACCCCGTTCGTAAATGAAATATATAACGGTCATATACATTAGCATCTAAAAAAAGGTAACGGGTGTTAATCATTCTTGTGAATTTCTTTTGAAAGGGCAATTGCCTCCTCTTCGCTCATACGCATTTCATCAGGAATGCTGTTTTCAAATTCGGCTGCAAGTTTTAAAGCCATCTTTTTTTTAGCAAGCAGGTACAACTCATTTAAAGAGTCTTCATCAAGATTTCGTTCAATCGCAACCAGTTTGCCAAAAACAGAATTATCCTCCTTAAAAACATCATGCAGAGCAAGTTTAGGAATACTCATAACTTAAATTTTACTCAAAATTAAGCATTAGAATTTTACTAAAACGGTTAAAATTGCCAGCGCATTATAAAATTGCACACTTCAAGAAAAAAGAAACGGCATGTGGGGCAGCGGTGATAGCCAATATTGATAAGTGAAAAATCGGGCCATGGCCTTGTTTCAAACACGGTGCACAGCAGCAACATGGTGGCCGGTATAAAAAACCAGGAGGATACAGAGAAAGAAAGGATAGTGAACAGTACGAATAAAAATAAACCCATGAGTGTGGGTTTGAGGTTTGTAAAATTCATGGTTCAAATATTTTTTCAGGTTCGCCCAGGTGATTAAAAATCTGCTCCACTTCTTTGGGCGTAAAGATTTGTTTGGACTTGTAAAAATCTTCTGCAAATACTTTTCCTGTTGTTACCAGCCACTTGTAAAGCAGGGAACGGTTAATGCCGTAAAGCTGGGCAATTTCTTTTTTGGAGTAAGATTTAATGGTGGCGCTCACTATTGCAGGTTGATTCTTGTTTTTACATAGGGGTTTTCGCTCTTCATCATCTGCTGGTGTTTGGTTACTATTTCATTCCACAGGTGGCCAAACTATGATAATAAATTTGAGCCATTACTTTTTCTTAGCTGCTTTTTTAGGCGCTGTTTTTTTGAGTGCTGCAATTGCAGCCGGTTCTGTATCCGCTCCAGCGCTTTCATCAACCAATTCCACATCTTCCTTATCAACCCAAATAGTGTTTGGATGGTTCATTGCATCGTTAATAGTGATGCAAAACTGGTTTTCGTTTTCGTCCATAACCTGGCAGGGTTGGTTGCCATGCTTGTAGATTGCGTTTTTCATTGATTATTGTCCGAGATAAAATTTAAAATTAAGGGTGGTATTTCGGCCACCCTTTCTCAACTTTGCTGCGACTAAACAACCAAAGTTGATATGAACAAAATCAGCGATTATGTCGGACAGCCGATATTTACCCAAGTACTTTCTTTGATTGACGATGGTTTAATACAAGCTGCCTGCAAAAAACACAATGCAGACAAGTTTTCCAAGAAACTAAGTTTTAAAGACCAGCTTACAACCATGCTCTATTGCATTTTTGCAAGGTGTACCTCTATTCGTGAAGCAGAGACAGGGCTTGAGTTATGTCAGGGCAAGCTTAATCATATGAACCTCAAAAAAGTACCTCCAAGAAGCACCCTTAGCGACGGCAACAAAAAACGAACCAGTGAAGCCTTCGGCTCTTTGTACCAAAGCCTATATCAGCAATACAAATATATTATCCCGGACAGCCCATTGAAACCAAGCATTGCCAGCAAGCTATACATACTGGATAGCAGTACCATTTCACTGTTTAAGGCCATATTAAAGCCCGCAGGCCGTAAAAGGAATGATGGCAAAAGCAAAGGCGGTATAAAAGTGCATACCCTTTTAAAGGCCGATAGCAATATGCCCAGTTTTATAAAATATACCGCAGCAGCCCTACACGACCAGCGGTTTTACGAGTGCATTAAAGAACTACCCGACGGCTCCATTATAACCTTCGGCAAGGCCTATATTAATTACCAGCAGTTTGTAAAATTCAGCGAAAGGGGTATTACTTATGTAGCGCCACAAAAAGATAATGCAGACTTTAGCAGTATCAAAGAACTGGAACTCAAAGAGAATGAAACGGCTGTTTTGAAGGATGAAATAATAGAAGTAAAATACACTGAAACAATAGAGCAATCCAGTGTTAAAAGAACACTGCAACGCAGGCGTATAGCTTATTACAGCGAAAAGCATACGGCCACATTTGTATATTGGACTAACCATTTGGAAATGACAGCTTCAGACATTATCGCCATCTGCCAAAATAGGTGGCAAATAGAGAAATTCTTTAAAAAGCTGAAACAATACTTTCCCCTCAACTACTTTTTGGGCAACAATGAAAATGCCATCCAAATACAAATCTGGTGTGCCTTAACAGGGCTAATATTATTACAGGTATTATTCAATGAAAACAAGGCACAACTGGCGTTCTCTATATTGGCATCCATTGTTAGTCTGCACCTGATGATGAACCACATAAGCATTGCTGCCATCATTAAAAAGTACAAACAGAAACGAAAGCAAACAAAGCCTGATATACCAACCAAAAAGCACCCAAAAGAAAAAGCACCCCCCTGTTTTCAAGCTATTATCAATTTTTGAGTAATAACAATGCTTTCAACAAAAAAAATTGGCTTGTTTTGAATCATCTCGGACAACAATAATTTACATGCAGCAACTGCTTTCATGCTGTGCAGTGCAGGTTTTATACAGCGCAAAACTGAAACAGATGTGTATGAAAGTGCGTGAACTATTCAACTGCAACACCAGCTAAGGGGTGCAGGTAAGTGGCGGGGTCATCTTAGTGTTAAGTTAAGCATACTATGACAAACCCTCACAGGTCTTTGCAGAGGGTTTATGCAATACAGAAAAGCTAACCAGACCTGTGAGGGTTCTGCGACATTTTAAACTTAACATATCATTAGTATTAATTATACGATAACTCTTATATCTTGAAATACTCCAGCTCAGCCCTAAAATCCAGCTTTGGATAAGCTCCAGCCAAAGCCTGTGTTTTTTGAAAATGCTGTTTTAAAAATTGCTGATGCTGGTTAGAGCCCGGATGAAATGCTTTATGATTTCTGGCTGTAACCAACTGCCGGATTTCTTTCATCAATTCCATTGTGGTTTCATCAAAAGCAAACGTTGAAAATTTTTCCATTACAAACTGTGTGGCCGCATAATTGGGATGCGCCAGGTCAATATCGTAAAAACGGTAATCACGCAGCACATCAATCACCAGTTCATAAGCCGGGAAATAAAACAGCCGGTCAAATTTGTTCACCAGATGATGTACCGTTTCAATTAAACGGGCCTTGCTGCGGTTATTATCCACCACGCCATCTCTTAAATGCCGTACCGGGCTGATGGTAAAAATAATTTTGAGTTTAGGGTTATTGTAAAACAACTGGTGAATGGTGTTGTCCAGCAACTGAATTTGCTCATCAATGGGAATCAAATATTTTTCAAACCACTGTGCAGGCGCTTTATGACAGTTGGCCACAAACGAATTGCTTTTCTTTAAACGGTAAACAAAGGATGATCCCAGCGTAATAATGAGCCATTCTGCTTCTTTAATAAATTCGTGCGCTGCTGTTTGCGATTCGTTAATTCCGTTTAGTGCTTTCTCTTTATCAGGGTTTGAAAACCTGCTGTGATGATCCCAGCTTTGCCAAAGCTCATTGAATTTTGTAAGCTCCTCCGCTTTATATTGTTTGTGATTGATATAAGAAACGAAGCTTTTACAAACACTGGCCGGTTCAAATAAAATGCCGTTTGGATTTTGCAAAACATTGAATTTCAAATCATGCAGGTTGTTTCCAATATGTTCTGTGAAACAACTCCCCACCAGCATAATTTTATCATTATAGCTTATAGAATGAGGTAATGGTTTAATATCAATGTTCGCCAGAAAATTCATTGCATATATTATTATACAAAAATGGAGGAAGCAAGCTGCAGACTGTGCAGCAGCGCTTCTTTATTAATGTTGTGCTGAAGCCCCTTTGTTTCAAAATAGTCAATCATAACTTCGGTATTCATATTGCCCACCAGTTCATCATCAGCCATGGGGCAGCCGCCCATACCTTTTAAAGCGCCATCAAAGCGTTTGCATCCGCTGGTTAAAGCTGCATCCAGCTTTTGGATTCTGTTGGCAGCAGTTGAATGCAGATGAACACCAATTTCAACACCTTGCAACTCTTTCACTAAATGTGTGGTGATTTCCTCAACCTGGTTTGCTGTGGCAAGTCCAACCGTATCAGCAATGGAAATAATTTTAATATCCATCGCCGCCAGTTCATTGGCCCAATGAAATACGATTTCTTTTGTCCATTCATCGCCATAAGGGTTTCCAAAACCCATGGACAGATACACCACCAGTTGCTTTTGATTTTTAATACAGAGTTCCTGTATGGCTTCTACCCGCTTTAACGATTCTGCAATGGAACTGTTGGTATTGCGTTGCTGAAAAGTTTCTGAAACAGAAAATGGAAAGCCGAGATAAGTGATTTCATCATAAACTACTGCATCATCTGCTCCCCGTTCATTAGCAATAATGGCAAGAAGCTTGGTTTTGGAATTTGCAATTTGAATTTTGGAAATTACCTGTTTAGTGTCTGCCATTTGCGGAATGGCTTTGGGCGAAACAAAACTTCCAAAGTCAATGGTATCAAAACCCGCTTTTAGTAAGCTGTTGATATATTCAATTTTTTTTGCCGTTGGAATAAAGGCTTTCCATCCCTGCATGGCATCACGGGGACATTCTATGAGTTGAATGTGTTGGGTTTGTGTCATTTCAATTCAAAATTAAGGAAGCGGCAATTTCATTTACTGTAAATTGAGATGTAATTTCAAGCAAGAGCTAAATCAGCAGGCATTTTTTAAATTTATTTTCTTAATTGTACAACTATCAAAATATGAAACTAAAACTAATGCTTATTGCAGTATTAAGTTTGTATTTTATTGAAATTTCTGCTCAAAAATTCACTTCTCAGCAATTTGCAGTTTCTACTTCACAAAGTGCATTACCATTTAATCGATTTGCTGGTCTATTTCGGGAGATTGTTCACCCGGGGTTGGAATACGGACTTAGTAAGGATTTTAAAAAATTAAAAAACTACGATTGGTTTTGGGATGTAAGAGCAGGAATATTTCATCATCGCTTTGTGCAAACTGGCATACCGCTTTATTCTTCAACCGGATTCAGATATAAATATCTGAAACGGTGGGAAAGCGCTTTAGCTTTAGGTGCTGGTTATTTACATTCCATCCCTGCTACGGAAAAATATAAACTAAATGATGTGGGAGATTATGAAAACAATAAAGGAATCGGCCGTGTGCAGGGCACTTTTAGTTTTGAAATAAGTACGGGTTATCATTTAAAACCAAAATCGGCTCAAAACATCAAGCTATTTGTTACCTATCAGCAACGGTTTCAACTGCCTTTTGTAAAATCTTACGTACCCTTGTTACCCTACAACAGTTTTTTTATAGGAATTTCAAAACCTATAATTCGTCATCCAAAAAAATAACATGAAATACATTCTTTTTTTAATCATCATAGGTTGTTTATTTTCCTGCAATAAAGCAGAGGTTGTTAGTACAGAAAGTGAGGGTGTAAGCGCCCCATGGGTTGATACAAGCAGTAAACACCCTAAAGCTGCTCAATTTGATGCTCTTCTAAAAAAATACAAACAAAAAGGATTGCCGGGAATATCATTGCTTATTCGTGACTCAAAAGGTACTTGGTTTGGCGCATCAGGTAAAGCTGATATTAAAAGCAATATCAGCTTTAAGCCGGGTACGGTATCAAAAACAGCGAGTATTACAAAATTGCTGATAGGCGCACTTGTGTTTAAATTAATGGAAGATTCAGCAAATACAAAAATTGGATTTAATGATCTTCAAACCAAAGTTTCAAAATGGATTCCTGATGCAGTGCTTTCAAAAATTGCAAATGGCAGAGAAATAACACTGGGACAATGTATGAAACATGAAACAGGTATTCCTGATATAATTTCAGAAAGCAAATTTTATTTGGCTGTACTCAATAATCCCAATAAAAAATGGGGTGCAGAAGAGCTCCTCTCCTATATTTATGAAAAACCGGCATTGTTTAAACAGGGTAATTCTGCAGCATATTCCAACACGAATACTATTTTAGTTTCCATGGTGATTGAAGCGCAAACAGGAAGAAAACATAGTGATTTGTTACATGAATTAATTTTTCGGCCTTTGGCAATGAATCAAACTTACTATCATCCGCACGATGTTTTGCCTGCAAATGTTGCACAGGCGTATTTTGATCTTTACAATAACAATGCAATTGTAAATGTTTCAAACCTGATTACGGGTAACGGTAATGGTTATGTTGGTGTTTACAGTAATCTATTTGACCTTTATAACTTTGCAAACGCTTTATTTATTAATCAAACCTTACTCAAACCTTCTTCGCTTCAACTGATGCAGACTTATGAGAAACGTGATGGATCAAACTATTATGGCTACGGATTACAGAAATCATATTTAGACAATGGCATTGATTTTGGCATTGGGCATAAGGGAAGAGATTTAGGATATTCAGCCAATTTATTTTACTTCCCCAACAAAAAAGTTCTGCATATCCTTTTTGTGAACTATGGTACTGATGCCAAAAGTAATCTTAGAGAAGTTTTTTCGCAATTTGTTGATGAAATGATTGCAGCATCACTAAATTAATGAAAACGCTGTTTCATAGCCTCATACAAAATCATTCCGGTTGCCACACTCACATTCAAACTTTCAAAATCTCCCTTCATGGGTATTTTGATTTTTTCATCACATATTTTCATGAGTGCAGGATAGATGCCCTTCTCCTCCCCTCCCATCACTATACAACAAGGTTCAGAAAAATTTGTTTGATCAATAGTTTTACTGGCAGTCATTTCACTGGCATACACTTTAATACCATTCAAATGCAAATCATCCACAGCCTTCATTAAACTGTTTACACGGCAGATATTTATTTTTTCCAATGCGCCGGCGCTGGTGAGGATGGCATCTTCATTTAAAGCCCCCACTCCTTTTTCAGGAATGATGATGGCCTGCACACCACAGCAATAGGCAGTGCGGGCAATACCGCCAATGTTCCGGATATCAGTAATTCCATCAAGCATTAATAACAGCGGCACCTGTCCCTGCTCATGCAAGTATGAAATTACATTTTGCAAATCCTGGTATTGAACTTTGGAAATAAGAGCAATAACGCTTTCATGACCGCTTACATTAAAGGAATTAAGTTTTTCAACCGGTACATTATTAACGGGTACATTATTTTTAAACGCTAGTTTTTTTATTTCTTCAACCACATCGCCATGCAAAGTGGATTGCATGTAAATACGCTCCAGCTCTTTGCCTTCCTGCAATGCAGTTAGCACATTGATTTTACCAATGATGAGTGAAGATTTTTTGGGACGTGTTTGTTTTTGCCTGAATTGTTTCATTTACTGCCTGATGTTGCTTTTTTTGCTCATTCCTGTACATGCTAAGATGTGTGCGACCCCGCATTGGGCGGGACAGGCGCAGGGACGATGACATGAAATACAAAAGCCGGTAACAAAATACTTTTACAAAGAAACACAAAAAAGAAACCCGCCCACAATATGGACGGGTTCTGTATTTCTCATGCTGCGGAATTATTTCAGTCCGAATGCTTTTTTAATTTTGCTTACATAATCCAGTTTTTCCCAGGTAAACAACTCCACTTTTAATTTCTTCTCTTTACCATCGGGGCTGCGGAATGTTTTTTCAACTATCTCAGGAACACGACCCATGTGGCCATAAGCTGCTGTTTCGCTGTAAATAGGATTGCGCAATTTCAAACGCTGCTCAATAAAGTAAGGACGCATATCAAACACACCTTCGATAATTTTTGCAATAGCGCCATCATTCATATCTACTTTAGCAGTGCCATGGGTATTTACGTTGATGGATGTTGGCTTGGCAACACCAATGGCATAAGATACCTGCACCAATACTTCACTGCACAAACCGGCAGCCACCATGTTCTTGGCAATATGACGGGTTGCGTAAGCTGCACTGCGGTCAACTTTTGAAGGATCTTTTCCGCTGAAAGCTCCACCACCATGTGCACCTTTACCACCATAAGTATCTACAATAATTTTACGGCCTGTTAAACCGGTATCACCATGCGGGCCGCCAATTACAAACTTGCCGGTGGGGTTGATATGATATTTGATATTGTCGTTAAACAGTTTTGCGTAACGCTTGTATTTTGATTTGATGCGGGGAATTAAAATATTGATAACATCTGTCTTGATTTTTGCAAGCATTTTTGCCTCAGTGTCAAAATCATCATGCTGTGTTGAAATAACAATGGCGTCAATTCTTACAGGTTGATTATGATCATCATACTCCAAAGTAACCTGGCTTTTTGCATCAGGGCGGAGATATGGCATTTTTGAATTCTTCTCACGGCGAATGGCTGCCAATTCAATTAATAAGTTATGTGCCAGATCCAAAGCCAATGGCATATAATGTTCTGTTTCATTGGTAGCATAGCCAAACATCATGCCCTGGTCGCCTGCACCCTGCTCTTCTTTTGATTTACGGTCAACACCCTGATTGATATCAGCGCTTTGCTCATGAATGGCGCTTAACACACCGCATGAGTTGGCTTCAAACATATATTCACTCTTGGTGTAACCGATTTTTTTAATCACACCACGTGCAATTTCCTGTACATCCAGGTAAGCTTTTGATTTTACTTCACCTGCCAGCACCACCTGTCCGGTAGTAACCAATGTTTCGCAGGCTACTTTACTTTGGGGGTCAAAAGCTAAAAAGTTATCAATTAATGCATCGCTGATTTGGTCAGCTACTTTATCAGGATGTCCTTCAGAAACGCTTTCTGATGTAAATAAATAAGGCATAGAAATGAATTAGATTTTTTTAACAGGCGCAAAGATAAGGGTGTAGATAATTCAACCCTTATTGTTTGGAGTAATAAATACGCACATACATGGGATAAAGCGGATGGCTGCCTCCGCCCACTTGTACACGGCCAAATGCAACGGGGTTTAGAGGCCCTCCGCCTGCAACACCTGAAAGATTATACGGGCTAAAACTGAAATTGGCAAAATAAGGCGCCTCCAATTTAAAATCACGCACCTTCTCTTTGCCGTTGATAATGTTTTGCACATAACGGGTCAAAAGCATCCTGTATTCAACAATTTTATTTCCTCCTGCATCTAAACGAAAAGAAGGAAGCCCGCCTGTAGCAACATCATTAACAGGAACCAAAAGAACATTACGAACAGGATCAAAACTGATCTGCTGAAGAAAAAAATAACTGAGGCTATCAACCGGAATGCCTGTGTTTTTTCCATTAGGCCCAATAGTAAACAAATGCAAAATGGGAGGCGTTAATGTGCTTTCTAATGATAAAGGCCCCTGATAAATTTGACGGATTACTAATTCTGCACGATGAACAATATAGTTTTTTCCCACAAGTGAACTTAAGCCTGGCGCTTTTACACTCACTGATGTACCCGGGGCGGTGAGCAAATAAGCAAGGCTTGACGGAGAACCAGATGATATAACAGGCTGAGCAGCGCTGCCGGCGTAATTCCTGTAAATTTTGTTGGCATTTGCGCTTTTCGTAGTATTTGCAACAAAGGGAAATACAGAAACCAGTGAAGAGTCGCCACCTGTTACCGGTTTGGTATAACGGTAATAAAGGTTAAGCCTGGAATTGGTTCCGTTCAAATTAAAATAATTCATACAGTTCCCTGATGTGATGGAATCAGGAACAAGTACCAACCCATTTAAAAATATTTTGAATAACGAATCATTACTTAAAAAACCAGCGCTTGTGTTTTCTTTAAGCAGGGCAAGGCCAAAGGAATTACTCAGCTTTATACGCAATTGATTAAATACACTGTCTGTTTTATACTGGAGTTTATATCCTTTCCTCAGATCTGTTGGTTTAAATGATTTACTTCCTAAAAAATCGCTGTTATTAAACTTAAACCCTGTATTGACATTGTACCGCTTATCGGGCCTGAATGAAGTATCATTCATCTTGTAAACATTTACCGTGGTGATGGCATTCGTATCTCCGTAAGTGCCATTAAAGTCTAATGATAAAACAACTGAATCCAGAAAAAGACTGTCCCTGGTTACAGGGTATGAAAATGGATATGACTGGGGCAGCATTTGAAAAAACATAGTGGCTGTGGTGGTGCCAAACATCGGGTCATTAATATATCCAAGTACATGCTGCGCTGTTTTATCAACAACGGTGGTATCATTCTCAATAAAAGAAGCGGTGGTAACAGGTATTGCCAGTGTATCAGTACTGAGCAGGTCAGCGTCCGGAATCAAATTACCACCGATGCTGGCGGTATCCAATCTTGTACAACTGCTGATAAGGAGCAAAAGGAAACTAAATCCAATGAAACTGCACATCAAATCCCTGCTGAAAAAAAACTTCATGCCCGTGTAAATTATTTGGCCGAAAGGTCGGTATATAGTTGTAAATAGTCTGTTAAATCACCATCTGGATTAAAGGATAAAACTTTTTTACCACGCACTTTACCAAACTCTTCCATCAGCTTTTTATCCACTTTCTCAGCGCCAAATGTAATGGCATCTGCATTGGCAGCGCCACCACGAAACATGGCAGCATTGTTTGCATCTTTATAAGGTTCCAGGTCTTTGTCTTTAATGTTGGCATGTATAGTGGCCAGCTTTAAAAACTTTGCTCCCAGTTTTTCTTTAAATGTATTCTGACCAATGGTGAACACTACTTTGCTGTTGCTGAAAACAGGTTCTTTTTTATAAGCTGTTTTGATGTACATGGGTATCAAACCCGTCATCCAGCCGCTGCAATGAATAATATCCGGCGGCCATCCGAATTTCTTAACGGTTTCCAATGCGCCTTTGCAAAAGAAAATGGTGCGGAGGTCATTATCATCAAACCACTTTTCATTTTCATCATGATACACAAACTTGCGTTTAAAGAAATCTTCATTTTCAAGAAAATACACCTGCAGGCGGGCATTGGGCAAAGAAGCCACTTTAATCTGCAGCGGGTAATCATCATTATCAATGCTTACGTTGATACCGCTGAGCCGCACCACTTCATGCAACCTGTGACGACGTTCATTGATGACGCCAAAACGGGGCATGATGCACCGCACTTCCAATCCACTGTCGTTTGATTTGATGGCTAACTGGTTGATCATGGAGGAGAACTCCGTTTCTTCCAGGTAGGGCGACATTTCGCTGGCTATGAATAAAATTCTTTTCTTTGCTGCTACCATTTCTGAGTATTAAGAAATCTTTACCCTTTTTTGAAGAGGTGGGCAAAGGTAAAGGTTTTTACTCAAAAGACACGCTGGTAAAGCATTCCAAATCATAACAAAGCCTCATAAATGCTCATATTTCACCAGGCTCATCAGTTGCAGAACTATCTTTCTGTTGAAAGAAACAGGGGCAAACGCATTGGTTTTGCACCTACCATGGGCGCCCTGCACCAGGGGCACCTCTCCCTTATTGAAGAAAGTAAAAAGCAATGTGATGTTACTGTTTGCAGCATTTTTGTGAACCCCACACAGTTTAACAGTGCATCCGATTTTGAAAAATATCCCGTTACCATAAAGAATGATATGCAACTGCTGCTGGAGGCGGGTTGTACTGTTTTATTTCTTCCTTCAACTATAGAAATTTATCCTTCCGGAACAAATAATTTAGCTGTTTATGATCTGGGTTTTTTAGAAACGGTGCTGGAAGGCCCCACCCGCCCCGGTCATTTCCAGGGGGTATGCCAGGTAATGGACCAGCTGCTTTCCATTGTTATGCCGCATCATTTATTCATGGGCCGTAAAGATTACCAGCAATGTATGGTGGTGAAACGGCTGATAGAATTAAAAGGATGGGTGCAAAACATACAATTTCACGCCTGCCCCACCCTGCGTGAACCAGACGGACTTGCTACGAGCAGCCGCAACATGCGTTTGAATGAAGAAGAACGGAGAAGCGCAGTGTGGATCAGTAAAACCTTGCTGATGATGAAAGAAGAATTACAGCCAGGTTCATTAGTACAACTTAAACAAAAAGCATTCAGCGAACTGCAAAGACACGGCTTTAAAACAGATTACGCTGAAATTGCCAATGCAGACACGCTGGAATTAGTAAATGAATGGAACGGCGCTGCACCCCTTGTGGGTTTAATTGCAGCCTTTTGCGGTGATGTTCGGCTGATTGATAATATGACATTAAGATAGAACTATTGCCGTATCTGTACAGTTCTTCAAAACTTTGCCAAACCTCAATACATTATTTTGTTCTTGTATTTTGACGTTAACTTTGCTAAATGGAAATAGAAGTATTGAAATCAAAAATTCACAGGGCTTCCATTACTGAAGCCAATCTTCATTATGTGGGAAGTTTAACCCTTGATGAAGACCTGATGGATGCAGCCAATATTATTGAACATGAAAAAGTGCAGGTGGTAAATGTAAATAATGGCAACCGGCTTGAAACCTATGTTATTAAAGGCAAGCGTGGCAGCAGTGTTTGTTGTTTGAATGGTCCTGCTGCCCGGCAGGGCGCTGTGGGCGATGTGGTGATTATTATTTCTTATGCCACCATGCATTTTGAAGAAGCCAAAACATTTAAGCCCTGGCTGGTATTTCCTAAAAACAATAATAAATTATAGAAGGGTTTAACCATGCTGCTAAAAAGGTTTTTCACTGTTTTACAGTTTCTGTTGTTCCTTGGTTTGGGGTTGTTCCTGGTATGGTGGATGGCAAGAGGCATTACAGATGACGGGTGGAAACAAATTTCCAATTCCCTAGAGCATGCCCGGTATTTTTTAATGATACCGGTTTTTATTCTGTTGCTGCTGAGCCACTACCTGCGGGCGCTGCGGTGGAAAATATTAATGGAACCACTCGGCTACTCCCCCTCTACGTTTAATGTATTTAATGCGGTGATGATTGGTTATATGGCCAATCTTGCATTTCCAAGATTGGGTGAAGTATTGAAATGCACGGTACTGGCCCGTTATGAAAAAGCTGCGCCTGATAAATTAATCGGCACCATTGTAGCTGAACGTGCCGTTGATGTTGTTTGCCTGCTGCTGGTTTTTTTTATTACCATTATTGTGCAAATTGACAAAGTGGGATCTTTTGCACTGGGTTTATTGCAACAAATACTTCGTGGGGCCGATCAGCAGTTTTCCTGGCTGCGGCTGATCATTTTTGTTGCTGCAGTTTTGTTTTTTGCAGCGCTGATAAAATGGTTGTTTCAACGGTTTGGTGACAATACCATTATTAAAAAAATAAAAAATATTTTTAAAGGTGTATGGAGCGGGTTAATGACTATCCGCTATATCAAACAAAAAACAAATTTTATTCTTTACTCCATTTTTATATGGGTGTTATATCTTACCAGTACAAGAATTGGATTTTATGCGTTGCAGGAAGTAAGCCATTTGGGTATTAAGGAAGCGCTCTCTGTATTGTCCTTTGGCAGTGTGGGTATGATTGTAACACAGGGAGGCATCGGCGCTTATCAATATGCCGTTCAGGAAACATTGCTGTTATATGATATTACACCCATTATGGGTTTTATTTTTGGATGGATCATCTGGATTGCACAAACCGTTGTTTTACTGGCAGGAGGCTTATTCAGTATGATTGTGCTATCTGTTTATAACCGAAAAAAAGCAGCAACATGAACATATCTGCATTTATTCAGCAAAAAATTATGGAGCCTGCTGGTTTGCATGCACAACTCCTGCGCTGGCGTTTGCAGAGTAAAACCATTGCCTTTACCAATGGATGTTTTGATATACTGCATGCAGGGCATATTCATTCGCTTACACAGGCTGCTGCTTTTGCTGATGTGTTGATAGTGGGTTTAAACAGCGATGCAAGTACACGTGGTTTAAAAGGTGAAGGCCGCCCCGTTAACAATGAAACCGACAGGGCTTTGCTGCTGGCATCCATGATCATGGTGGATGCCGTTGTATTGTTTGATGAATCCACCCCGCATGAACTTATTAAAAATATTATACCCAATGTGCTGGTAAAAGGTGGCGATTATACGGTTGATACCATTGTTGGTGCAAAAGAAGTACTTGCCGGCGGCGGCAAAGTTGAAATCATTCCGTTAATACCCGGTTTATCTACTACGGCTTTGGCAGAACGTATTGGTAAGTTGTGATTTTGCATGCTTAGATTATGCGGATAATGGAAGAAAGAAGCACGCCCCGTCTGACGCCCTCGTCTGACGGGATTTTAAACTCGTCGTGCTCATTTGCACATTGTTGAGTATTTGTTGCTATATAAACCACTATTATACATCACTGGCTGCAACCGCAGACAGAATTTTTTACCTAAAAAATCTATTGTTGCCAACATAGTCAACAACTGCATAATTGTGTAATTGAAGCAGCACAGTATCTCTTACTGAACCTGCAAGTCCCCCTCTTAAAAAAAATATTTTGCATTTATGGCTGTCTAGGCTTGCTTTTATAAACTGAAAACAAGGATAGTTATGAGTAATCACGCAACCAGCATTCCAATCTTCTCCTTTTTCAGCGATTAACAGCTAGCCATAATTTGTTGAATCAAGAAATGATTTAATAGAAACCGGAACATTTTTATATCGGTAAATGACGTTGCTTTTAGCCCCGGAGCTTTTATTACCACTATTTAACAGGACAAATAAAACTATAATCGAAATTATGTGTACCATGAAAATTTAAATGGTTACTTATTCTAAAATCAGGTATTGTATTTAGAAGTGAATACTCCTATGCTTTGCAGGCAAACCAGCATCCTTACATGTTTGAATGAAGATAATATTTGCAACAATTTAAATTGCGCCATTCGCTTAACACATAGAAATTCATTCAACAAAATAACACTAATCTCACGCCCTACTTAAACGCCCCAAAATGCCACAATATCCCCGAAGGATCATGCAAAAAACATTCTCTGCCCCAATCATAAGTTTTTACAGGAACCAGCCTTACACCAGGGTATTTTGCCGGCAGGTTCAATGCCAGAAGCTCTTTATAGTAAAGTTCAGCATCAGTCACTTCCATAAAAATCATGGTATTATCCACCCAGTCTTTTACATAGGCCCGTTGTAAATAAAAACCGGGCCCGCCGGTTGTAAACAAACACATATCATCCGACAGGATCACTTCTTCAAACCCCAGGTCCTTGTAAAAACTCCTTGACAATTCATAATCCTTAGCTCCGATAAAAGGCCGGATTGATTTTGTTTTTTGTTCCATTGTTGTTTTTTTGGTGTACACAAAAATCGTAGTGATAAAGGAAATAAAAATTGATTACAGGCAAGAAATGAGCGAAACCCTGCATTCCAATGTCATTAAGTTAAGCGTTCGTCATTTCGACGGCAGGAGAAATCTCCCAAACTTCAAGCTTAACAAATTTTGTGAGACCTCTCCCTGCGGTCGGGGTGACGCTTAACTTAATGACATTGCCCTTGCCTTCTTCAACTCAAAACAAAACGCCCGCCATTAAAAAACCAAGCACCACCAAAATAATATTTACAAAAAAACCAAGTCCTGAAAAAAAGAGGAGTTCGTTGGCCATATCATCCTTCTTTTTCATGGCGTATGCAAAAGCAATTACAAATCCAATGATGGGCAAAAGAACACAGGTAATGCGTAATGCAATTTTCATCTGATAAATTGAGCGATAAAGGTAAATGATAGTTGGCTCAGCCATTCAGAATTTTATCATTCCGTTATTTTTTTAAACAACTCATTGCCATAACAAATGCCTTTGTTACTTTACGCTTTGAATTATGATTATGAGTGCTGCCAAACGTAAAACCATTGCCCGTGATATCAGTTGGCTTTCTTTTAACGCCCGTGTTCTGCAGGAAGCCAATGACCCAACTGTTTCATTGAGAGACCGTGTACGTTTCCTCGGCATTTTTTCCAATAACCTGGATGAATTTTTCCGTGTGCGGGTGGCCACACTCAAACGCATGGCCGAACTGGGTCCCAGGGTTCAGCATAAAATGCACCTGGAAAAAAATCCGCAGCTCATTCTTGAACAGATACAGGAAACCGTTCTGCAGCAGCAAAACGAATTCAACCGCATCTGGAAACAAATGCAGCAGGAACTGAAAAAAGAAAAGGTATTCCTGGTTACAGAAAAACAACTGAGCCGTGAACAGAAAAAATTTGTTGAAACTTTTTTTGATGAGGAAGTGCGGCAGGAAGTAATTCCGCTTATGATTGAAAGTAACCCCAACCCTCCTTACCTGCGGGAACGTTCATTGTACCTGGCTGTGGCCATGAGCAACAGCCGCAATGCGTACAAAAAAAAATATGCACTTATTGAAGTGCCTGCAAAAAATAAACGCCGTTTTGTAAAACTCCCCTCCCCTGCCGGTTCGCACTATATTATTTTAATGGAAGATGTAATCCGTTATTGCCTGCCCAAACTTTTTGCATTTATGGGTTTTGATGAATACAGCGCCCATATTGTAAAAGTTACAAAAGATGCGGAGATTGATATGGACAGTGATGTGAGCACGGGTCTTGTACAAAAAATACAAAAAGGATTAAAGAACCGGCGCAAAGGAAAACCCACCCGTTTTATTTATGATAAAGAAATTGATGCAGGTTTGCTGGAATATTTAATTCGCCGTTTGAATTTATCCAGACGGGATAATATTATTCCCGGCGGCCGCATTCATAACTTCCGGCACTTCATGGATTTTCCTTCGGATGTGTTTACCGTTAAACAGGAACGAAAGAAACCATTTGCACATCCCCTTTTAAAAAAATCATTGCGGGTTACAGATGAAGTATTGCGGCAGGATATTATGCTGCACTTCCCTTATCATTCCTTTGACGCCATCATTGAACTCCTGCGTGAAGCAGCGATGGATACAGACGTAACAGAAATCCGCATTACTGCTTACCGCCTGGCAGATAATTCAAAAATCATCAATGCATTAACCAATGCAGCACGAAATGGTAAAGCGGTAACGGTGATGCTGGAACTCCGTGCCCGTTTTGATGAAGAAGCCAACCTGGAGTGGAAAGAGCGGCTGGAAGAAGAAGGAGTAAAAGTATTGCTGGGTGTGCCCAACATGAAAGTGCATGCAAAAATATGTGCCATTAAAAAAAGAGTGCATAACAAAACGATTCAATATGGTTTTGTGAGCACCGGTAATTTAAATGAAGATACGGCAAGGGTGTATGGCGATCATTGTTTGCTCACCGCCAACCGCAAAGTAATGGCAGATATTAACCGCATCTTCAGTTTTCTCGAACGTCCGCTGGTGAGCCGTATGAAATTTCTGCGGCAATGCAAAACACTGGTGGTGTGCCCCACAGGTATGCGGCAGCAGTTTAAAAAATTAGTGATTGAAGAAGTGAAAAATGCCATGAAAGGTTTGCCGGCATCCATCACTTTAAAGATGAACAGCCTCAGTGACCAGGAGATGATTGATTCACTGGCGGGTGCGGCACGGGCAGGCGTGGAAGTAAAACTGATTGTGCGTGGAATATTTTGTTTGATGACGGAAACAAAAAAATATAAAACCCCTGTAAAAGCCATCAGCATTGTGGATCAGTACCTGGAACACAGCCGGGTGTTGATATTTCACAACAAAGGCCAAGAGAAAGTTTATTTATCTTCGGCCGACTGGATGGTACGGAACCTTGATCACCGTATTGAAGCAGCAGTTGAAATAACAGATGAAAGCATTAAAGCAGAACTGAAAGATGTTATCCATATTCAGCTCCGTGATAATGTAAAAGCCAGGATACTGGACAATGAACTGCAGAACCGTTATGTGAGCACAAGGGGAAAATCTGTACGCAGCCAGGTGGAAATATATAATTACCTGCATCAAAAAACCCTGAAACAAATTGAAACTGGCAGCCATTGATATTGGAAGTAACGCAGCAAGGCTGCTCATCAGCGATGTAACAGAAGAAGCGAAAGGGCAACTCAACTTTAATAAACTTAACCTGGTGCGTGTGCCATTACGTTTGGGGTTTGATGTATTTGAAACCGGCGAAATTTCCAAAGCAAAAATTAATAAGGTGGTGGAAACCATCAAGGCTTATAAACACCTGCTGAGTATTTATGATGTAAAGTATTTAAAAGCATGTGCCACTTCTGCCATGCGTGATGCAAGAAACGCACAGGAAATCATCCGCAAAGTAAAACTGGAAACCGGCGTTGAAATAAAAGTGATCAGTGGTGATGAAGAAGCTTCTTACATCTACGAGAACCATATTGCTGAAAATTTGGATAAAGAACATTCCTATTTATACATTGATGTGGGTGGCGGCAGTACCGAACTTACTTTTTTTGCTGAAGGGAAATTGATGTTTAAAGAATCTTTCAACATTGGCGCCATCCGGTTGCTCAAAGGATTGGTGGAAGAAAAGCAATGGGATGAAATGAAGAACTATTTAAAACTCGGTACCAAAGGCCATGATGATATTATCGCCATTGGATCAGGAGGTAACATCAACAAAGTATTTTCCTTATCCAAACGAAAAGAAGGCAAGCCATTAACACATGAATTGCTGAAAGATTATTTAAGGGAAATGAGCAGCTTTACCGTGGAAGAACGTATGAAAATGTATAAGCTCCGTGAAGACCGTGCGGATGTAATTGTGCCCGCCCTTCTCATTTATGTAAACGTAATGCGCTGGGCAGGTATCGAAGAAATTTATGTTCCTAAAATTGGTTTGGCCGATGGTTTGATACACATGCTGTACGAAGAAGTGAAGACAAAGAGAGTGGAGGTGGTGTGAAAGTTAGTTGAAGTTTGATGGTTTAATTGTTTGATTGTTATTTGTTCGCAGCACGCTTCAATAATCAGCCACCCCTAACAATCAAACCATTCACCAATCAAACAATCCAAACAATTGAACGATATAACAAAAGAACACAACAACTTAACATGTCCATCCATAAAGAAGTAAAAAAAGTTACCACCAATACATTACTGAAAATGAAAGCAGCCGGGGAGCCCATCTCCATGATTACGGCTTATGATTTTTCATTTGCCAAAATTTTTGATGCGGCGGGTATTGATGTAATACTGGTGGGCGACAGTGCCAGCAATGTAATGGCCGGTCATGAAACCACCCTGCCCATTACCCTGGAGCAGATGATGTATCATGCACAAAGTGTGGTACGGGGCATCAACCGTTGTTTGGTGGTGGTGGATCTTCCGTTCGGTACGTATCAATCCAATTCAGATATTGCGCTGGCATCGGCTATCCGCATTATGAAAGAAACAGGCGCCCATTCCATTAAACTGGAAGGCGGTGCAGAAGTAATGGATTCCATTAAAAAAATTGTGGCGGCAGGCATCCCGGTGATGGGCCATTTGGGTTTAACACCACAAAGCATTTATAAGTTTGGTACTTATACCGTCCGTGCCAAAGAAGAAACCGAAGCAGACAAACTCAGAAGCGACGCATTGCTGCTGCAGGAAGCCGGGTGTTTTGCAATAGTGCTTGAAAAAATTCCTGCACAACTGGCAAAAGAAGTTTCAGAAAGTTTGCAAATACCCACCATTGGTATTGGCGCAGGCATGCATTGTAATGGTCAGGTGTTGGTGATGCATGATATGCTGGGTATTAACACAGAATTTAAACCCCGGTTTTTGCGACAGTATTTAAACATGTATGAGCAGGTTACAACGGCCGTTCAGCAATATATCAGTGATGTGAAGCAGCGGCAGTTTCCTAACGCTGAAGAGCAGTATTAAAAAAGATATCAGCATTTAATATGCTCCACAACTGCACATCTTCATATTTCTCTTTAATTTTCTGCAGTACAGAATTGATATCCACAATGGATGCATAATTTTCCAGCACCGCCACATCAGCCATAAATACGTTTTTGAGATAAATGCGTTCCCGTTTCAGTAAATAATTACAACGCAGTTTTGTTCTTGCATTGTCATTGGCAGCAGTTTCAACCAATACCACCATCACCCTGCTTTGCCCGGTTTGTGTTTTTAATTTCAGTACCTGGCATTTAAACACGCTGTTACTGTTTTTTAAAGAGGTATCCATGGAAGGCATGGACGGGATATAGTGCTGCTTTTTCGTTTGCTGCGAAAAGAGAGGGAAAGAAACCGTATGAATCAACAGCACAAAAAGTAAATACGTCTTCACAGGCTGTAGTTTTCAGGATTTGGAAAATTGTTCTGATACAGGACCATAAAGTTAACACCTGCGCTGCCCGGATGCAATTGTTTAATTACATGCGGAAAATGTAGGGTTTACGCAATATTACGGTGTTGAAATACAGGTAAAAGATGAAAGTATTTTCATCCCCCTATCTTTGCCGCAAATAACCCCTGTGATGAAGATTCAACTGTTTGCGTTCAGTGTTTTGCTCTCGTTTTCAGCCGTGGCTCAGGAACAAAAAGAAGATGAAAAAGAATTAGACCCCATTACCGTAACTGCCACACTCACCCCTTTAAGCGTTTCAAAAACAGGACGTAATATTCAGATTATTAAAGGAGATATGATCAATAAACTTCCTGTAAATTCTATTGATGAACTCATCCGTTATATTCCGGGTGTGGAAGTTCAGAGCCGTGGCCCTATGGGTGCACAGAGCAATATCACCATCCGTGGCGGTACATTTCAGCAGGTATTGATTATTTTGGATGGAATCCGTTTGAATGACCCGCTCACCGGGCATTTCAATTCCTACATTCCCATTGCACCATCTGAAATTGACCGTATTGAAATTTTAAAAGGCGCTTCTTCTGCTGTGTATGGTGGTGAAGCAGTGGGCGGTGTGGTGCATATTATTACCAAAACATTTGCTGCAAAAAATTTAAAAGATGGTTACCGTTTAAACAGTCAGCTTGCGGTTGGTGAATTTGGTTTGCGTAATGTACAGGCAGGCGCCGGGTTTCATAAAAATAAAACAACTGCTTCTGTTGGACTTATTACCAATAATGCAGATGGCCAGCCGTTGCGTGGGGCAAAAGGTTTTTTCAATCTCACAACACTGTCGGCTTCCATCAAACAGGAAATTGGTAAAAGCTGGAGCGTAGCCTACCGTTTTGGTTTTGATGACCGCAACTTCAATGCTCAAAATTTTTATTCATCCAGGTTGAGTGATACTGCCACTGAATATGTAAACAGCACCTGGAACCATTTAAAAACAGAGTTCAGAAATAACAAACATCATTTCAGTTTGGATTTGGGCAGCAAAAAAACGCTGGATCAGTTTCAGTTCAATAAAAATTTCAGTCCCAATGTCAATAACTCAAAACTGCAGCAGGCTTTGGCCATTTATGATTACCAGTTAAATGAAAATACAACGCTCACCGGCGGCAGCCAGTTCATCAGCAGAACAATTACTTCCAATGACCGTGGCGATCATGAAGTACAATCGGCCGGTTTTTTTGCATTGATGAATACGAAAATAAAAGGGCTCAATTTAAATCCTGCGTTACGTGCAGACTGGAATGAACGCAGCGGATGGATCTTGCTTCCGCAGATCAATGCCAATTACCGCTATGAAAGTTTGTTGTTCAGGGGAAGCATCGGCCGCACATCCAGAGATGCAGATTTTACAGAACGGTTTAATAATTATCAACGCAGCAATGTGCCGGCCGGCAGCCGCATTGGTAATCCTGAGTTGGGCGCTGAAACTTCCATCAGTTATGAAATGGGTGTGGATTATTATTTAAGCAAAAGTTTTAAAGTATCCACTACCTGGTTTGAACGTTTTCATTCTAATTTGATTGACTGGGTGCGTAAACCTTATGATAATATGCCCCGCAAAGTCAACCTGATACCCGGGGCCTCTTATGATCTTGCTTCCAATATTACCAAAGTAAATACTACTGGTATTGAAACAGATTTACAATATAATCAAACATTCGGGGCCAATCATTCTGTAACAAGTGGTATTGGTTTTGTATGGATGCGGAGCCGCAGCAGCGACACCATACCTTCATTATATGTATCCAACCACGCCAAAGAGTTCATTAATTTTTTTGTGAATTACCGTTACAAAGTATTGGGTATTGGAATAAATGGTTTGTATAAAGAACGGAACACACCAGTGCCTGTTGCCGGTCTTGTGCCATTAAGCAAATCTTATTTCTTAATGAACATCAGGGTTGATGCCAATGTGAACAGTAACTTTGTTTTGTTTGCACAGGCTGATAATGTTTTTAATAAAAGCTACAGCGATATCCTGGGAAGTGTTATGCCGGGCCGGTGGCTTATGTGCGGATTGAAATTGAATTTGCAATAACTATTTTTAAAATATAAAACGATTGTATGCAGGACTTTTTAAAACAACTGGGCATTGCGGCCTCCAATCACGGAGCTTCAACCGGTGTAAATGATATTGAAAGCAATGGCAATGTTATTACTTCCTTCTCCCCTGTTAATGGAAAAATAATTGCTGCTGTTACCTGTGCTGATAAAACAGCGTATGAAAAAATAATTGCAACAGCACAATCAGCTTTTACTCAATGGCGTCAATGGCCCGCACCCGGGCGTGGAGAAGTGGTACGTCAAATTGGTGAAGCATTAAGAACCTATAAGCAACCACTTGGCCAGTTGGTGAGTTATGAAATGGGAAAGAGTTTGCAGGAAGGTTATGGTGAAGTGCAGGAGATGATTGATATCTGTGATTTTGCTGTGGGCTTAAGCAGGCAGCTTCATGGTTTAACCATGCACAGTGAGCGTCCGCTGCACCGCATGTATGAACAATGGCATCCTTTAGGGTTGGTGGGAATTATTTCGGCTTTTAATTTCCCGGTTGCTGTGTGGAGCTGGAACAGTATGCTTGCATGGATCTGTGGGGATGTGTGCATCTGGAAGCCATCAGAAAAAACACCTTTATGTGCAGTGGCCTGTCAAAAAATTATTGCTGATGTGTTTGCAAAAAATAATGTGCCGGAAGGTGTGAGTTGTTTGGTGGTGGGTGAGCGTGAAGTGGGTGAATGGCTGAGTCATGATACACGCATTCCATTGGTATCTGCCACTGGAAGTACACGAATGGGAAAAGCAGTGGGCGCTGCTGTGGGGGAACGTTTGGGAAGAAGTTTGCTGGAACTGGGTGGCAACAATGCTATCATCATCAGTGAGCAAGCTGATTTGAATATTGCCATCCGTGGCGCTTTGTTTGGTGCAGTAGGTACTGCAGGTCAGCGTTGCACAACTACAAGAAGACTGATCATTCATGAAAGCATTTATGATACAGTAAAAGAAAAATTAGTGGCATCGTATAAGCAGTTGCAAATTGGCGATCCATTGAATGAAAAAAATCATGTGGGCCCGTTGATTGATAAAGATGCAGTGGCTGCTTATGAAAAAAGTATTGCTGCCTGTAAAACAGAAGGCGGCAGGTTTATTGTGGAAGGTGAAGTGTTAAGTGGATCAGGTTATGAAAGCGGCTGTTATGTAAAACCCTGCATTGCTGAAGCAGAGCCGCATTATAAAATTGTACAGCACGAAACATTTGCTCCCATTTTATACCTGTTGAAGTATAAAACAATGGAAGAAGCTATTGCCATACAGAATGGTGTGCCGCAGGGCCTCTCCTCTTCTATTATGACATTGAACATGCGTGAAGCTGAACAATTTCTTTCATCAGCAGGAAGTGATTGCGGTATTGCCAATGTAAATATTGGAACAAGCGGCGCCGAAATTGGCGGTGCATTTGGTGGCGAAAAAGAAACCGGCGGTGGCAGAGAAAGCGGAAGCGATGCATGGAAAAACTATATGCGCCGGCAAACCAATACCATTAATTATTCTAATAACCTGCCTCTGGCACAGGGAATTAAATTTGATTTGTAAACAGGCTAAAATTGTTTTAGAACGATTGATCATAGAAAGCAATACCGCTTACAATTATTATTTAGTCCATAGCTTACGTTTATGCGGTATTATACGTTTCAAAAATTTAACGCCTTTTTTATTGGACTATATTCAATTTAAAATTGGTATAATATGCAATGCATGCCAAAGAAAGCTTTGGGTAATTGTATAAAGTTTTTCTCATCAATTACCGCTGCACGTCACCCAACAGTCATTTTACCCTGAATATTTTGCAAAAATGTGGAAGAGCGGTGTCATTTTCATCCAAACTTCCTGCATCTTTACAAATAAATTTTTTTGATTATGACCCTGAAGAAGTTTTTCTCCATTGTAACCATCCTCACCCTTTTTGTTTCTGCATCGCTGGCGCAAACGGCTGTAAAAGAAGATGCATTGAAGGGCTGGCACCTCAAAGACAAATCAAAAGACGGTTTTTCCGGCATCAGCCTGGATCAGGCTTATGATTTTTTAAAAGATAAAAAAAGCGCCACCATTATTGTGGCTGTAATTGACAGCGGTATTGATACCCTGCATGAAGATTTAAAACCTATTCTCTGGAAAAATGAAAAAGAAATTCCGGGTAATGGCATTGATGATGACAAGAATGGTTATGTGGATGATGTTTACGGATGGAATTTTATTGGCGGTAAAGACGGACGTAATATAAAAGTGGAGTCAAGTGAAGCACAACGTCTTTATCATACTTTGAAAAAGAAATATGACAGTGATGTGGATGAAAGCAAACTTACCGCTGTAGAAAAAGAAGAATATCGTACTTATTTAAAAGTAAAACAGGATATTGAAGGTGGCGCTACAGAAGCCCGGCAGGAAATATTGTTTCTGCGGAATATTTATAAGCAATCAGGGGCTGCAGACTCTATTTTGAAACTTTCATTTAAAAAAGAATATACCGGCCATGAACTGGCCGGCTTTAAACCCGGCAACAGTAAAGAGGCCAATGCCAAAGGCACCATGCTCACTTTATTTAAAGCATTTGAAATGATGGATGCCACCAACACCACCATCATCAGTGAGTTTACAGAGTACTACCAGGGTAAGGAACGCAAGGCAGAGGCAATGGATACACCTCCCGCCAACTACCGTGCTGATATTGTAAAAGATAATTACAACGATTTTAATGACCGTTACTATGGCAACAGCGATGTAATGGCAGGTACTCCTATGCACGGCACCCACGTGAGTGGTATTATAGCTGCTGTACGCAACAATGGCATTGGCGTGGATGGTGTGGCCAATAATGTAAAAATTATGATGATCCGTGCTGTGCCAGATGGTGATGAATATGATAAAGATATTGCACTCGCTATCCGTTATGCAGTGGACAACGGCGCCAAAATCATTAATATGAGCTTTGGAAAAAGTTTTTCACCGCAAAAAAGATGGGTGGATGATGCCGTACGTTATGCACAAAGCAAGGGCGTGTTATTAGTGCATGCAGCAGGTAATGATCATAATAACATTGACAGTACTGATAATTTTCCAAGCGCCACGTTTGCTGATACCAAATCAAAAGCAACCAACTTTATTACCGTAGGTGCCAGCAGCGACCCTAAAGTGCCGCAAAAAACAGATGAAGGAAAAGATGCCAGCACTTATATTGCCACCTTTTCCAACTATGGTAAAAAAGAAGTGGATGTATTTGCGCCGGGTGTAAAAATTTATTCTACAATCCCCGGCGGTAATACCTATGGTTTTTTACAGGGAACAAGTATGGCAAGCCCGGTGGTGGCAGGTTTAGCAGCATTGATTCTCTCCTACTATCCTGATCTTTCACCCGAACAAATTAAATACTCTATAGAAAAAGGGGCACAGGTTGTAAAAACAGAAGTAGTGAAACCCGGCACTACTGAAATGGAACCTTTTAGTGATTTCAGCAAAACAGGCGGTTTAATCAATGCATATGAATCCATGAAAATTGCTGCTTCATTAAAAGGCGAACGTAAAACAGAAGTGAAAGCAACACCCAGGCCACAACCTAAGCCAAAACCAAAAATGAAGAAAACCAGGAAAGGATAAGAATACTCATTCTTTTGCCGTCTAACGGGTAAAAGATAAAAACAATACATCATGCCAAAACCTTTATTAACAGACCACGCCCCTTACTTTTCAAGGTACATTGATTTGGTAAAAGAAGATGATAGTAAAACTGCGTTTCAAAATCAAAATGCATTGCTTGCTGATTTTCTCAGCACATTGCCTTATTCAAAAGCAGATTATGCGTATGCTGAGGGAAAATGGACCATCAAACAAGTGGTTCAGCACTTAATTGATTGCGAACGCATTTTTTCCTACCGGGCTTTATGGATTGCACGTAAAAGCAACACGCCCTTATCAGGTTTTGATGAAAATGCGTTTGCTGAACATGCTGATGTGAGCAACAGAACCTTAAAAGACCTGGCAGATGAAATGATTGCCCTGCGTGCAGCCACTCAAAAAATGTTCAGCAGTTTTACAGAGGCTGATCTGCAAAGCCGTGGCATCAGTAACAACAATGAAATAACCGTTAATGCTATTGGCTTTATTACCCTGGGCCATGTGCTGCATCACAAGCAAATAGTTGAAGAACGATACTTATAAAAAACCGGCATCATGCCGGTTTTTTATATTGAAGATTCCCTGCTGTTATTCTTATCTGAAACCATTCCGGTATCTGGTTTCTTTATTAAACACCCAGTAAATACCATTGCTGTAAGAGAAATTAAAAAAAGATTCGGGTTTACAACTTAATGGCAATTTTACAATGCGTGTCATGTATCCTGTTTTAATATTATAAAGCTCCACCTGATTCGCAGTAATATTTAACAATCCGATTTCAGCGCCTGAATTGCCGGAGCGAGTTACACCAATTTTACAGGTACTGCAATACCCTGCACAGGGTATTTCTGTAAATTTTTTTTTATGGAGGCTAAAGCGGATGCCTCAATTTTATTTTACGGCAAACTTTCTTGCACTCACACCAGGTTTCGCCGGATTGCAGACATCAATCTCAACTACGCACATGCAAAAACCCATGAACATAAAAAAGCTGAAAATTATATTCCGCTTACCCCTGTGTTTACAAGCATTGGCGGCATCAGCTATGTAAACAAAGATGGCTTTAACGGAAGCCTTCGATAGCGTTACATAAAAAACAGGGCTGCCAATGAAGATAACAGTGTGCCGGCTGAAGGTTATTTTGTTTCAGACCTTGCCATCAATTATACCAAACGGAAATATGAAATTGGTTTGGCAGTTGAAAACCTGTTCAACACCAAATGGAATGAAGCACAGTTTGAAACCACCAGCCGTTTGAAAGATGAACCAGCTCCGGTAACCGAATTACATTTTACGCCCGGTGTTCCGTTTTTTGCAAAGTTGCGGGTGGCGATATTTTTTTAGAATAAACAGTAAGTGAGCAGAAGCATTTCATCATTTGCTGTACAAAAGCCAATTCCCAAAATTGAGTAGGGGGCAAAGATATTAAACTTTGCCGCCCTCTCACACCACCGTATGTACTTGCGTGTACGGCGGT
>JAIEQM010000148.1 GCA_019747705.1 Chitinophagaceae bacterium | reverse complement strand
AAAGGCTGCTCTGTGGCTGGGATGAAAAATTTCTAGCCAAAGTTGTTTTTAAAGAAATTTAGATGCGTTTGCCCTGTGTAAAAATAGCTTTGAAACTGTCTTTAAAATTACAGAATTATGTTAAAAAGTTATAAAATTACGTGGCTCTGCTTCATTTTGCATTTTTCTGCAATATGGAGTGCTCATCACCAGGTTTCATTTGGAATTATCTTTACGCTTATGATTATGATTAATTAAAAATACATCAGCTTTTACGAACGGATAATATTTTCTCAGGTAAAAACAAATAAGCAAACACAAGGAAAATGCCGGCAACTGTCCAGTACGCAAGATGGTCAGACCATATCATGATTATGCCCCCGATTACCACACCAACAACCTGCCCTAAACTGTTAACAGCACCAGAAACACTCCGCATAGCAGTATTATTTTTCCTTTGTCATATTTTTTGCCGCAATCATTTAAAATATTTCTCTGGATAATTCCGTCACGATTTCTACATTTTCATTCCCGCCATCGGATTTGCCCCTTTCTTAAAAATAAATTCACTGTTTAATAAATAGGCTCCGCTTATAACAACAATATCACCAGATTGAAGGCCGGATTTTATCTCAACTCTTTCTCCATCTTCCATACCAATTACAACCATCCTGCTTTTATAAGTGCGGTTACCGGTTTGCACCCAAACAGATGCACCCGTACCGGTACGGAGTACTGCATCAGATGGCAGGGTTAATGTGTTTATCTGTTTTCCTTTGATAATAACATAAGCAGGCATACCGGGTTTTAAAAGCTTTCCTGAGTTGGCTACATTTACCCGTAGCAGGGTAATACGTGTTTGTGGATTAATTTCCGGGTTCATAAATTCAATCTTTCCAATTGTTTGTTTTCCCGGCAAATCAGGGAATTGAACGGAGGCGACTGCATTGTTATCTATCTGCGATAATTGAGATGTATAAACCTGTGCCTCTGCCCAGAGTGTTGACAAATCTGCTATCCGGACAATAGTGCCGCCTTCCATTGCATATTCTCCTTCCCTGATGTCCAATGTTGTAATATAACCTGAAACCGGGCTGTAAAAAGTGGTAAGAGGTGTGGTGGCTTTTTTTAACGCTATTTCCTGTATTTGTGTTTCAGATAAACCCCATAACAGCAATTTACTTTTTGCACTTTGCAACAAAGCCGTTAAATCAACAATGGTATTATCAAGGATTTTTTGTTTTTCCAGCGCAAGTATATATTCCTGTTTGGCATTATTCAGATCTTCGCTGTATATATCAAATAATTTATCGCCTTTGCTAACATAGTCACCCAGGTTTTTAAAATATAGCCGTTCAATTCTTCCCATCACCCTTGCACTTACCGCATTAATTTTACGTTGGTCGGCATTCAATGTTGCCGTAAGCACCATCTGGTCGCCAATCATACCGCTGCGGATAGTATCTGTTGAAATATTTCCCAATTGTATTTGCTGTTCGCTCAGTTGCACCTCATTGGGGTCTTTTGATACGCCTTTTTTCGCTTCTATCAGTTTCATACCACATATAGGACAATTGCCCGGTTTATCCTGCATTACCTGCGGATGCATAGAACAGGTATAATATGTATCGTTCATTTCCATATTATGTTCTGCATGGGCCGGGGCTTTCGTATTTTTATTTTTGCAGGCGGTAAATAAAAACAGAAGTACTGCTGCGATAAATAACTTTTTCATCTTCTACATTTTTTTATTATCAATTATCAATGTTATTATTATTTCTTCTCACTTTTTCTTCTAAACAATATTTCACCGGTTTTTATTTTTTTTGTCAGTCTTTAGCCCTGACTTTGATGAAACTTTCACTATCCATCAAAAACTGTGCATTTGCGGCCACTGAATCAGCAACAGTAATACCTCCTGTTATTTGAATTAAATTTTTATAGTGTACTCCTGTCTCAACTTTTTGTGCTCTATATCCGTTGCTGCTTTTAACAAAAACTACTTTTTCAAGACCCAGTGATAATATGGCTTCTTTGGGCAACCATTCAGCATTTAAAGAATTACTGAAAATAGTAGCCCGTACCTGGCTGCCAATTGGTAATTGTAAAACACTATTGTCAACATTTACCCTTGCTGTTAATGTTTTACTTCCGGATCGAAAAAAAGGTTCAATAAAATAAACAGAACTGCGAAAATCTTTATCGGGCTTAGCTTCCGGCACTATTCTTACTTTATTGCCTGCCTTAATAAAAGCCTGGTCGGATGGATAAATATTCAGTAAAGCCCATACTTTGTTTGGATTATAAACTTTAAAAACAAGTTGCCCCTTTTGTAAATACATTCCTTCTTTAAGACTAAGCTCTTGTGTAGTTAATGATGCGGCTTCATTCATAGCAGGAGCTTCCGGCACAGCGTTATTCATCCCCGTATTTGATGCGTCATGAATATGCCCGCTGTAATTACTATAAACAGGAACAGTAAACATCGGTTTTTGAGTGTTTATTACTTGTTGTAATTGTTCGCCAGGGAAACCAAGTAATAATAGTTTTTCTTTGGCAGCGCTGATTAATGAACTATTGGATGGGTCATTCTTCAGCAGGAATAAAAGATTTTGCTGTGCAGTGAGTAACTCCGGGCTATAAATATCCATAATCTTTTGACCTTTTTTAATTAACTGGTAGCGGAACCGCACATATAATTTTTCAATTCTGCCACTTATACGGGCAGATACAGCGCCCACCTCATTGGTATTATAAGCCGTATATCCAAGCGCATTAATTTCTATAGGCTCTTCGCTTTGCATTAAAGTAGTGGCAGGTATTGCAGAGATTGCATAACCATTGGTAGGCTTGAGTAAAGTATGCAGGGAAACATCATGTATTTCCCTGCTTTCACTTTCTTTTTTTACCAGCTTCATTCCGCAAATGGGGCAGTTGCCCGGTTTATCACGAATAATTTGTGGATGCATGGAACAGGTGTACAATACTTTTTCTTCTGTGGTGGTCATATTCTCACCTTTACTATCCATATTCATGTTTTCCATGCCCGCCATTCCTTCATGTTGTGAATGAGTTTCTTTTTTTGAGGGCAATACTTTAAAATATATCCATGCGGCTGCAGCCAGTAATACCAGTACCGATGATACAATAATTACTATTTTCTTTTTTTTCATAACTGAATAATAAAATCGTTTAAGTTAATTGATATTGTAACATCATACCATCATCTTCATGTTCAAGATTGTGGCAATGGAAAACAAATACACCTGTTAATGTTGAAAATGGAATAATAATTTTTACTGTTTCCCGGGGCATTACTAAAACGGTATCCTTCCAGCCTTTTTCAGAAGCTGTCAGTTGGGCCCGGCCACCACTTCTTTCCAATACCTGGAAATGTACTCCATGCAAATGCATAGGATGGGGTTCATCGCCTTGTGAATTATCAAATACCCATATCTCTGTAGCATTGGCCGGTACATTTTCATCAATCCTGTTTTTATCATAGGTCTTATCATTAATTCTGTGAATTCCCGTCATATTCATACCTCCGGTCATTTGCATGGCATTAATAACAAAACTTCTTGTCTTTGAAGATGAAGATGCCGGAATAACATTAACAGCAGAAAGTGAGGCCGGCACAATAAAACTATCACTTACGGTTTGTATTACTTTAAACTTCATAATCTTAAAGCCCTGTTTTCCCTGTGCACTGCCTCCGTTGTCAAACATCCGGCTTTCTAAAAACACTTCAGTACCTATGGTAAGTCCGGCAAAGTTTATCAGCACATCCAATCTTTCTCCCGGCGCCAGTAAAATGCTTTTAACTGTTGCAGGATTTTTCAGAAGTCCGCCATCATTACCGATGATTATCATATCAGCATTATTATTTAAAGCAAGATTATAGATTCGGGCATTGGAACCATTTAAAATCCGCAACCTGTAAAATCTTGTTGCTACTTCAGTGTAAGGAGATGCTTCTCCGTTTACAATAATTGTTTCGCCCATATAGCCCGACATAACTTCACCCATCGATGGATTATAGGTAATGCCTGATGAAGTAAGCCGCTTGTCCTGAATTACCAAAGGAATTTCATAGATGCCTGACGGGAGATTTAAAGCTGCTTCTTCTGCATCGTTAATTATAAACAAACCGGCTAAACCCTGAAAGGCTTGTCTTGCAGTTGCTCCATCCGGATGCGGGTGATACCAGCATAAGGCTGCCCGTTGATTAATAGCAAACTGGTAATTAAAACTACTTCCCGGATTTACAAGAGCTTCCGGATGCCCATCCATATTGGCTGGAATTTTTAAACCATGCCAGTGAATATTACTTTTTTCAGAAAGATTATTCTGAAAATTGAAATTGGCATTTATACCGCTGTTGGCACGGATAGTAGGTCCCAATATTCCATTAGCCTGGTAACCCAATACGGAAATATTTCTGCCATTAATATTTGCTGTTGTTGCCTGAGCCGTTAATGCTGCATTACCTGATACGGTGTTGGGAATGGGGAGCAACCTGCTGAAGCTTCCTTCTGTTACAGGAATGGGCTGTCCGCCCATATTCATGCCGCCACCATTCATCATGTTATTCTTTTTACATGCTGCCATAAAGGTTACAATGGAACCTGCTGTTAATAAGCTGCCTGCTCCTAAACCTGTGTTTTTTATAAACTCTCTGCGTTTCATAGTTGAAATATTTAAAAATGAATAATTATTTTATTTGTAAAATTCTTTCCAGTTCCACCTGCATTGTCAGTAACTCCTGTAATTGTTTTAAATATTCAAGCTGGGTCATGTTGAGAGTTTCCCAGGCATCAAACAATTGAAACAACTCCTCAGTGTTTTGTTCGTAGGCTAACTGATAAGTTTGATAGTTACGCCTTAATGCCGGAATTATTTTTTCTTCATACAATTTGATTTGTTTGCTTTTATTGAGAATGCCAGTTCGCATACCATAAGCCATACCTGTTGATTCATTTAAAATTATTTTCTTTTGTTGATTCAAAGATTCATTTTTCCATTTCAGGCTTTCAATGTTCGCTTTATTCATTTTAGCTGACCACCTTGCCATGGGCAAACGAACCGATACCATTGCAGAGAACTGCAAGGGTTGTTTGGCCCATCCATAGGCATTTTCAAACCGTACACCATATTCGGGCAGCAGCCTTGTTCTCTCGGTTTCCTGTTTTAATATATTCACATACATTTCCTTTTCAATAGCTTTTATATCGCTTCTGTTGGTTACAAATAATGCAGTATCAAAAGCCAGATTTTGATAGTTTTTTAATGTAAACAAAGTATCAATATCAAATTCAAGCGTTTTATCACGATACATTAATGTGTTGATATTATATTTTCTTTGTTTGATTTCATTCTCCAGCATAACCCTCATGCTTTGAACATTCGCAATTGCAGCTTTAGCTTTATAGTACGCATTAATCTTTTCAAGACCGTTTTTATAGCGTATCTCAGCGCTTTGAATCATATAATTCAGAAGTTTTTCATTGTCATCTAAAATCAACAATTGCTTTTTGATAACTATCCATTCATAATAATTTTTCTTTGCATCAGCATATAGTTGATTCAATGTGTAGGCTTTCTTTTCCTTTTCTACAGATGACATGGACGACATGTATTTATAATCTGCATTCAGCCGTTTAGGGTTGGGTATAATTTGTTGCGCTGCTATGGTATATTGCCCCATGCCGGGCTGCCCATTCATTGACTTCCAGTAGCGGGGGGTATAAGGCGTCATAAAAAATCCGGACGCCAGTTCAGGAGCCATCCAGCTTTTAGCGCCTTTGGCAGCTTCATCCAATGAACGTACTTCTGCATCATACATTTTCAAAGACGGATTACTAGCCTGTATCGAATCCAGAATAGCATTGATGCTTGTTGGCATTTGTGCATTTGCCGGCATCGCATTTAAAATGGTAAAGCCAAAAAGTAAATAAAGTATTTTCTTCATAATATTTTTTTAAAGCTGAGATATTATTTTTCTTTCAATATTATTTTTCTTTTCATTTTGTAAAACAATAAAAGTCCATAAGCCCGCCTAAACCATCAGCAATGCCAAAGGGCAAAAATGTTTTAGAGGCCAATCCTGCAACAATTAATATAGTAACAACAACGGGAGCAGCAAACCGTGCAGGTATTGTCCATTTAGCAAATTCAATATTTCCGGAAAAAGCTGAACGGATATAGTAATAAGAAGAACACATCAATACAAACCCCGGCATTCTCATCCATGCATTAACCGGTTCTGCAATGCCGGAAATTGGAAGTACAACATGAGGATATACAAGCAATACGATTCCCGTTATCATACTGTAAATGCCAAATAGTTTTATAGTTTCAAGTGTTTTTTTCATTTCTATAATTCATTTTCACATTTACTGTTGGTTTCAAAACAATCAAGATTATGAATAGTGGTTGCGGCAATGTTATCCAAAGCTGTATGAGTTAAAAAAGCCTGGTGACTTGTGATAAGCACATTATTAAAAGTCAGCAGCCTTGAAATGGTATCATCCTGCAACACATCTTCAGAATGGTCTTCAAAAAACAGCCCTGATTCTTCTTCATAAACATCAATACCCAAAAAACCAATTTGCCGGTTTTTGAGACCTTCGATAGCATCCTTTGTATTAATTAAAGCGCCCCGGCTGGTATTGATGAGCATTACACCGGGTTTCATTTTACCAATCGTTTCTTTATTTATTATGTAACGTGTAGCAGGTGTAAGTGGTACATGCAGCGTAATTATATCAGACTCTTTATATAGCTTTTCATAATCCGTATAAATAATGCCATATTTCACTTTAAGCATTTCATTTTCTACCTGGTCGGTAGCAAGAATTTTGCAATCAAATCCATATAATATCCTTGCAACCACGGCTCCAATTTGCCCGGTACCGATAATGCCCGCTGTTTTACCGTGCATATCAAATCCGGTTAACCCATCTAAAGAAAAATTTAATTCATGCACCCGGTTATTGGCACGGATAAGTTTACGGTTTAATGCAAGCATTAAAGCAACAGCATGTTCTGCCACTGCATAAGGAGAATAAGCAGGTACCCTGGCAATACGAAAACCCAGTTGTTTTGCTTTTTCAAGATTTACATGATTGTATCCTGCAGACCGAAGTACAAGAAATTGTATGCCTGACTCCTTTAGTTTCTCAAGTACAGAAGCAGACGCATCATCGTTTACAAATATGGATACGGCTTTAGCCCCTTTTGCTAAAAAAGCTGTTTCACCGGTTAAGGGAACATCCAGTAACCTGAGATTATGTTTGCTGCCATTTGCTCTAAGCAGGTTCTCTTTTTCAAATTTGTGTGTGCTGTATATTACTGTATTCATGTTATTCTTAAATTCAAATCGGTTTTGCCCCCCCAACTTTTACTTACGGTTTTGGATATACTTTTTTTTAAAGTATTCTTTACCATTTGCTTCGGTCTTAAAGTAAAGAACATCTTCTGTTGAACCGGGCTTCCCAATTATAAATGCAATTGCTTTGTCAACCTGTTCTCCCGATAAAGGGTCAGATGTAAAACGGGAAGTAGAATCTTCATTCAATGTTTTTACACATCCTTCGCAACAACCGTAATAAGTTTTATTATTTAAAGGAACTGCAATTTGCACTGCCTTCATAAATCTGTTGTTAACCATACATACCTGGTTATTTGGAAGTTTAGTAATGGCTGAATCTGAAAATTTAACCGAAGGAGACGTTGTATTATTGCTTGCTTTACTTCCTCCTGAATTACATGAGATTAAAGCCGGCATAAAAAAAACTAAAACAACGGAGTAATAATATTTCGTTTTCATTTTAAATTGATTTTATAATTTTTAATTTTTGTTCTTTTACCGTTATGGTGGTGTTATTATAACTTAAGATTAAATTGCCTGACTGATACACTAGTGATTCTTTTTTTGAATGAGTGAATGACATAATTCATTTCCTTCTTTTATAATTCTTTCAGCCCTTTCTTTTTCAATACCGATTTGTGATAATAATTGCGGGTTATGACACAGTTCTTTACACATCACGATATGCTTATTTAATAATTCATTTTTTTCACGGGCACTTAAGGTGGTAAGACAGGTTAGTGGATATAAACCTGTTTCATCAATAATATCTTTCAGCCCTTGTCCATACGGATAGTCCCACGACCACAAATGCAGGCCTGCACAAGAACCATATTGAACAGCATCAGTTGTTAATCTTGTATTGGTAACTACCCAGCCCTGGTGAAACTTCATACTATGCCCCGGTATTTGTTTCCATTGTTCTTCTACATCAAGAAAGCGGGAGTGCACATAAAGAGGGATTTTTACATTGGATACATTTCCCGGTTGATTGTGATATTTACATTCAATCATAAAATGCCGGTTATCCTTTTCGGCAATTACATCCACTTCATGCTTAACACATTTGCCTTCTGCAGTTACACCAACCTGAACAGCAAAACCCTGTTCTTTTAGTAAAGCAGCAACAAAATTCTCAAAAGGAAACCCTGATGGCCCCAATTCCATAATCGCCTGTTTCAGATGAAACCGGGCGGCCATTGGCTTTGACCGGCTTTTTAATTTACTCATGGCCATTTTGTAAATTTTTTTTGTTGGGATTCCCTCATACAGCCTGCTTTCTACATCAATAAGAATATCAGTGACAAGTTTTTCACCTGCTCCCGTTTTTTTTAAAGCATGTAATAATTTTTCCGGATTGAACACTTCTGTTTCGCCGCTATACTTCGTTACTAATATTGGTTTATTACTGGCCATGGTTTAATTTGCTTTTGGTTTTATTGCGGTGCTTATAATATGGTTTTACAGGGTATTGTTTCAGTATATCATATACAACAGGATGCAGGTTCATTTGCAGGTAAGCTGTATCGTATAAATCTGCTTTAGCCGTTCCACTCCAAACTATTTTTTGCTGTGTTCTGTCAATAACATTTAGTGTAATTGAATTTTTTAAATAAGTTTCTTTCGGTAATGGGTTTTGCGGCGGATAATTGAAATATTTATAAGTAAAAGGTTTAGTGTACTTGAACGGGTTGGACAATGGATGCAGGTAGGGGTTTGCATAAGTGGTAACCGTTGTTGTACTATAGGGTGCTGGAAGAGTTGGATTTTCCTTTTCTTTTGTTTCACTTTTAATGATCAGTTCCAGCAAAACATCCGGATTGTTCACATTGGCTTTGTAGCCTCTTTCACCCATACAATGCGTAAAATAGTTCACAGTATTATTCCGCATCAATCCAAAAATGGTTGATGCATCTGCGGAATCCTTATCCGGCAGCCAGGCAAAAGTTTTGTATTGTTTAAAGTCAACAACCTTGTCGGAAGCGCTTTGTATATCCTTATAAATCTTTTGGCTGCACCCGTTCAGCACTATGAGCAATACAGCTACAACAGTTACTATTTTTGAAAAAGATTTTATATCCTGTTTCATACTTGTTTGATTAATGTTTTGTTTCCAATACATCTATTTTTCCATGCTTTCTTAACTCGTATTCCTTCTGCATTAAGAATATTAAAGGTGTTACCAAAAGAATATGTGTGGATGAAGTAAGCACCCCGCCAACCATCGGCAGTACAATCGGTATCATTACATCACTGCCTACACCCGTGCTCCAGAGTATGGGAACCAAGCCAAATAATGAAACACTCACCGTCATCAATTTTGGCCTTAACCTTTTGGCAGCGCCTGCTATAACATATTCTTTTAAATCGGCTTTAGTAATAGTTTCCCGGGAATTGCCTTTTTTAGCAACTAATTGCTGCATCGCATCGTTAAGGTAAATTACCATTACAATCCCTGTTTCTACTGCTAAACCAAATAATGCAATAAAGCCAACCGATACAGCTACTGATAGATTCACTCCCCAGAAATAAACAAAATAGGCTCCGCCAATCAGGGCAAAAGGAATAGAGATGAGGCTAAAGAAGGCTTCCCTTACAGAGTGAAAGGCAAAATACATGCACATAAAAATGATTACCAATACAATTGGTAATATCATTTTAAGTGTTTTCTCACCACGTATCAGATTTTCATAATTACCACTCCAGTTGAGATAATACCCTTTGGGCATTTTTGTAATCATGGCGTTCAGTTTTTTTTGTGCTTCCTCGACGGTGCCGGCGAGATCTCGTTCCCTTACATTAAATAGTACAGTTCCTCTGAGCATCGCATTTTCTGAGTTAATCATCGGGGGGCCTTCAGTAATTTTTACGTTTGCCACTGCTTCCAGCGGTATGGGGCCATAGCTCATCGTTTGCACCTGCAATCTTTTTAATGCCTGGATGTTATTGCGGAAATCCTGTGCAAAACGTGCATTCACGGAAAAACGCTGGCGCCCTTCAATGGTGGTGGTAAGCCGCATTCCGCCCAGTGCACTTTCTACCACCGCATTTACATCGTCAATACTTAATCCGTATCTTCCAATTTCTTCCCGCTTTATTGCTATATCAATATATTTCCCGCCACTTATGGGTTCTACATACAAATCTTTAACGCCCGGGGTACCTCTTAGCGCTTTCTCTACCTGTTGTGCAAAGGCATAAATGGTATCTAAATTCTGACCAAACACTTTAATGCCAACATCGGTACGGATACCTGTAGAAAGCATGTTAATGCGATTAATAATAGGCTGTGTCCAGCCATTCACAACACCGGGTATTTGAAGCTTTCTGTTTAATTCATTAATGATACTGTCTTTAGTGAACCCCTTTCTCCATTCCTTTCTTGGTTTGAGCATAATAATTGTTTCTACCATGCTGATGGGGGAGTTATCGGTTGCAGTGTACGCCCTTCCTGCTTTACCCATTACATGTGCTACCTCCGGTACAGTAGTAATAATTTTATCCTGAACCTGTAATAAACGCTTAGCTTCTGAATTGGAAACATCAGGCATCATTACCGGCATAAATAACAATGACCCTTCGTCCAGCGGGGGCATAAACTCACGGCCAAGCCCCATAACCAGCGGCACACTTATTATTAATGCTGTTATATTTACACCAAGTGTTACCCATTTTCTTTTAATACAGGCCCGAATAACGGGCTCGTAAATTCGTTCAAGTATCCGGTTTACCGGGTTAGCATTGTCTGGTAAAAACTTACCCTTCATAAAAAATGAAATAAGCACGGGGGCCAGCGTTAGTACCAATATTGCATCTACCGCCAGAATAAATGTTTTGGTATAAGCCAGGGGATGAAACAATTTTCCTTCCTGCCCTGTCAAAAGAAATACTGGCAGAAAAGAAGCAATAATAATAATGGTGGAAAAGAATACCCCCCTGGATACCTGCTGGCATGCACGTTCTATAATTGACATTCTAATGTCCTCGGGAATTTTCCGGTAGGCAGGTTTACTTTTTTTGTTAAAACGAGCTTTTAATTTTTTAAATAAATTCATACTATAAACTTTTTTCAGGGTGATCACTATTTTGCCATTCAGAAAGTTGGCGATAACTATTTTCAGACATGATAATTCCATTATCCACTATTACCCCAATGGCTAATGCGATACCTGTTAAAGACATTAAATTTGATGAGAGGCCAAATGCATTTAGCAGAATAAAACTGATGGCAATTGTCAGAGGAATTTGAATAATAATACTCAAAGCGCTGCGCCAGTGAAAAAGAAAAATCAACACTACAATACACACCACAATTATTTCTTCTATTAATTTCCCTTTCACGGTTTCAATAGCCGCCTCTATTAATCCGCTTCTGTCATAGGAAGTTTTAAATGACACGCCAGGTGGAAGTCCTTTTTCCACTTCTTTCATTTTGTCTTTAACTGCAGTTATTACCTTATCTGCATTTTGACCATACCGCATTACTATAATTCCCCCAACCACTTCTCCTTTTCCATTCTCGTCAAAAATGCCTAAACGCAAGTCTCCGCCCATTTGCACACTGCCTAAATCTTTTACTCTTACGGGGATGCCGTTGTATTGCCCTAATGAAATATTCTCTACATCCTCTTTACTTTTAATATAGCCCAGCCCACGAATTACATAAGCCATATCACTCATTTCAAATTTTCGCCCACCCACATCATTATTGTTGGCTTTTACTTTATTCATTACATCCATGAGTGAAACATTATAAAACTGCAGCTTTACCGGGTCTAATACAATCTGGTATTGTTTCTCAAAACCTCCAAATGATGCTACTTCGGCAACACCAGGCACCGTTTGCAATGCAAACTTTATATACCAATCCTGTAATGCCCGTTGCTCACCTAAATCCATTTTTGGTGCGTCGAGATGATACCAGAAAACATGTCCAACACCTGTACCGTCTGGCCCTAAAGCAGGAGTAATGCCCGGAGGTAATAATCGTTGTGCATAGTTTAATCGTTCCAATACACGGGTACGGGCCCAGTAAATGTCAACATTATCTTCAAAAATTACATACACAAAACTCATCCCGAACATGGATGTTCCCCTGATTGTTTTGATACGGGGAATACCCTGAAGGTTAGATACCAGCGGATAAGTAATCTGGTCTTCCATCAACTGCGGGCTGCGCCCCATCCATTCCGTAAAAACGATGACCTGGTTTTCAGACAAATCCGGTATGGCATCAATCGGATTTTCCTTAACTGAATTAAAGCCCCAAACAAAAAGAACGGCTGCTATCAGTAAAACCATGAACCGGTTTCCTAAAGCAAATTTTATGAGCGCTTGTACCATAAGTTATTTTGAGTTTTAATTTTACTTAAATGTGTTTCTATTAACATATTATTACTTTACTTGATTATAATTTATTACTGATTAGAAATGCAGCGGCAAATGCAAGAATGGAATACAATTCCGGGAACACTGCCAATATCATCGTTTTACCAAACACATCATTACCTGAAGCAATTTCGGCAATACCATTGGCGCAAATTTGCCCCTGCCTGATGGCGGCATAAGTTGCCACAACGAATATTGCTCCTGCAGCAAACACGGCTGATGCGGCAAGAGGAGAAATGGCAGGAATAAAAATCCCTTTTGAATAAAAAATAAAAAATGCTGCAAATCCGAATAAGCCATGTGTGCCCGAAAGGGCGCTAAGCAACATGTAGTTTCCAAAACCGTCCGGCTTTTTCTTTAATGCACCTATGGTAGCGTTAGCTCCAATGGAAACACCAATTGCACTTCCTATACCGGGAAGTATTATCATTAACGCAAGTCCTGTATATGCTATCAATAAATTTGTCATGATGATTTTATTTTTAGTTTGAAACAATTGTAAACGGTTTATATGGGTTTCCACCTCCGGTGAATCCGGCATTTTTATAAAACTCTACAAACGTGAGCCGCATGGTGTGCACGAATGCACCCAACGAAGCCACAAAGAGATTTAATGTGTGACCAAAAAGTAAAACAATGAGAAAAAGCACAGGACCGATGTACGACACTTTTTCAATCTGTAATGCAATACTGTTAATGACCAAGGCAAGGATGGCGCTTGAAACACCAAGTGCAAAAAGGCGGATGTAAGAAAGTACATCACCCATAAGACCAGTGATGCCAAATAATTCCCAAATACCCGTGCCGATACCTTTGAAAAAACCGGCTTCGGGGTCAGCAAAAAATATAATTAAAGCCAACCCTATATAAATGTCAATGTGTGAATACATGGGAAGAATTTTAAAATAGAACATATTTATCAGATGCAGGATAATCATTATCCATCCCACTTGCGGAAGACCATATTTAAATCCAAATTTTATCATCTTGTTCAATCCCTGCAATACCATTCCAAATAAAATTTGTACAAATCCGATGGCAATGGCAAGGGTAAAAATCTGTTTGTCCCGGAGGAATAACTCTTTTGAAAAGGAAAGGCCTGGAAATTCAGCAATGGAAACTCCAAAAATATTTCCCGTAAGAAGTCCAAAGAAAAATGTGATGACACCAAGCAGTTGCACCAGAGTGAGATAGGATTTTTTAATTTTCGGTTTTCCCAGCAATTTCATTACAGTTGCACCTATAAGTAATATCAATCCATAACCGGCATCGTTCATCCCGAAACCGAAGAACATGGCAAAGAATGGTGCGAAAAATACGGTGAGGTCTAAATCTTTGTAAGCAGGTAAGGAGAACAAACTTCCGATAGGTTCAAAGAGGCGGCTGAACCAGTTGTTGTGCAACAGTATGGGAGGGTTATCAGAAAACCGTGCCCGGTTTTTGATGTGTACAATTCCTTTGCTGTCGAGAAATTCTGAAAACATTTTTTTCTGGGGCCGGGGAACAAATCCTTCAAGGATTTTTATTTTTCCTTCAGCAGCATCCTGCGTATTTTTTATCACCCGGTTTAGTTCATACGCATCTTCGAGTTCTGTTTTTCTTTTTTGCAGGGAAGGAAGGTAAGTAGTTGCATACTGTTCAAGGGTTTTTTTCAACTCTTCGGAAACAGTTTCTTCCAATTTTTCTTTCACTTGTTTTACCTGCTCCAAAATTTCAGGAATCGTTTGGCCTTCATCAATTGATGGAGCATTACTTTCCGGTTCATGTGTATCAAGAAATACAATGGCATCATTTATTTCTGTTATCATTTGGCGGCGTTGTGTTTGGTCTGCATCATCCTCTTTATTTGTTTCAGCTATATGAAAAACGCCAATTTTTCTGAGCTCAGGTAAAAAAGCATCATAATCCCCGTGGAAAATAAGCATTGAAAATTCTGTCATTGGCACAATCATGTCTCTTGATTTTAGATGGATAAAATTCGTTTCTTCATAATTTTTTGCGTTGCCTTGCCCAAACTTTCTTCATCGTTCATAAACTTTTTAATTTTTGAAATGGCATTGAGATAATCCGGCACCTGTACTTTCTCATACAGGTTAACCTTCTGCGTAGTTTTTTTTCTTGCCGCATCTAATAATGTTGTTCTGATGCTCAATAATTCCTTCTCGATGGAAAGCCGTACCAATTCCTTCAGCAAGGTAATTCCGTCAGAAACCCAGAGTGGCTGGTTGAACAGACAAAGTGGTTTTAACTCAAACTCTGCATTTTCAAACTGCGGTGTTTTTACTCCCGCAATATTCTTCATGCTTGTTTTAATTTCGCTTACAGTTATCACATCCTGCGGAAATTCCTGCCACAGTATGTTCATGTATTCATAGTGCTGTATTTTGCTTTCAATACTTCGTTCCAGTTCAATCCTCTTTCTTTTTGCTTTTTCCGCTTCAGTTCGCAGGATGGCTTCTTTATATTTAATTACGGGCAAAGCATCCAACCGCACTTTCAGTTGTTTCTGCATTTCCTGCAACGAAATTTTATTGTATTGAAATTTTATTGCCATTTCACTTCTGTTTTATTCCGTTGTTTAAAGGAAGTGTTTGCAGGGTTCATATTTTCATCCATTAAAGAATGTTCATCTTCCATCTCAGTTGCTTTCTCCCAGTATTGTTCAATATATTTTGACTTGATGCCGAGTTCTTCGGGCTTAAAATTTCTTCTGAATAAATTCCAGGTAGTATTCAGCATCTTCGTAATATCCACGTTAATATCAATGGCAAGTAATTGCTGTGCATACTCTTTTGCAAACTTTAGGGTACGTTTATCATAGTCGCTCAAATCAAACCCGTTTTCTAATTTTGTTTTTGCATTCGCTGCATCGGCATACAAGCGGATAGCGGCATTCATCACCTGCGGATGGTCTTCTCTTGTTTGCTTTCCAATCACGAGTTGTTTCAATCTTGATAAACTGCGGAACGGGTCAATGATTACTTTTCCTATTTCGGTATCTCTTCTTAAAAACAATTGTCCTTCCGTGATGTAACCGGTGTTGTCAGGAATGGCATGTGTAATGTCGCCTTCTGAGATTGTAGTTACAGAAATGATGGTGATGGAACCGCCTGAATGAAGTTGTACCGACTTTTCATAAATTTTTGCAAGGTCGCTATACAGCGAACCGGGCATGCTGTCTTTGGAAGGTATCTGGTCCATGCGATTGGCCACAATGCTGAGTGCATCACAATACAATGTCATGTCAGTGAGCAAGACCAGCGCCTTTTCATTTTTTTCAATAGCGAAATATTCTGCCGCAGACAATGCCATATCAGGAATAAGTAAGCGTTCTACGGTTGGATCTTCAGTAGTATTGATAAAGCCGACAATTTTTTCCGGCATATCTGTATTAACAAAAAGATTTTTGAAATACAGGTAATCATCATTGGAAAGACCGATGCCGCCAAGAATGATGCGGTCGGCATTGGAGCGGAGCGCTACAAGTGCAATAACAGCATTATAAGGCTGGTCGGTATCAGCGAAGAAGGGGATTTTTTGACCGGCAAGCAGCGTGTTGTTCAAATCAATTCCGGCAATGCCTGTTTCTATTAAATCAAAAGGCTGCTTTCTTCTCACAGGGTTTATTGACGGCCCGCCAATCTCCACTTCTTTTCCATGCGGAGTATATTTGCCGTCAATCGGCACACCGTATGCATTGAAAAATCGTCCACCCATTTCATCGCTTACTTTTAAGGATGGCGCTTTGCCAAGGAATACAACTTCGGCATCTGTTTTAATCCCTTCCGTTCCTTCAAACACCTGCAGTGTAACCTGCCTGCCATTGATTTTTATCACTTGTGCAGATTTGCCATCAACCAATGCCATCTCCTCACAACCCACTCCCGTAGCTTCGAGTGTGCAGGTGGCTTTGGTTATCTGAATAACCCGGGTATATATTTTTTTAAACGGTAACGTTTCCATTTGTTTGTTTTCTTTCATTTACAATTTCATCCAATTGCCTGTTGAAGTTTTTAAATTCTTCTGATTGAAATGCTGAATAGTTGATTTGTTTCCATGCATTAATAATAGACCTGAAATAAACACCCACTTCTTCATAAGCAGAGAAGTGAAAAGATGCTTCGCAGATTTCAGAAATTTTTTGCTGCATGTATTTCAGACGCTCTAATGATGTAAACCCATCCACGCTATCAAAAGCATCCTGCTGAAGAATGACAAAATCTATCAACTCAGATTTCCAGAATGTTTCATGGTAATCAACCGGAACATTATCATCCCCAAGGATGCTTATCTGTTCCATTGCTTCATGGCCTTTGAATAAACGGTCTTTCATTTTTACTACTTCCGTTTTCCAGTTTTGTGCAATGGTCTGGTGCATATAGCTGACAAGTTCAGGATAGTCGAGAAACTTGGAATAGCTTTCAATTGCATCAATAGCAGGATAGCGTTTGCTGTCTGCACGGCGCTGTGACAATGCATAAAAACTGTGTGCAGCTTTTTTTGTAGCTTCTGTTACCGGCTCTTTTAAATTTCCGCCTGCCGGCGACACTGTGCCGATAAATGTAATACTGCCATCTTTCCCGTTTACTAATTTTACCTGGCCGGCCCGTGCATAAAAACCGGAAACAACCGCAGGCAGATCCATTGGGTAGGCATCTGGCCCCGGGAGTTCTTCCATTCGATTTGATATTTCCCTTAAAGCCTGTGCCCACCGGGAAGTACTGTCAGCAAGCACTAAAACTTTTAATCCCATCGCACGGTAATATTCCGCTATCGTCATCCCCGTATAAACAGATGCCTGACGTGATGCAACAGGCATGTTGGAAGTATTGGCGATGATAACAGTCCTGTCTATGAGTTTACCGCCTGTCTGAGGGTCGTCAAGCTGCGGAAACTCCGTGAAGATTTCTACAATCTCGTTAGCACGTTCACCGCAGGCAACCACAACTACCACATCTACTTTTGCCTGACGTGCAATGGCATGTTGCAGTACAGTTTTTCCACTACCAAAGGGACCGGGAATAAATCCCGTTCCACCTTCAGCCATCGGGTTCATCATATCAATAATCCGTATTCCTGTTTCCAATAATTTATATGGCCTTATTTTTTCTTTATATCCTTTCAATGTCTTTATCACGGGCCACTTCTGCACCATCGTTATTGCTGTTTCATTGCCTTGTTTATCTTCGAGTGTGGCGATTGTATCTGTCAATTTATACCTTCCTGCATCTGCAATTTTCTTTACGCTAAATTCTCCGTCAAGTATAAATGGCGCCATTATTTTATGTGGTATATTTTTTTCTTTTACCTCACCAAGCCAGCTTGCTGCAACAACCATATCACCGTTTTTTACGAGCGGAATAAAATCCCATTCACTATTCATATCTAATGCATCGGTGTAAGTGCCACGGCTGAGAAAAATGCTTTCAATCTTATCAAGGTCGTTTTGCAGACCATCATATTTTTTGGTGAGGATGCCCGGTCCAAGACTAACTTCAAGTAAATGTCCCTGGAAAATCACTTCATCGCCCACTTTCAATCCTCTTGTACTTTCAAATACCTGCACATACGCATCATCGCCAGCAGTTTTTATAACTTCTGCTTTGAGAAAAATTTCTCCAAGAAGAATGTGGCAAATTTCATTCTGCGCCACGGCGCCATCTGCTGTTACGATTACGAGGTTTGAAACAATTGCTTTTACTTTACCTGTTCTCATTATTTCAATTTTCTGCTACGGGTATTTTATTTTTTTCTGTAAATGCATTCAGCATGGATGGGAGAAAATCTTTCCCCTCTTCCTTTTTCAACATTGCCCCTCTTTCAATTATCATTAGTTTAATGATGAAACTTAAAATTGCCTCTACTGTGAAATAGCTGAAGAAAGTCATTTCTTCGAGCTTCTTCCATCGCAGCGCATCAATTTTCTTTTCACGTTCAATTATATTTTCCATTTCAATAATTTTTACAACCTGGCCCATAAAATCAATGGATGGCTGCGTACTGAAATCAGCAGCGGGGTTTTCTTTCATCAGTGCAGCTATTTCATTTGCGTCCATAATAATTTCAGAAAAAGGAAGCGGTTGTTTACGGTTACTCATCAGGAGCAGAAGGTTTTTCAGGTTCAATTCAAATTCCATCCACTGGGTTAAAAACTTATTCCCGGTTTTCATTGCTTCTTTGAAATAAGCTTCAGTAAGTTTGGTCTCCCACTCAGCTTCGGTATAGCGGCTTTTATTTTCTTTGAACATGGATATGAAAGCACTCATGTAACCGGGCGCCGGAAAATTTCCCTCAATTCCTTTTTTTAATTCCTGCAAGGAGTAACGACCTTCAAACAGTGGCAGGCGATTTTTATTAAACAAAATGCTGAGCAGGTTGTGATTGTCCCTTGCATAATACAACCAGTTTAGCAGTTCGAAATCTTTCGTTACTGTTTTATTTTTCATGTCATCAAGAAATGTCTTTGCAGTAAACGGTAAATGTGTGTCCGCTAAAGTAAGGTCTGGCAAACCGGCGATTAAATAAAAATACTGTTGCTTACTCATGGTTATTTTGTTTTGTTCCGTAAATCCACTCAAGTGTTCTTTTACGCAGATACCCTTTAAAAAAATGTTCAAAGTCTTCGTCTGAAAAACTTACATAATAATTTTCGTTTTTAACAGCAATCTTAAAGCCGCTTTTAATTTTGTTTTCAACTACAATTTCCACTTCCGTTACCAATTCTTTTTTTATCCGCTGTTCAAAAAAATCACGCAGTTGTGATTCATCGTTGCTGTTTAAAAGTAATTCCAATTCAAAATTTCCATCAGCAGGTTGCCACTTTTGCAGAACGGTTGAAATTATGTTTTGTAAAAATGCTTTTTCATTTAGTGCATCACTGATACCCTGTGATACAATCCTGTTACTTATTACACCGGCAAGTTCATCTTTGATGGTGTTTACCGTTTGCTGCGCCACTGCTTTCAGTTCGCTGTTTAAATTTTCACGAATTCGGTTCAATTCACTTGCTGACCAGGCCTCCATCTTTGCAATCCGTTGTTCTGTTTCCTTCAGCAATTCATCAGCTTGTTTCTTTGCTTCCGCAATAATTTGCTGCGCCTCCTCCTTTGCTTTTTCAATCCCTTCATCATGCACTTTTGCAATGAGGGAATTGAGATTGGTATTTAGATAATCATTCATTCGCTTTGTATTTTAATGATTATACATTCATCTACTCACGACTATAACAGTTTAATTAATAGCTCTGGCCCAGTTCAGCAAAAACACCCGGATAGTGATTTGACTGCCTGATTCTCAAAGCACAATGAATAAAAACATTTTTGGCCTTCCTGTAACCTCTTTACCACACCTGCATTTTTCAATATATTCAGGTGTCTTGACACGATGGGCTGTTGCATATTCAATTCCTCGTAAATCATCTTCACTCCGAGCCTTTTATCACTACTTTTACATAAAAGGTTCAATATCGCTAATCGGTCAGGGTGTGCCACTGCCTTTAATATTTCAGCTATTTTTATCATTTCTCCTTTTTTAAAACTTACATTTTTCTGCTTCAACATGTTTTTTTTCATTTCGGTAAAGAAATATGACCGTAAAGACAGAAACTATGATCCTGCTTACCTTAGCAGGGAATTTTAGTCATACAGATATACATATAGTTATATTCATTAATAAAAACCAAAACTATTATTTTCTCAGCCAATATGTTTACGGACACCAGTTAAATCTTTCTATATTTTGGTGGAACTTTCAGCTACTGTAATTCAATATATGTCTTTAGCATATTTTTCCTCATGCAATTCTTCTGCTTCTTCAATTGAATAAGATTGCGATAAATCCATTTCTTTTTTTGCCATCATACTTAACCTGCGGAAATAACTGCTCAATATTTCAAGTTCTTTTTCACTTAAATCCTCCACATCAATTAATCTGTTACTTGGACCTTTCAGCGAAGCAATCAACCCGTTTAATTTAAGATGCAAGGCATGTGAATCTTTATTCTGCATGCGCAGAATAAGGAACACCATTAAAAAGGTGATAATTGTAGTCCCTGTGTTTATTACCAGTTGCCAGGTATCTGAAAAATGAAAAAGGGGTCCTGTGAGTAACCATATCACAATAGTAAGGCATGCAATAATGAAAGCTTTGGTAGTGCCTGTAAACACTGTTGCGTAATGTGAAAGCTTTTCGAAAATGGTTGTTTTTCTATGTTTCATAATTTGTTGTTATCCCTGTATTTGAATATTTATTTCGCATTGTTTTCTCATTTGGAATACAGAACATTGTCTTCCGTGCCGAGTTTGGCTATCCTAACCAAAGTCATAAAAGTCAGTAAACTAAAAACAGGAGGAATTAATAATTCATTTTTCATTCTATTTGATTTTATTTAATTGGATATAGTTCACTGTTTCTTTAACGGACAGCGGGATTGTTGCATTACCTGTTCGTAAATAGAAAATGGTGTTTTTTTCTGAATTTACGTAAGCAGGGGATGATGACTTTCCGATGTTTATAACACAAAATTCTTTTTCTTGCCTGGTATGAAAATAAATGTGGGCAAGTGAACAAAATTCTGCTCCAAGAAAGCAACTTATTATTTCGTAAACTCTACGTTCAAATCCGTCACGGTTTTTGTTTCTAAGCGTTGCATAATCATGTGCTAATCCGGGAACTTCGCCATTGTCAGCTATACCAATAATTAGTTTCCCGCCATTGCCATTCATAAACCCGGCAATAGATTTTACGATTACTATTTCTAATTCCTTATTAGTAGCTTTTTTTGAATAGTCATAGCGGATTGAAGATTTGAATTCTGTGTATTCGTTTTCACCAAGTTTAATTGTTTGTTCAATATCACGACTGATAAATTGCTCCTGTTTTATCAGAAGTTTGTTTTTATTCCGGATACGCTTGTAATAAATTCCTGAAGCAGTTCCAGATATTGCCCCGGGTACAGGAAATATTAACGACATGCCTGTCATATGCAGAGAAAATGCATGCAGGAATCTTTGGGCAATTATATCAGCCAGCGTAAAATTTGTTTGATTGTTATTATTAAACTCAAACCAATATATTGCCATAGTAATGGGGTGGATAAGTAAATAATAAACACTCACCCCAATCAATATGTGCAGCGCCACAACACTGTTTGCAGCAAAATAGGTATATACTCTTTTAATTGTGATGCTCATTTTAATTTCTAATTGTACTTAGTTGCTTTGTAATTATTTTATCAGGCTTTAGTATGCCTGACATCTAAAAAAATATATTATTTTTTATTATCGTAAGTAGCCATGTTCAGATTAGTCTTTACTAATAGTCTGTTAATATACCTTTCCTGCTCACCCGGTTCAGATAATGCTTTGCGTAATACAGATTCTGAAACTTCCACAACCAAAGTGCCTATTTTATTTTTTATGTCAATTACTGCTTCCTGCTCTAATCTTTGAATATCGAATTTTGCCTCTTTCATTATAAATTCATAATCCATTTGTGCTTGCTGTCCCGCCTCCAGAAGCAGGTTAGTAGTATATTCTTTTGTGTCCTTTCGCAGAGCGGATATCCCGTCATATGTTTTTTTTCTCAAAATTTCATGCTGATTTTTTAATTCATTTACTTCCCATTTTACTTTTTCAACATGAAGAAGTGAATCTGAAATGGTTTTTCTCCGTTGCCGTAAATAGGATACCAGGGGTTTCCAGGCTGTTTTTTTCAGAATAACCATAAAAATTGCAAAGGCTATGATTTCCCAAAAAAACATACCTGGTTCATGATTCAATAAGCCCATCTTCTTAAAGTTTTGAGGTTATGAGAATTTAAATTATAATGTCACCCCCACACTATCGCACCATTGAGCATAGGCTGCGATGATGTAGTTCCTTTTACACCCGGTTATTTTTTCCGCATAGAATCCATTTGCTGATGGCTATTATGCATTGTACTATCCATCTTCATATTGTTCATTTGCATGCTGTCCATTTTCATAGTATCCATTTTCATTTGTTCATGGCCCATTTCTTTAGACTTATTACTATCAGATGACTGGTTATTGCAGGAAGCAGCAATGACAATCAGCGCTACTCCTAATAAATGTTGTACTGTTTTCATTTTGTTTATTTTTTATTTTTTAATAATTTTTAAGAATGACTAATTGCATAGGTTTTAAATACAGTTTTATATAACACATGGGGTTTGCAGGGTTCTCGGAATGCATTATTTCCACATTGTTACTATAACCGTAAATTGGTTTCATCCACTTTTTTTCACGGTTTAACTGGCAATCCACTAATATGTTTTCTACCCTTGCGTCGCTGGGGGATGAATTAAAAACAAAAACCACTTCCTGATCAAACAATATTCTTGAAAAAGCGAGGATACATTTATTACAATCAGGTAAATGAAAATGAACGCCATCTTTTGATGATTCCCGCATGAACATCCTGCCAAACTTTAACACGTTGCTTTCATTTCTGAACTGTGCAATGGAAGCAATGGCTTTATATATTTCCGAATGGGGATTTAATATATTTGTTGTTTTATCATTTGGGTTGAACATACATTCCCTGATATAGCGGTCGCCCCTGCCACAACCATCAAGTCCTTGTTCTGTTCCGTAATAAATACAGGGAGTGCCTAAAGCGCAGAGAAGAAATGCAGCACCGGCAATAATTTGCTGCGGTTCGGCATTGTAGCCAAAACGATGCTTGAAGTCATCCCCAATCTGGTCGTGATTGTCAAGAAATGTTACCAGGAATTCGCCATATTCACCACGGTCTAAGGCATTTTTTTGCAATTCTTCATAGCGTTCAATCAATTTATGCGGCGAATCTTTTCCCTTTATCACACCCTCCAGTGCAAAGTATAACTGGAAATCGAGTACTGAGTTTAATCCGTAGTAAAGGTTCTGGTCATTATAAGTAGTGAGTGTTTTTGGGCCAACATATTTACTGGCTACTGCATCAGCTCCAACTATTTCGCCAAATAAAAAGAAATTTTTCTTGCCAAGGGAATAGGCATACTCCCGTATATAAGAACAAAAGCGGCTGATAGCTAATTCTCCCATGTGTTTTACTGCATCTAACCGAAAACCATCAATATCTAATTCTTTAATCCAGTAACAATGTATGGCTGTCAATATTTTTTGAACATGAATAGCTTCTCTTGATTCGTCATTCTTAAATGCCTTTAAGGTAAAAAAATCGCCCTCCCTGGTCTCTGGATAAGCATCAAAATCTTGTATTTGTCCCTTGCGTCCATACAGTGCAGGGTTTCTTAACTCAATGGGAACAGGCCTGTCCGGGTATCGCCATTCTCCAAAATCAAATTCGGCTCCTTCATGATAATAGTATGGTTTGCCATCCGGATAGTTCCAGTTATCACCAGAATGATGCAGGACAATATCAAGAAACACCCGCATATCATGCTGATGCGCCTGCGCAACCAATTCTTCAAGGTCATCCTTCGTTCCAAAGCGTTCATCTACCTCCAGGTAATTTTCAATGGCATACCCATGATAAGACTCAGGATTGTTTTTAAATACGGGGCTTAACCAAATGGCCGTACATCCCAGATTTTTTATGTATGTGAGATTACTAATGATGCCCCGTAAAGTACCGCCGCATTGTTTGACCAATTGGGTATCTTCACCATAACCTGAATGCCTTACATCAAAATCTGCGCTATGCCTTTTATTGCTGTCATGAAACCGGTCAACCAATAAAAAATAAATAAACTCTTCCCGCCACTCACGGTGACAGTTTTTCCAGTATTTTTTACCGGGTTTTGGAGACAGGTCTATATCTTTAATAGATTTCATACATTATAATTTTAGTCAACCACAAAACTATTTTTACAAATTTCCTCTGCCAGCAACTCATCCAGGTAAATGACATTGGAAGGATGAATTATCGTATTAGAGGTAACCACTTTTTCTGCACCGGCTTTTATCAGCTTTTCATAGGCCTTCGAAGCAAATACGGCATGAATACCTATGCAAACAGGCGCTTTCATACCTGCTTTCTTTAAGTGGCCAATTGTTTCTATCATTGTATTGCCGGTAGATACAATATCATCAACCAACACCGGTGTATATTCTTTATATTTCTCAACCAGCGGTACAGATACTTTCACATTGCTGTCGCCTTTGCGGATTTTTTCCAGTATGATATAAGGAGCATTGGCATCCGCAGCCACTTTACTTACGCATTGCTCGCTTTCACTATCCGGGCCTATTAATACAGGCTGTTGAATATTTTCATCAATCCATTTTGAAACAAGATGAGATGCATGTAATACGGAAGTATGAATGGAATAAATTTCATCCAGTGAGGTTCGCCGGTGTAAATGCGGGTCAACGGTAATAAGCTTATCAATAAATGAAGAAAGTAATTTGGCAAACAAATCAGAACTGATACATTCACCGTCGGTAAATCTTTTGTCCTGGCGCATATATGCCAGGTATGGCGCTATCAGCGTAACAGGTGAGGCCCTGAATTCCTTTAGCGTTTTTGCAAGAAAATAAAGTGGTAATATTTTATCATCAGGATGCTGGAGTGAACATATTATGATAGCTTCCTTTTCATATACATTCGAATTCACTTTTACGTACGTTTCCCCATCAGGAAAATGCCGGATGATTGCTTCTCCGGGTTCGGCATGCAACAGTTTTATTAAAGAGTTTGCCAACACTTCATTACCCGGAATTGTAAATAGTATGCAGTTACTCATTAATTAAGTTTTATTATTTGTTTTTCATTTTGTTTGTAATAGTCATATGCGTACTCTAACTCTCCGGATGAATTGGCGTGAATGGTAAAGAGAGGTTCTCCTTTACCAATATTCTGCTTAAGCTGAACCATAAAATCAATACCCGCTTCTGCAGCATCCGGCGCCCCTGCCAGCTTGGCCACTCTTGCAATTTTCCTATTGTCAATTTCAGAAATAATACCTGCGGCAGCAGATTCAATCGTTTTACAATATTTGGCTTGCCCTGGCTCATGAAAGCCACCCTGCGCTTCGCAAATACTTATGAGCTTGCTAAATGCCTCACCACTATCAACCTTTTTTATTACTAAATCCTCAGCCAATTGCTTTTCCACATTCCATGTTAACTGCAAAATTTCTGCTGCGATAGTGATAGCCCTTTTGCGTAAGTCTTTTGGTGCAGCGGCAGAATTTTGTAATACATCCAACACATCCCTTGCTTCCAATGAAGGGCCAATGCCATTACCCACAGGCTGTGTTCCATCAGAGGTAATTGTTTGAATATTTAATCCTATGTAGTCAGCCACTTCTCTTAGCCTGAGCGATAAATTGATAGCATCATCAATCGTTCTTACTTTTGCCGTATTGCCAACCGGTATATCAATTACACAATGAGTAGCGCCTGCCGCTGCTTTTTTTGACAGGATGGAAGCAATCATCTGACCTTCACTATCGATATCCAGAGCCCGTTCAACTTTAATAATAATATCATCTGCCGGGCTCAGCTTCATAGCCCCGCCCCAGGCTATACACCCATTTTCTCTTTCTACTACATTGTGCATTTGTTTAAGGGAGAGGTTTACATTTGTAAGCACTTCCATAGAATCAGCAGTACCTGCCGGTGATGTGATAGCTCTTGATGATGTTTTAGGTATCATTATTCCAAGAGATGCAATAATGGGTACAACAATCATGGTGGTGCGGTTGCCCGGTAACCCGCCAACACAATGTTTATCTGCGATGATTTCATTTCCCCATTCTAATTTATTCCCTGCTTTTATCATAGCCATTGTGAGTGAACATATTTCTTCCAGCTTCATATTATCACCTGAACAAGCCGCCACAAATGAGGAAAGAAAAATATTGGAATACTTTTCCGCAGCTATATCCTGTATAATTTTATCGTATTGTTGCTGGTTCAACGTATTGCCATACAGTTTGGCCCTTACATGTGTCATTGATTGCAATGGTTCAACGTGCGCCACATTCAGCAAATCATTTTCTTGTACATTCAGCTTTTGAATGGCGCTTTTAGATAAACTTATTTCGCCTTCATTCAACAAGCCATCATTTGTTATATTCAATGCAGCAATAATGGCAGCGCCATTAAATGAAATGGAAAGCCTTGTTAACGCCTGGAAACCTTCTGATTTGCATACATGGCAACTGGCAGGCATAAATACAACGAGTTCCTGGTTGGTATCAATACCAATATCTTTAAAAAGGAGCGAATGTTTTGTATGTTGACTATGAACTTTCATTTTTATCTTATTTGCACATATAAAGAAGACAGGCCTGTATTAATTCCATTATTTAAATTTTATTCCTGTCTCTCTTAATGCAGGCCATTTCTTTAGGTTTTTCATTTAAATGTTTTTTCTATTTATCCTTATAAATTTTCATTTCAAAATTGTCTTGCATATTATATTTCTTTAGTTATCCGTTCAATAGATGCCTTATATATTAATCGAAATGTTTCGTCCTGCATAAATTCAGCGAGTTCAGGTTTGAATTTTTCAGCAACTTCTGCAAGTGTCGCCATCTTCTTATTATTTTCAGTATTGCCGGGGTCGGCTTTTTTAATACGACCCACTTCCATAAACTCGTTCATCCATTTTCCATAGCGAATCATAAATGCCCGCTGTTTGGGATTTAACTTTTTGATTTCAGCAGCGTTAATAATACCGCCCAGAGCAGTCGCACTTACCACAGAGGTGCCAACCGACAAACCAAGGAATTGCAGGAAATTTCTTCGTGTGGATTGTTTTTTGGACATTATTATTATTTTTTTTAGTGAATGAATATTTTAATTTTTATTGTTTGTTTTACAATATATCCCGGCTAAAATCTTAAATCTTTTTTCATGCTTTTCTCTGTTGCTTTATCTGATTTTATGGCTGCGGTTCAATAAAGGTTTTACAGGATATTCATTTAACAGGCTGTGTACAGCAGGATGCAAATCGTGGCTGATGTGTGAAGGGTCATAAATATCACCTTCGGCTGTTCCGCTCCAGACTAATTTATTTGCTTTACGGTCAATAAGATTTAATGTAACAGAACCATTAACGTATTCCTGTTTTTGAGTGGTTGAATATCCGGGATAACCTGAATAGCCATACCCATAAGAAGGATAATACCTGTAGTAATACCCGTAAGAGTAAGGGCTGTAATAATGACTTCCAAAATAATAAGGACGGTAATACCAGGATGAAGGATAGGATGATATAACCCTTTCCTTTTTAGCGTTTGTAATTACCAACTGCAAAAGCAGGTCCGGGTTTTCGCCATCAAAAATATATCCCCGGTCGCTCATACACTGCCCAAAGTAATTGCGGATATTATTTCTTATAATTTCGTTGTTATAACGGGTATTGGCAGTGTCTGCTTTATCAGGCAGCCACGCAAATGTTTTGTATTTGCTAAAATCAACAGACCTGTCGTAATCGGATGATACAGCATTATAGGTGGCGCTGCACCCGAACAGCATCACTGTAAAAATGCCTGCTGTTATCCATAGAACCTTTTTCATAACTTATATATTTAGAATATATTTAGAGTTTACTAATCATTATTAATCGCCGGGTTTCTTTAATACAAGCTGGTTAAACCTTACTGTTACTTTTTCTTCTCCCGGAAGAATATTAATAACGTTGAACTCTTCAAGATTAATAACAAACTCGCCAGACAAGATGCAGCTTGCATTTCCCCGTGGAAAATGCTCCAGCATACTGTTGAAACTAAAAGCTTTGCTTATTCCATTTAAGAACAACATACCCTGTGTTGCAAATTTTTGTTTGGGATGGCTTTTGGTTTGAACAAAAGCAATATTCATTTTACCGGTAAAAACCAATTCCTGTTCCACCATTGTTTGCAGCAGCTCATTCAACGAATCGTTCTTTGTAATAAAAGAGGGAATCATCAGCCGCAGGTGCATCTCGGCCCTGTCATAATTCAAGTGCATATACAGGTGATTACTCACGCCTGTAACACCGGCGCCTTTATACCTTCCACTTGCCCGTACAGTACCGGCCTGTGTTTGGTACATTTGTGCGGCTGATGAAATTCCCATAACCAGGAACCACATAACCATTATAAGCCCTATAACTAACCGCATTAAAGTAATTTGGGGTTAAAAAATATTTTTTGATTTAAACAAACATTCAAAGCCCGTAAATTTTGCTGCCTGGATAACTGCCCTTCCATTTTCACTAAAACAATTAATGATGCCCATTCATATTCATTCCCTGGCGACCACCGGAATGCATACCGGCGCCATGCATCCGCATCATGCTTTTTTGATACATTTGGTGCGACCGGTATTTTTTCCCGTTCATATCCATGCAATGGCCATTTTTTAATTGGCGCTGTTTGCCGTTTTTTAACTGGTATGAACCATTTGGATGCATTATGGCGCCGTTTTGCAGGGTCATTGAGTTATCAAGCAACATTTCTTTCCCATTCATGTTATGGTACATTTTACCATCTTTCATAATCAGGTGTTCATCATTTGTGGTTTGCTGATTTATGTTCCCCGTCTGAGGCTGCTGTGCAAAAGATGCAGGCGCCAGTAATATTAATGACATAGCTGCCAAAAGAATCTTTTTCATAAAATTTGTTTTTTTTGTTTTGAGAATTTATAATATGTGCCTATTGACCAGAAAAAAGTATTGCTAAGATCTTCTTTGTAAGTATTTTGATTGCCTGTAATGGTAGCTGCATTTACAGGTATGGCATATACAGGAATAAATATGAATTGAAAGCGCTTTACTTTATATTTTACAGGCACACTGAACTCATAATTCTGCACATTAAAAATGCCGTTCCCCATCATACCCGTGCCCATAGAACCAGCGCCTCCTGTATTATTCATGTGTTTCCCAAACTTGATATTATTATTATAGTTGCTGTAATAGTTTTGTGTGCCTCCATACAGCGAAAAAGCCGGACTGATTATTAGTTTGTTATGTGCCGCATAAAAATTATGACTTACTGCCACACTAAAAATAAAGTCAGTTTGGCTGCTGAAATACATAGCGCCATCTGCATACAATTCCAATAAATCAAAATCATAATCGGCATAAGCGCTGATATTAGCTGTTAATGCAGACTTAACTGCATAACTTTTATTGTTAAACACATATCCTGTTGCTGAAACACCGGCAGTAAAACTTTTTTTAGTATAATCATATCCACCAGAGGCTGTGAATAAATCTATCCTGTTTTGCTGTGATGATACCAGGTAGGAAACAATGCCGGTAATATATAAACCAGATTGATGATAGTATCCGGCAGATAAAGAGAGGTATGGAGATTTAGTTGGGCTCTTGCGGCCAAGAAAAACAATGTCATTGTTGAAGCCTGCGCCAGTCAGTAGATAAGACTGCTCCTTTTCAGAAGTTGAAACAACGACTGAATCAGTTATTCTTTTCTCCTGTGAGAATGCTGCTGCTGACAGGACAATCAGTAACAACATACTATAGAAACTTCTCTTTTTCATAAAAACTATTTTATTTGTTTCCACTCTTCACAACTACTTTAAAAAAATAAGGGCACAGATGTGTGTGAAGAAACCATCTTTAATCTCCAGCCTGCATGAACTCTGTTATTTTTTTAATCTCATCCTCAGTCAGCATTGCCCGTTGCCGCATGTGGGTATTAATTACTTCCCATTGCGTATTGGTAAATGCAGAGCTTGGCGGTGAGTTATGGCAACGCTGGCAGTTTTCGCTCCACAACTGTGTTCCGCTTTTGTCAGTTACTTTGGTAGATACACAACTGGCAATTACCAGCCCGGTTGTGAGTATCATTGCTGTTGCAATTATTAATGTATTACGTTTCATAAAAAATGATTTTAGTTTTGTTAAAAGCCTACGGCAAATTGTACCAGAAAGGCGTTGTCATTTTTTTGGTTTTGATAAGCAAGCTTTACTGCTGTTCGCCAGTTAAACCAGTAGTTAATGCCGTAAGTGTATTGTTTTATTTTAATCAAATCTTTAGCGCCATCGGGTGGATTGAAACCTGCATAGCGGAATACCAGTTCAGTTTTCTTGAGAAACTTACCTTGTGCCATACTTGGTCTGTAAGCTGCCTGTGTAAAGAATGAACTTCTTTTATTTTCAAAAGTATAAAGCGTATTACCTGTTGGGTCATTGGGGTCAATGTATTCAGTCTTATCCACATTTACTTTATTCCATTGTGCTTTTACATCAAACATTCCCTTTATAAAATCAAGCTGCTTTACATAAATCATATCGAGAGCATACATTTGGGAACCCACATTTTTATAAATTGAATTCTTATCGCCTACGTTGCCATTCCGGTATGAAACACCAAGTTCCAGTGATGAATTGGAGAACGGCAGCAGCCCCAGTCTTCCCCCCACGGTTAGTTTTTTGGAGATAGCATCGGCATTGCCGTAAGTAAACGTTCCCTGCTTTGAAGGGGTTGCAGGGTCGGTAATCAGTTGTGCACCATTTGCAAAAAATATACTGTAATTCATTTTGGCTGATCCAAGTGGCACACCCCCTCTAAAGTCAACTCCAATTTCTGATGTTGGACCTACACCAAATTCGTCTTCACCTGTGCCTACCGGCACGGTTGGTAATTTGTTTATCCATGAAGGGTGTAACCTGTCCTGAAAGATTCCAAACGGTGAAATAAATTTGCCTGTACGAACAGTAAGGTATTTGTGTAAGAAAAAGGAGGCATTTGCATAGCCCATGTCAATTTTTGTTTCAGTACCTTCTATTTCTGTCTCCATTTCGGCTTCTATCAAAATATTTTTATGAGGCTGCCATAAAAAAATCGGATTAAAAACAAGATTGTTGAAAGCGGCGCCATCTGCCTTACTAAATTTAGCAGAGACAGATGTATAACCAACTATTACGAACTTGCTGGCTCGTGCCACTTGAGCTTGGGATGATGATTTGATGAGACTGTCAATATAATCCTGATTAAACTGCTGACTAAACGCTCCTGCTGAAAATAACAGCAGACCAGCGAACTGAATTAAAATTTTCTTTTTCATATATTATTGTTTTAATGTTCTCATATACACAATGGATTGCCATATCTGTGTTTCATTGAGTTTCTTTTTAAAGGAGGGCATTGGCTTTCTGCCTTCAGAGATTTTCCAGTAAAGCGCCCCGTCGCTTTGGCTCTGTGTAATGGCTTTTGTAAAATCTCCCGCCGGTATATCCAGGTCTTTTGCTGAAGGGCCATCGCCTTTGCCTTTTTTTCCATGACAGGACTGGCATTCTTTTACATATACAGTTTTACCTGCTGCAAGTGTTGCAGCGTCAGCAGTAAGCGGGTTCTTTTTTGCATCTGCAGAAGCAGGGGCTTTCCACTCTTTTTGCTGATAAAGGAATGCACTGCCTATTACTGCAATCAGCAGTAATGAAACGGTGAGTAGTTTTTTTCTGATAATGTTCTTAACTAATGTTTCCATGATTTTTTTATTTTATTGTTTAGAAATAGTTTTCATTATTGAAGCTTTTTTAATGCGGTAAACTAAATACAGTACATACACAAACAATAACCATACAGCACCCACTGCCGCAATAAAAGTGATAACGAGCCACCAGGGGGCATGTGCCCCCGCAATGGAACGTGGTACAGGTTTATCTGGCGGAAAAGCAAGTGTGGATTTAATGACAACCCGGAATGCAGTATCCTTCATCACATCATTATCTTCTGCTTTGGCAATGAGCGTAAAGTTTCCTGTTGAATCACTGCCCTGGATAGCCAAAGGAAACTCTGTATTGATTATACCCGTGGTATCTGTTGTTCCTTCTGCTACTTTCATTAAGCCAAAAGTCCGCTGCACATAAAAAATCAACGCAACACCCTTTACCGGTTGCTGTGTATTGATATTGGTAACCGTAGCTGCTATAACATGCATACTGTCGTTGGAGCCCATCTGCAGTGCAATGTTTCCGTTTATTTTTTCATCCTGCGCAGCTACGGTCATTGTCAGCAGGAATGACAATATGGTGATGCTATATCTTTTATTAACTAACATGGACTGGAATATTTTGAGGGTTTACAATATTTTCCACACCAATTTCTTCTTCGCCACGTTTCTCCACTTCTTCAATTACTTCCCACATGGTAATTACAGGAAAGGGTTTGAAAAGAAGGATTATCAGCAATACAAAACCTGCTAATGAAGAAGCAGTAATTGTCCATTCAATTAAAGTTGGATTATATGTTGCGTATCCATGCTGGGCATGCTGAATAGGAACAAATGGATGCAGCATGTTTGGCACAACAATCAGATAACGGTTAATTAAAGCCCCGAGCAATACCATTACTGATGCTGCCACCACCCATTTAACAGATTGCCTGATTTTCTTAAATGACAGCAGGACAATTGGAATTACCAGACCAACAACTTGTGTAAACCAGAACAAAAAAGCATTTTTACCATAAAACAAATCTTCCAGTACCGCTTTTTCTTCCTTCGCCATTTTAAAAGCAGGCACACCATATTTGTTAATGTTGAGATAGAGATAAAAAGCAGTTAATGCCAGCAATATTTTCGCCAGGTTGTTGAAATGTTTGGGTGTCAGGTAATTCTCCAGCCTGTATCCATGACGGAGTTTGGCGATAATGAGAATCATGATAGCTGTACCGGCCATCAAAGCGCCGAATACAAAATAGGGGCCCATGATAGTTGAGTTCCAGCCTGGTCTTAAAGTAAATGCAATGAGCCAAGCGCTGATAGTATGTACAGATATTGCCACCGGCAAAATCACAATGCATAAAATGAGCATTGCTTTCTTCAGGAGCCGGCGCTGGAGTAAATTATCTTCCCAACCCACCGCCATCCATCGCCATAATTTTTTTCTCCACTTTGGAGCATCGGTAATCTTATCTCTCATAATTGCTAAATCGGGTATCAGCGGCAGATAGAAATAAATTACACTTCCTATAAAGTAAGTGGCAATTGCCACCACATCCCATAAGATGGGTGATTGAATTCGGCCATGTGTAATGAGAAAGTACAAACGTTCAGGTCGGCCCATATCCAACACAGGCATAAAACCTGCAAAGAAGATGGCAGAAAGTGTAACTGCTTCTGCAATGCGAATGAGCGGATAACGCCATTTTGCACCAGACATACGAAGCACACAGGACACCAATGCCCCAATTAAACTAACCCCAACAAAAAAGAACAGCAATGAAATGTACAACCCCCATGAAACATAATCTCTCATAGCGGTAACCCCTAATCCTTTTCTCAGTTGTATAATCCAGGCTACGGTTCCCCCAACACATACAAGTCCAAGAAAAATAACCCAAAATGTTTCCTGCCGGTAGCGCCTGCCTACTGTGCCCAGCAGTTCATCTTCAATTTGATTTCTTATTTCAGGATTCAACTTTTCCATTATGCATATTTTATTTTTTTGAATCTGCGTTTTCTATTTTAATTTCTTTAGCATTATAAGTTCGGTTGGTTGGTGGCAGGTAATACACTCTTGGCTCTGTACCCAATTCTTCCATAAAGCGATATGCTGCCCCATCTTCCAGCAATTGAGAAAGTTTAGTAGTAGTGCCGTCATAACAGGTTACTGCATCTTCATTGGCATCGCCAAACCATATTGCATTCATGGGGCAGCCGGTAACACATGCAGGCAACTTTCCCTCTCTTGCCATGTGAGGACAGAAATCACATTTTTCTACGCAACCTTTTTTACTTTGAAAAACATTTTCTGCGGCAGGTGTTGTTTCAGTGATGTTGGGCTTAATTGGTTCTGTCCAGTTGAAAAGGCGAACAGAATACGGACAGGCAGCCATACAAAAGCGGCAACCAATGCACCGTTCATTATCTATGGCCACAATACCATCTTCTCTTTTGAAAGTAGCATCTACCGGGCATACTTTGGTGCAGGGTGGATTATCGCAATGATAGCATGGCTTGGGAAAGTAATAAGGGGCCATTTCCGGTGAATCCTGCATTTCCAGCACTTCAATCCATTCCTTATTACTGGGCAGATAATGCATTTTGTTACAAGCCTTGGTACACTTACCACAGCCATCACATTTGGCAAGGTCAATCACCATCACAAATTTTTTCCCCGGAATTCCTTTTCTTACATCTTCTTCAGATATGTGTGGTTTAAAGTTGGCTACCTGTGATTTATCCACAGCCACCAGCTTACCGTCATGGGTTAAAACGTTTATTTTTTCACCGCTTGCTGGTTTGGTTTTATCATTTGCAGAGCAGCCGGAAAGAAAGGCGGCGCCGATACCACCCACTAATCCTTTTACAAGAAAATCTCTCCTGGAATTATCCTGGTTACCGGAGTTGTCCTTGTTACATGTACAGTTGTTACTGCATGCCATAGTAGTTGTTTTTTGTTCTGAAAAATAGTTGTTCAAAAAAAACAATGAAGGGGCATCATCAATGGTAGTAAGTACAGGCGGGAGGGGATTGCTAAATAATGAGATTGCAGTTTACCGGCGTCTTAATTCATCCAACTGATTTTTTACATCTGGTTATACGAATATTTCAATGCCAATTTGTTTTGATGCAACCCATCAGGCAATAGCCATTCACCTGACCAGCTTACACAATGAAAGCGGTATTAAATAAGGAAAGATTGTATAAAGACACGAATGTCCGGGGGAGAGAAATCAATTTCTCTCGGAGGGATTCTAAAGCGCTGTACATACCCTTTTACATTATTGGCTTCAGTAATGAAAGCAGATAAAATGAATGGGGAGAGCCATGTTATTTTTTGCTGTGTACTGTTTTGCCTTACCGGCAATTTATCCAAAGAGTTAAATCCAGCCACAAAATCCTTACAGCAATTTTCTTCATCCTGTGATGTAAAGGAAACAGAATTAATATTGTTATCACTACCGGAATGATGATATGGTATAGCCTCATGCTGATGGCTGTGGCTATTATTACCATCATGCTCATCATGGTGGCGGTCTGCATCTGAATGGTCATGGTTCTTACCACTGTCATGTGAATGATATTTTGAATTAAAACCCATGCCCACCCCCATAGAGCAGGCAAAGCCAACTACGGTATTCATTGAAAAGGTGATCAGCAGAAATAGCGCTTTGAGTTGTATGACCCTTTGGGATTTCATTGTTAGATGGAAATTAATTCTATCATTATTTTATTATCTTAAGTTCATATAAAACTACTATTACAGGTTGAAAGTTGAAATGATTTTTCTTTCATCAACATCTGACATATATCATCTTTTGAATCCACCATTTATCTAAAAATATTTCGGTTTGAACATCAATTCTTTTATTGCAAACTTAAACAGCTTTTACTTTGCAGCCCGTTTGCTCAAACGCTTTTTTTGTTTGATATCTTGACATGGCAGTTTATCCAAATGTATCCTGGCGGGTGCCGGGTTTAACCTGTACTCACCCGGTGTTTTGCCGGTTTCCTTTTTGAATTGCGTGATGAAAGACTGGGAACTGTTGTATCCCAATCTGTCACAAATCTCTGTTGCCGGTAATTCTGTTTGAATTAGCAATTCTTTTGCTCTCTCCATCCGCAGCAACAATAAATATTTTTCAATAGTAATGCCTTCCAACTGCGAAAAGATTCTGCTGATATGTGAAAAACTCATTTGCATACCGCTGGCTATAAATACTGATAACATGCCGGGCTTATCGCTTGCAGATAACTTATCCCTGTACTTAAACAGGAGGCCTTTTACCTTTGAAACCATTTTTTCATTATAGGTTTCTGTAAGTGAAAAGCCTTTGTCTTTCAGTCTCTGCTCAATATTATACCGGTCCTGACTGCTGATTTTACCCTTGAGCACCAACTCTCCCAACGTAATAGAAATAACTTTATATTTTGTAGCCTTTAACAGCTTCATAATTACTTCCACACATCTTTCGCAGCACATGTTTTTGATATGCAAATGAGTGGTGTCCATCTTTTTTAGTTTTTATTCTTTTCTTTCATATCCATACCACATTTTGGGCATTTGCCCGGCTTATCACTTGTTACATCAGAATGCATGGGGCAAGTGTATATCTTCATCACTTCCATTTTCATTTTCTCTTTTGGAGAAAGCGTCAATGAGGTTCCGCATTTTGAACACTTACCAGGCTTATCACTTGTCATATCAGGATGATTAGGACATGAATAGGTTTGAACAGTTTTATCTTCCTCTTTTAAATCCATTCCGCATTTAGAGCATTTACCTGATTTTTCGCTTGCCACATCGGGGTGCATAGGGCATGTATAGGTTTTCATTACCCCCATTTTCATTTTTTCCTTTGGCGAAAGATTCATTTTAGAACCACATACCGGACATTTGGCAGGTTTATCACTTGTTACCCCGGGATGGGCCGGACATTCATAAATGCCTGCCACTTCCATTTTCATTTTTTCTTTCGGGCTAAGGTTTCTGCCGCATTTCGGGCATTTTCCGGACTTATCCATAATCACCTCAGGATGCATCGGACATGTATATGTTGTTTTTTCAGTTCCCGGCATTGCTGTTTTATTCATTGTTGTGTCCTGTGTTTTATTCATTGTTGTGTCCTGAGCAGAAACTGAAACTGTAAGGATGGTTAAGGCTGCCATCATCAGCATTTTAAACGATTTCATTTTTTTTTTGATTTTAAATGTTAATTGAACAGAGATTGATTTTTGAATCCTTTTCCATACACAGTAGTGCAGGGATGATGGCAAGAAATCGCTATTAAAATTATTGGGTAATAAACATGGTGTTAAACTCTGCTATTTCCGCACTTGAAGAAAGATAGCTGCAGAAATATTTACTGCAGAGAATATACGGCAGAGAAAGTATCAGATACGAAATACATTGTTGAGAAGGTAAATAGGGTCCTCACAACTTCGCCTGGCATATTTATAGAAATTGTGGGTATTTAAAGCGGAGTTATATAAATCTAAATCAAAAAGATTATTGACAAGTGGTAGTTCAGGTAGAAATGAAATACTACTGATTGTATATGATGCCGGATTCGAATTGTGTTTGTCTGCCTTGCTGTAGATTAGCTCATCCTTACAGCATCCCTTTGGCATAGCATCCGGGTTACAGGAACAACCGGTTTTGCCGCCAATATTTAAAACAGATATATGGGCGAGGTAACCGCTGCAATAGTGAAAATTAACAGAAGCCCCCAGCGCTGTGCTGGTGTAAATGATGAGAAAAAATATGGCTCCTAACTTTTTCACTGAAATAAATTTACAATGTAAAACTAAAGGTAACCTATTGGTTTGAAAAAGAGGCTAATCAGCCCATACTATGACTTTAATCATAAAAGTAGGAATTTATTCTAAGCTTTACACCCCTTTTGCAATTTTCTCCATTATGTGATGGCTTTCCCCAAACCTGCACAGGGCATCGCACTGGCTCCGCAGTTCAGAAAAAAGAATGTATTTGATAATTACATTATTTTGCTTAATGGCAGGGCGGCACAATTGCATACACACATCTTTCTCTCTTTTATCGGGCACTATCAGGTAAAATACTTCATCCCCATCCGCAATAGTATAACTCAAATCCGTTAACCGCAAAATACCGGAATATATGCTTGTACTTTTTTCCACTTCAAAAGCAGCAATAACATTATTAGTCCCTTTCTGAAACCATAAAACGTCAATCAGCTTTACCGTATTCAATGTTTCTTTATCTAAACTGATTTCAGGGAACTGTTGCAAACTCATAAATGAGAAACTACTATCAGAATACGACTTAGAACGGTCGTTGGAGGCAGCAATAACATCATAGCCTAAAGAATTTCCAATTTTTAGCAAATGATACTGCATTTCCGTATGCAGATTTTCTTCATCTTTTTCCTGTTGCACACTTTCCTGTCGCTTCTCAATTAGTTTTTCCAGCTTTTTTCTTTCCGGTTCTGATAAATATTCATCACTGCCTAAAATCAGTTTTTGTGTTCCAATTTCAAACAACAGCCCGGCTATAGCTCCCAGGTCGGATGATAATTCTGAACGTTGCTGATTATTAGTATCAATCATTACTTCCCTCAACTTCAAATATTCATTCCAGCTACCGAGCTTTTTTTTGTCTTTAAAAAGATGGTTGAAGCCATTAATGATAGCGGTATTGAATGGAGGAATGATAGTTGGGTGCAGAAAATACAAAATACTGGCAACAGCAGGCCCAAGTCCCTTAATTTTTAAACTGTTCAGCTTGATAATTTCCTTAATTATCTGTTCTTCAGTTTTTGCATTCAGACAGTTTTCCAAAAACTGTCCGAAAGCCTGTTTATTGTTTTCGTTTTCATAAATATCGGGTATCCTCAATTTGGGTTTCCAGTAAAAAGGATGAGATGCTCCTTCAAATACCTGTTTTTGTTCTGTAATGCAGGTAAGTACAAACTCTAAGGAAGAACCTTTAAAATCATTGGGAAATCTTTTGTTCTTAATGTCATCAATCACCTGCATCACTCCCCGTCGGATGGAGCGGAAAGCTTTTAGCCTTTCTTCATTATTAATAAACCAGGTATTATAAACTGACTGGTTATCCTCTTTGTATTGGCGGATGAGTTGGGAAAGATTACTGTTCATAAATGGCTTATGTCAGCAAAATACATTATTTACAGCAACTTTTATCCTGCTGTACCAGCGGACAAGGAACATTGCCATAGCTGCAGAACACACAACAATCGCCATGTTTTGGTTTTAGTATAGTTTTACAATTGGTACACTTATAAAAATATTGACAGGCATCAGCAGGCATTGTTTCCTCTTTCTGAAAACCACAGAAGGGGCAGGTAATAACAGATTGAAGTATGATTGTTTCTTTCATTTGTTAATAGTTACAATTTGTGAAATTACTTTGTACCCTATTCTGTTTATTGCGGCAGCAATACTGTCTGTTGATGTTTTACTCTTATCAAACTTTACTCTGCTGCTTGCTTTGCCATACGAAGTTTGAAACTCAATAACTCCGTTCAATTTTGCCAGCTCATAGTTTACCTGCTCTCTGCAAGCTTCACAGGTCATGCCTTTTATTTTAAATTCGACCTGTTGAATATTACTTTTGTTGTAACTATTCAGCCTCTTAAAAACTGATTTTTTTAAAATTTTAAAAAACAAGGCAGGTTATCCACACTTATTTTGTG
>JAIEQM010000121.1 GCA_019747705.1 Chitinophagaceae bacterium | reverse complement strand
CAAATTTAATCATACGGCATAGCCCCGAGTACATTACCACCGCCAAAGGCGGTGGGTTTCTAAGTCAAACTAAAAGAAATTGAATTGCTTGAAAATCCGTTAATCAGGGAAATGATAAAAAATCAGCAAATGCCTCAACAGAATTATTCGAACAACTTTGGTTTATTTCAATTTGAAAACAAAGGATCTGAATGGGAATGTGTAACCCTCAATCAAACATCAACGATATACAGCTACAGGTGGGCGCACAATTTGCTTACCTCATCAATGCAAAAGCCGACAGTACAAAGGCGGGAACCGGAACCAATCCTTATGGCGCCATTATGGATTACTACAATCGTTTTGATTACGGCGCAGCGGGTGGTGTTCAAATACATCCTGTAAAAAATTTATTGATTGGCGCCCGGTACAATATCAGCTTTGCAAATATTTACAAAGACCCCACTGATTTTCCTGCGGGCGCTGTTCCTTCTTTTGTGCCTAAAGTGGACGTAAAAAATAATGTGCTGCAGTTGTATGTGGGTTTGAGGTGAACAGACCTATAAGGTTTGCCGGGCAGGAAAGCAGCGCTGCAAACCTTATAGGTCTTTCTAAAATTTCAATTAACGCCACTTTAAGAATTTTACGCATCACTGTTTATGGATTTGCAGCGTTATCTCATCTCCATCTGCAATCCACTTAAACATGCTGTATAAATTTTTTATGGTGATGGCGCTTATGCTATGCCTCAACTGTTCACACAAACAGGAAACTAAGGCCGAAGGTAAATCCATAAAGCCAACGCCTGCAGAATCAGAAGAAACCAAACGCCTGCAAACGTACTCCGCACAATTGCTGCAGTATGCCAAAAAAAATAATTACCAGCAGGAATATGCTTTTTTGTTTGACATGAAAAAAACCAGCGGCAGCAAACGTTTTTATGTATATGATTTCAGCAAAAACAAAATTGTTCAGAAAGGACTTGTTACACATGGCAATTGCGGTGAAGCCTTTTTAACAGAGAACCGTTATGGTAATACCATTGGCTGCAATTGCACCTCATTGGGCAAATACAAAATCGGCAAAAAGTATTACGGAAGATTTGGACTTGCTTATAAACTCCACGGATTGGAAAGCACCAACAACAAAGCCTTTGAACGTTACGTGGTATTACATGCACACAGTTGCGTACCCGATGAAGAAGTGAAACCCTATCCTATCTGCCAGAGTAACGGTTGCCCTACTGTGTCACCCAATTTTTTGGAAACATTGGCAACGTATATTGATAAAAGTAAAAAGCCGGTGCTGTTGTGGATTTATGAATGAAAGTAAAGAGGCGACACCTTTCTCAAAAGGTGTTGTCTCTATTCATAAAAAAACGTAAATGATAATTCGACGCCTCGGTTCGTGTCTCACGAATCGAAAACGAGATTAAAATGATATGTGAGACACGAACCATGGCGGAGAATAAATAAAGAGAGAGTGGTCTTTTAAAAAAATGCCACCTTAATTCAACACTGGATTAATTACAATCTCATCCGCATCGGGCTCCCTATTTTCATTCCACTCAATAATAAAATTGTTTTTGCCTTCGCCCACCATGAGCGTCATATAACGCTGTTGCGAAAGCTCCAGCAAGGAAAGGAATAAGAAAATGGCGTGAATACGATTTTCGCAGATGTCGAACAATTTTTCAAAGGCCATTGTTTTTTCTTCTTTCACAATGTTGAGCATATAATCACGGCTGCCTTCCATGGTGTAGTTGTACTGCACTACAGTATGCACCGGTTTGTTAAGCCGCTCATTCTGTTTCTTCATTACTTTTTCAAACATCTTCATGAGTTTGAAAAGTGTAATGGTTTGTATTTCGGTTCCCTCGCCTGCCTCTTCACCAATGCCTGCCAGCTCTTTGGTAATATTGCCACGTTTTACCATGTACATACGCTGTGCTTCCATTTCGGCCATTTGCAGGCTGGCTTCTTTAAAGCGTTTGTATTCAAGAATTTTATCAATCAACTCCCGGCGGGGATCAATTTCATTTCCCTCAGCATCTATTTCTTTGCGTGGCAATAAGAGTTTGGCTTTAATGCGCATCAAAGTTGAAATGAACAGGATGAACTCACTGCTCAGTTCAATATTCAGTTCTTCACTTGCATGTATAAATTCAAGAAAGTCTTTTATGATTTTTGTGATGGGAATATTGCAGATATCCAGTTCATCACGTTCAATAAAAAACAACAGCAGGTCAAACGGACCTTCAAACTGAGGAAGCTTTATCTGGTATGATTGTTTTTCCAAAGTAAACGGTTTTAAAAATCAGCAAGTCCCGCACCAACAGGGCCGGGACTTGCAAATGTAGGGGAACGGATGCAACCAAACAGACTGGTTTTTCCCCATCAATCAAAGAAGTTTTTATATCAGAACGTGGCGGTTAAACCCACACCCAGCAATGATTTAAGCTGGGTGCCCAGCACGCCGCCTGTTTTTACATTCCGCACATCATCATCATAAATCAAATCAATATTATAAATAACACCAATGTACTTATTCACCTTCATACCAATTACATTGGTCCAGAACACATCTATATTTTGCGGATTGCGGCGGTAATTACTGAACAGATCCAAACGGCTGGTAAAGTTGATATTTTTTGCAACTTCTTTTTTGAAATTAGCCGTTAAAAAAGCGCCTATTTCATTCACAGATGATTTAGTGGTATCAGTAAAGCCATATAATTTTCGCAGCCCGGCATTCTTTCCGTTAATAATAACCCAGCGGCTTGTTACAGGAGACAGAAACACATCAAATGTTGCGTTGGGTTTATACATAAGACCCGGCGATACCAGCAAATAAGCGGGCGCCATCAATGATGAGTTTTTGGCTTTTGGAGTAGCGCTGTAATCAAATCCATTGGTAAACTGTGTACGGAAATTTACAAGACCCGTTATATACCATTTCGGGTTTTTTAACTGGTAACCATATTTGGATAGTAAATCCAGCCGATCATCATTTTTCCGGGTGCCAATGCTGGTAGCGCTTACAATACCATATTGTGCAATAATGGTATTATCCCAGGCATTTCGGCCACGCTTGTAATAAGCAAAGGCATTGGTTAATGCATTAATGGAGAAAGAAGAACGCTCAGCGCCTGCTGCCCAGTTTTTACTGGCGCCCTGCGAGAGGTTGAGGTTGAACACGCCACCCCTGGTCCATCCTTCTTTTTGTTTTTCATCTTTTTTAACCTCTTTACTGGCTTCGTTTTTGAGGTTTTGTACCTGCTGGTCCTGTGCTGATACAATTGAAAAAATAAGAACAGCGCTTACGGTAAACAGATTTTTTTTCATACCGGTATTGTTTTAGGGTTATAAAAAAACGGCAACAGCCAAGCCGTTGCCGTTCAGAAAAATGATTCGTTTATTTTTTTAAAGCATCACGAATCTCTGCAAGAAGCTTGTCAGTTGAAGAAGGCTCAGCTGGTGGTGCCGGTGGTTCTGCTTTTTTGGTTTTGTTAATGGCTTTTACAACCATAAACAGAAACAGGGCAATTGCCAGGAATTTTACAGCAGCAGAAATAGCCATGCCGTATTTTAGTTCTGCGTCCCCCACTTTCACAGACAGCGAATCAAAATTAATACCTCCGGTAATCATACCTACTATTGGCATAATGATGTGATCAACAACTGCACCTACAATAGCGCCGAATGCAGCGCCGATTACTACGCCGACAGCCAGATCAATTACATTGCCTTTCATGGCAAAGTCTTTAAATTCTTTGAGCATACCCATACAAATTGGTTTTTTGGTTGTTTAAAAAATAAATGTTAAGATGAATAAGGGGTGGTTATACAACGGGAAGCTGTACAAATCTTCAAAAAAAAAATGAAACAGGCAAGTTTATTTCTTTAACCCCGGGTATTGCATGTTCAAATGCTTAAGCGTATCGTGTACTTTTTGTGCAATTAAAAATTCTTTATACCAGTTCTGGTCACTCGGTATAATATGCCAGGGAACTGCATTGCACTTATTAAAACATTCTTCATAATAACTCATGTATTTGTTCCAGAGTTTAGCTTCTGCAAAATCGTTTTCATTATATTTCCACATTTTTTGCGGGTCTTTCAAACGTTCCCGCAACCGCTCCTGCTGTTCTTTGGCTGATACATGCAGATAGAATTTAAGAATCTTTGTGTTGTTATGTTCCACCAGCAGTTGCTCAAAATCAGTAATAGCTTTCATTCTTTTTTGAGCGGTTACATCATCGCACCAGGCATGCACACGGGTAATGACCACATCTTCATAATGGCTGCGGTTAAAAATTTTAATCATTCCTTTGGGAGCTGCTTCTTTATGAACACGCCATAAAAAATCATGGCTCAGTTCCTCTGCCGTTGGTGCTTTATATGATTTTACGGATACCCCCAAAGGATTTAATGACCCAAACACATTTCTTACCACACCATCTTTACCACTGGCATCCATACCCTGCACCACTACCAGCAACGAATGTTTTGATTCGGCAATAAGCAGGTTCTGCAATTCATCCAGTTCCTGGAGCAGTTTAGCAGTTTTTGCTTTTGTTTTTTCTTTATCAGCGCTTTTTGGCGCACGTGTGCTGATGGCCGATAGTTTAATTTTTGCCATAATGAAAATTGAATTACAAATATAACAATTACAATTTGCCCTTCAGCCAATTTCAGGCAACTTTGCTGTGTTATGAATCCAAAACTGGCAAGCTGGGGCTTATTTATTGTGCTGTCTTTCATTTGGGGCAGCTCTTTTATTTTGATGAAAGAAGGGTTAAAAGAATTAACGGCCTACCAGGTGGCCGCTATCCGTATGCTCAGTGCGGGTGTGGTGTTGCTGCCCTTTGCCTTAAAAGGTTTTCAAACGGTTGACCGTAAAAGTTTGTGGAAGGTATTGCTTACCGGTATCATCGGGAGTTTTATACCTGCCATATTATTCTGCATAGCCGAAACAAAAATTGACAGCGCTCTGGCCGGTATGCTCAACGCCTTAACACCTTTATGTGTGATTATTGTGGGTGTTTTATTTTTTAAGAGTACCGCCAAATGGCAAAAAATACTGGGTGTAATTGTGGGGTTTTCCGGAATGGTGTTATTGTTTCTCTCTCAAAAAACCACATCGCAGGAAACACATTTTTTTTATGCGTTGCTGGTATTTATTGCAACACTTTGTTATGGTATTAATGTAAATATTTTAAGTACGTATCTCAAACATATACCTTCACTGCAAATTGCAGCTATTGCATTTGTAGCCCTCATCATTCCTTCGTTGATTGTATTATGGGTTGATGGGTTCTTTCACCATGATTTTTTGGATGATGATGTGTTGCTGGCCATTGGCGCCGGTTCTGTTCTGGGAATTTTTGGAACTGCTATTGCCTCCATTCTGTTTTATATGCTCTTGAAAAGAGCCGGTGCTTTATTCTCCTCCATGGTTACTTACGGAATTCCTTTTGTGGCTGTTTTTTGGGGGGTGATAGATGGTGAAAGTGTAACCATTTTACAAATGGTGGGGCTGCTCATCATTTTGAGTGGTGTTTATCTTGCCAACAAAGATTAACAACAAACAAAGAGGCTGTCTCAAAAGTAAAATGAAGGCTTTGAGAATCGCATAAACGAAAACTTTCTCCATCACCTTACCGAATAAAAAGAGGCTGTCTCAGACTTTTGAGACAGCCTCTATAATACATTCAAATGATTGAATATTATACACTCATAATCTCTTTATCTTTTGCCTCAAGATGTTTATCAATTTCAGCAGTGTATTTATCAGTTAACGCCTGTACATCTTTTTCTGAATCTTTTGCAGCATCTTCACTCAAACCATCTTTCTGAAGTTTTTTGATGTGCTCAATAGCATCACGGCGAATATTGCGGATGGCTACTTTGGTATGCTCACCTTCTGCATTTACACGTTTTACCAGTTCTTTCCTTCTTTCTTCTGTTAAAGGCGGTAAAAAAAGACGGATAATATTGCCATCGTTCTGCGGTGTTAAGCCAATATTGGCATTAATGATGGAACGCTCAATGGGCTGCAGCATATTTTTTTCCCATGGCTGAATGGTAATGGTTCTTGCATCGGCCACGGTAATATTGCCCACCTGGTTAATGGGTGTGGGGTTGCCATAATAATCCACCACAATTCCATCAAGCATATTGGGGTTGGCACGCCCTGCACGGATTTTTACAAGCTCTGTTTCCAGGTGCTGAATTGCTTTTTTCATGTTTTGCCCGGCCTCATTCAAAATAGAATCAAGCCTGCCACTCATATCTGACATAAGTAATTTTTTAGAACTGCAAACCTAATGAAATACTTGTTTCACAACAAAGTGAAACTCCAAAACAATACCCGGAAGTTATTTAGCAATTTCTTCCGCTTCAATTCCGGAAGTGCCGGTTTTAAGTGTAATCACCTTGGTTTCAATTTCAAGGTTTTTCTTAAATGAAAGCGGAAACAGCTTGCGGCGTTTGGTTCTGTTGGTATAAATGAGCAAACTAATGATGGAAAAACCAACACTCACCAAACCCATCAGCAATAATGTATTGCCAAGGTAACGCCCCATAAAAGTGAGTGCGATAATTATAATGTTAAAGGTTACCGCCAAAAATGTAACCATGTTATGACTGCATCCTTTTTCCAGCAACAGGTGGTGTACATGGTTCCTGTCGGGGCTAAAAGGGGAGCGTCTTGAGAGGATGCGGTAGGTAAAAATGCGCAGCGTATCAAATAAGGGTAAAAACAAAATTGCAAAACCAACAGAAGGCGCTGATGGCAAATACAATTTGCCTCCGGAATTGGAAGCCACCTGTATAAATTTTATTACAAGTGCAGCATTGACAATACCCAGTATAAGCGACCCGGTATCACCCATAAAAATTTTAGCCGGTGATACATTAAAAATTAAGAACGCCAGTAATGCACCGGCCATACTAAAGGCCATCACAGCAAAAATATATTCCTGTGCCAGGAAAAAATAAATACCGAATGCTGATGTGGTAAGTAAACCAAGAGAACCAGCCAAGCCATCCACCCCATCAATCAAATTAAAAGAGTTAATGATAACAATAATGGTAAAATAGGTAAAGGCCACACTAAAGAAATAGGGCAACTGCTGTATGCCCATAAAACCATACATACTGTCAATCAGAATACCACATTTAAACACCAAAATAGTGGCGGCCACAAACTGGCCTAAAAATTTTTTAAGCGGTGTGAGCACCACAATATCATCTTTAATTCCTACAAAGAAAATTACAAGGAATGCAGCAGTTAAGAATTGAAGGGTAATACCTCCTGCAGGCACTGCCAGCAGCAACCCCATGATAAACCCTGCAAAAATGCCAATACCACCAAGAGATGGAACGGGGCTTATATGAATTTTACGGTTATCAGGAATATCAAACAGGTTTTTCATTTCCGCCACCCGTATAATAATGGGTATAGCTGAGAACGTGATTAAAAAGGCTATAACTGAACCTGTTAAAAGGTGATCCATGCAGTTTACGGTTTAAGGTCTGTAAGGGGCAAAGCTAAACATATAAAGCAAATAATAAAAGATTGTATCATTAATTAGGCATAATCATTTATTATTTGGTTACCAGATTCCATTTTTGTTGAAAAAGTTTCCTGCGGCCGCAAGTTTTTTCTGTTAGATTTGCCGCAATTTTTAAAATTATGCCCCAACTACAGGAAATAGCCACCCAAATTCGCCGTGATATTGTACGTATGGTTCATGGCTGCCAGAGCGGGCACCCCGGAGGATCATTGGGTTGTACCGAATACTTTACCGCACTCTACTTTAAGGTATTGAAACACAATACTCAATTTGATATGGATGCAAAGAATGAGGATGTATTTGTGCTCTCCAATGGCCATATCAGCCCGGTATATTATTCCACCCTGGCAAGAAGCGGATATTTTGCGGTGGATGAATTAAAAACTTTTCGCCGGCTCAATACCCGCCTGCAGGGCCACCCCACCACCCATGAGCATTTGCCGGGTGTGCGTATTGCCTCGGGCTCTTTGGGGCAGGGTATGAGCGTGGCTATTGGTGCGGCTTATACCAAAAAACTGAACAAAGAACCCCATCTTGTTTACTCACTTCATGGCGATGGTGAGTTGCAGGAAGGGCAAATTTGGGAAGCCATGATGTTTGCTGCCCATCATCAATTAGACAATTTAATTGCAACCGTTGACTGGAATGGCCAGCAAATTGACGGCCCCACCAAAAAAGTAATGAACCTGGGCGATCTTAAAGCCAAATTTGAAGCATTTGGATGGGAAACATTTGTGATTGAAGATGGTAATGACATGGATCAAATGATTGCAGGGTTGGAACTGGCCAAAACATTTGTGGGCAAGGGCAAACCCATTGTGAATTTAATGAAAACTCAAATGGGTAAGGGTGTTGATTTTATGGAAGGCAGCCATGAATGGCATGGCATTGCCCCCAATGATGAGCAGTTGGCAAAAGCGCTGGCTCAATTGGGTGAAACAAGTTTGGGTGATTATTAAGATCAAATAAATTATGATAAAAAAAGAGGCTGTCTTAAAAGTAAAATGAAGGCTTTGAGAATCGCATAAACGAAAACTTTCTCCATCACCTTACCGAATAAAAAGAGGCTGTCTCAGACTTTTAAGACAGCCTCTTTTTTTATGAAGCCTTTTTAGAACATACAGGTTTTAAAATTTAGTCTTTTCCTGGCTCTTGTCTCAACAACTTAAATTAAAGTTTTCACCTTTTCAATCACTGCTTGCAATTTACTTGCATCCTGCCCTCCCGCTGTAGCCAGTGTTTTTTGTCCGCCACCACCGCCTTTAATGAGCGGTGCAATATGTTCTTTAATGATTTTACCTGCATCTAAGTTTTTAGCAGCAGCAACAGTTTCAGAAATACCAACTGCAACAAATGGCTTGCCGCCAATATTGGCGCAAAGCACAGCTACATAATCGTTGAGATTATTTTTTAAATCAAAACAAATCTTTTTGAGCGCATCTGCATTGCTCACTTCAATAATATCACCAATAAAGGTTACACCGTTGATAATTTCATCTTTCTGCAACAACTCATTGCGAAGAACAACAAGCTGACGTGCTTCCAAACCTTCCAGTCTTTTACGCAGTTCTGTATTTTCTGTTTGTAAACTTTCAATGGCCTTATTTATATCTTTTGGATTATTTAAAGAAGCCCGTATGGTGTTAAACTGATTCAATTGTTCATTCACATATTTTTCTGCAGCCAAACCTGTTACTGCTTCCACACGACGAACACCTGCTGCTACTGCTCCTTCACTGGTAAATTTGAAGAAACCAATTTCACCTGTTGAACCCACATGCGTACCCCCGCATAATTCAATGGAATAGTTAGGATCCATAATTACCACACGCACCACATCCGCATATTTTTCGCCAAACAATGCCATCGCACCCAAAGCAATGGCTTCTTCTTTGGGCATGGATTTAATGACTACAGGAATATTGGCTCTTATTTTTTCATTAACGATGGCTTCCACCTTTGCCAGTTCTTCATCCGTTACTTTGGCAAAATGTGAAAAGTCGAAACGCAAATATTCATCATTCACCAAACTTCCTTTTTGTGCTACATGTGTACCCAGTACAGTACGTAATGCAGCATGCATGAGATGTGTGGCAGAGTGATTGAGTTCTGTTTGTTTTCTTACCGTTGCATTTACTTTTGCTTCAGCAGTTGATGAAACAACTGCAGGAAGCGCATCCGTAAAATGAATGATAAGGTCATTATCTTTTTTAGTATCAGTTACTTCCACCGCTTCCCCATCAAACAATAAAACACCTTTATCTCCAACCTGTCCGCCACTCTCTGCATAAAAAGGAGTTTGGCTTAATACAAATTGATAATGCTCTTTTCCCTTAGCTTTTACTTTGCGGTATTTCAATACATCAGCTTGTGTTTTCAAAGAATCATAACCGATGAATTTGTTTTCAGCTTCTTTTAATACAATCCAATCTTCAGTATCTAATGTTGTAGCGGCACGGCTTCTGTCTTTCTGTTCTTTCAATGCTGCTTCAAACCCTTTTTCATCAATACTCAATTTATTTTCTGCTGCAATCAAGCGTGTTAAGTCAATTGGAAAGCCATAAGTATCAAATAATTCAAATGCTGCTTTACCAGCAATTACACTACCACTTGCAGATGTAATAATATCATCAATCCTTTTCAAACCCTTTTCAAGTGTTCTCAAAAATGCTTCTTCTTCTTCCTTCACCACTTTAGCTACAAAACTTTCCTGTGCTTTTAATTCAGGAAACACATGTTCAAACTGTGCAGCCAATACCGGAACTAATTGAAACAATAAAGGTTGCTTGTAATCTAAATAAGAATAATAATAACGAACGGCCCTTCTCAAAATCCTGCGAATGACATAACCTGCACCTGTATTGCCCGGCAACTGACCATCAGCGATTGTAAATGAAATAGCACGGATATGATCAGCAAGTACCCTGAATGCAATACTTTCTTTACCATCACCGCCAACATACTTTCGTCCAACAATTTTCTCAGTTGCAGCAATGGTGCCTGTAAAAATATCTGTATCGTAATTGCTTTGTTTGTTTTGCAACACCCGTGTTAATCGTTCAAAACCCATTCCGGTATCTACATGCTTTGCAGGAAGTTGTTCTAAGCTTCCATCTTTCAACCGGTTGAACTGGATAAACACATTATTCCAAATTTCAATCACCTGCGGATGATCATTGTTCACCAATGTTTTTCCATCCACTGCTTTGCGTTCTTCATCTGTTCTGCAATCCACATGTACTTCAGTACAGGGACCGCATGGACCCGTATCACCCATCTCCCAGAAATTATCTTTTTTATTACCCAGCAGTATTCTGTCTTCAGCAATTACTTTTTTCCATTCATTATACGCTTCATCATCCCTGGGCAGTCCTTCTTTAGCATCTCCTTCAAAAATGGTTACATACAGGCGGTCTTTAGAAATACCGTACACCTCTGTAAGTAAGTCCCAGCTCCAGGCAATGGCTTCTTTTTTAAAGTAATCACCAAAACTCCAGTTGCCCAGCATTTCAAACATGGTATGATGATAAGTATCCACACCCACTTCCTCAAGATCATTATGTTTACCGCTCACCCGCAAACATTTCTGCGTATCAGCAATACGTGTATTCTCCGGTTTTTTATTTCCTAAGAAGTAATCCTTAAACTGGTTCATACCGGCATTGGTAAACAGCAAAGTGGGGTCATTCTTCACCACAATGGGGGCGCTGGGCACTATCTGGTGCTGTTTGGAGGCAAAAAAATCCAAAAATCGCTGTCGTATTTGGGCGGCAGTTATCATAATTGAAAAATCGCTTTGGGTTGATTTTTGCAGGAGAAGGGACTATATTTGTTTCCCCCTGCAAAACGGCTGCAAAGGTAAGCCATGTAAACCGTTTCAGGTTACTGGTTGCAGGTGAAGTTTACAGATTGTTTGCTGACGGTTGTTGATCACCACCATTGAACAAACGAATTATTCAGTTTCTTTTTAACCGGAGGGTTCATTACTGTCTTTCCGGCATCGGGGGATTATGAAAAAAATAAAGTACTTCTATAATACCAATACGCTTCGTTATGAAAAGCTTATTACGCCGTTTCGTGTAAAACTGCTGCGTGTGTTTAGTTTTTTAGCAGCGGTGGCGGTAGCCGGTTTCCTGTTTATGCAGATTGCTTACCGCTATTTCCCCAGCGCCAATGAAGAAAAGCTGATGCTGGAAAATAACCGTCTGCAGGACCGGTTTGATCTTGTGCAACAGGAAATACAACAGATGAGCCGCCAGCTCCGGGAAATTGAAAAACGGGATAACCAGGTGTACCGCTCTATTTTTGAAGCCAGCCCAATACCCGACAGTGCCCGTGCCAAAATGATGGAAGAGCAGCAGGAGCAACGTCTTATTGCAAGCTTAATGGATAAAGAACTGAACGGTTCCATTATTTCGCAAATTAAAGACCTGCGCAACCGCCTCTTTGCACAAAACAAATCGTTTGACGCCATTGATAATATGGTAAAGAACAAAGAAGCGCTGCTGGCCGCCACGCCGGCTATACAGCCGGTGAGCAATAAAGATTTATCACGGGTTGCCTCCGGGTTTGGATACCGTATTGATCCTGTTTATAAAACCACCAAGATGCACGCCGGTTTGGATTTTGCAGCGCCGCAGGGCTCACCGGTTTATGCCACGGCAGATGGTATAGTGGAACTGGCCGGTAACACGGGTAACGGTTATGGCAACCATGTTGTAATTGATCACGGGTTCAGTTACGAAACCTTATACGGGCATATGGTTCGGGTAAAAGTAAAAGCCGGGCAAAAAATAAGACGGGGCGAAGTAATTGGATGGGTGGGCAGCACCGGCAAAAGCACCGGTCCGCACCTGCATTATGAAGTACACAAAAACGGAACACCACTTGACCCCATTTATTATTTCTACAATGATTTAACGCCGGAGCAATTTGACCGCCTGCTGAAAATTGCAGCTACGGGTAACCAGAGTTTTGACTGATGGGTTGATATATTTTATAACTGCCTGCTCATAAACACAAACAGCCATTTTGTTACCGGCTGATGTACTGATGGCGTCGTTTTTGCCCGTCCGAACGGATAATTCATCCGGGCGGGTGTAGCACCTGTTGAGTTTCTGTTTCCAATGCAACAGAAAACATTCTAATGATTGTTGTATCATATCAATTGGACATTTAATTTATGCTGATGCGAAGCTTTTTTTTCTCTGCAAACTCAGCTTCTCAGCGTGCAAAAAAGAAATCACGCCCGTCCGAACGATTCACCCGGGCGGGCAGAGGGAAGAGAACGCAGAGTAAATGACAATTTCATTGCCATTTAGAATAAAGTCTTGTTTAAATATCTAAATGGTATTACTGTTGTAAAGATGGTTTATTAAAAAAAAGACTGAAAGCAGAAAAGTGCTAAAAGTAATTCCCCCCCCTTTGTTGATCACCTTGCCAATCAACAAGTATAATAAAAACGCTCTCAACATCACATTACCTGAATACCCATTCATCTTTCTGCAATTCATCAAGAGATCCTTCACTGCGTTCAGGATGACAGAAAAAAGATTCGCCCATAAAAAAATCCTTTCAATGCTGAAAGGATTTCAAATGTATTTGTACCTGGTAAGTGATTAAAAATCTCTGTTATAACCACCGCCGCCACCTTTGTAGCCGCCACCGCCGCCACCTTTGTAGCCGCCGCCACCGCCACCTTTGTAGCCGCCACCGCCGCCGCTACCACCACGGTAACCGCCGCCGCCGCCGCCGCCAAAGCTGCGCTTCTTAAAGCCGCCACCGCCGCCGCCATCATCTTTCTTAGGCTGTGCTTCATTAACTACAATCTTACGACCCTGAACGTCTGTATCGTTCAGTCCGCTGATAGCAGCTTGTGCTTCTTCAGCATTTTCCATTTCAACAAAGCCAAAGCCTTTGCTGCGACCGGAGAATTTGTCAGTAAGAATTTTGGCAGATGCTACAGTTCCGAATTGTTCGAAAAGTGCAGAGAGGTCCTCGTTCGTCATTGACCAGGAGAGGTTTCCAACGTAAATGTTCACTTGATAAAAATTAAATCCCAAAAATCATGAACCAGGTGAGCAACTGAAAACCGTGGGAAAATCAAAACATTAGAAAATCCTGGCTCAGAAAGGCTGTCTGAATTCACATTAACAGGTTAAAGATAGGGGAATTTCTTTACTGGCTTAGGTTTCAGCGGTTTTTTCTAAAAAAATACCTATTTCACCTCCTGCATCTCTACTAGGCGGCGGTAAAAACCATTTTTTGCTACCAGTTGGTCGTGCGTACCACGCTCCACTATTTCACCTTTTTTCAAAACCAGTATCTCATCTGCATGGCGAACGGTGGAAAGCCGGTGAGCTATCACCAAACTGGTTCGGTCCTTCATCAATGTATTAATGGCATCCTGTACCAAACGTTCACTTTCTGTGTCGAGAGACGAAGTGGCTTCATCCAAAATTAAAATGGGCGGGTTTTTTAATACCGCACGTGCAATGGTTAACCGCTGGCGCTCGCCGCCACTTAATTTACTGCCACGTTCACCAATATTATCATCGTAGGCATTGTCTTTATCGCCAATAAAGTTGTGTGCATTGGCAATCCTGGCGGCATTTTCAATTTCAGCTTTGGAGGCATCAGGTTTACTCAGTGCAATGTTGCCGGCAATAGTATCATTAAACAAAATCGGCTCCTGTGTTACAATACCCATAAGCTGGCGGAGACTGTTGAGCGAATAATCTTTGATGTTGATGCCATCCAATAAAATTTCACCACTGCTCACATCATGAAACCTCGGCACCAGATCAGCCAGTGTGCTTTTACCACTGCCGCTGGAACCAACTAATGCAATGGTTTTTCCTTTTTCAAGTGTGAGATTGATATTGTGTAAAACAACAGTATCATTATAAGCAAAGGATACATTTTTAAACTCAATACTTTTTTCAAAGGAGGTGATGGCTTTTGCATCTGGTTGTTCTTCCACCACCACCGGGGCGTTTAAAATTTCTTCAATACGTTCAATGGCAGCGCTTCCACGGCGGGTATTGTAAAAAGCAGTGGATAAAGATTTGGCCGGGTTAATAATTTGTGTGAACAGTAAAATGTAGGTGATAAAACCATCATCAGTTAAACCGTCTGCATGGCCACCCAATACCATCCTTCCGCCAAACCATAGTACGGCACTTAATACCAGTACGCCCAAAAATTCAGAAAGCGGCGATGCCATATCTCTTCTGAAATTAATTTTATTGCGTAAATGGTTAAGATCAATGTTCATTTTATGAAACTTTTGACCTAATATTTTTTCAGCAGTAAATGCTTTGATAACACGAATGCCAGTGAGCGTTTCATCTAAAATAGAAATAACAAGACCATTTTTTTCCTGTGCATCTGTTGATTGTTTTTTTAGTGAGCGGCTTACTCGCCCAATGATGAACCCGGTTACAGGGAGAAAAACAAACAGGAATAATGAAAGCTTAGGGCTGATGGCAACCATCATACCTAAAAAAACAAGAATGGTGATGGGTTCTTTAATAAGCGCTTCCAATGCCATCATTACACTCCATTCCACTTCATTGGCATCATTACTCATTCGTGAAATTAAATCACCTTTGCGTTGTTCAGAAAAAAAACCGATTGGAAGCTTTAATACTTTGTCATACAGATCGCCACGGAGTTTGGTCATTACGCCATTACGCATTGGTGCCAGCACCCGGTAGGAGAGATAGAGAAATACGTTCTTAAGCAAAACAGATATGATAATGATGCCACAGATAAAAGTAAGTGCTTTTTCCGGTTTGCTGGATTCACGTATGATGTTGCTGATGTAATATTTTAAATTTTCCAGTACGCTTTTTGCTGAAAGAGTGAATTCCGGCTTTGTTAATACCAGTTCTGTTTTCTTAAACAGTAATTGAAGAAAAGGTGCCAGCATACTGAGCGATACAACAGAAAAAAGAATAGACAAGACAATGAAAAGAAAATAAAGGCCAATGTTTAACTTATAAGAGGCCAGATATTTAAAAATGCGTCTAAATGGTTTCATTCAATTCAAATTTAAGGCGCTTCTTAACGTTCAGTTCCATACCAACCGTGCCAAAACGGTGCAAAGTAACTACTTTTACAGTGCCCGCTGGCGTTTAATGCATGGGCGGTATCAATTTTATCATTTTACTATGGAAGAAGGAAAAAGACAAAAGCAGGTGGCTGGTGTAATTCATGAAGAGCTTACGGGCATTTTTACCAAAATGGGGTTGAATATTGTGGATGGCGGGCTATTGAGTATTGCCTCTGTAAAAGTAACACCCGATTTGCTGGAAGCACGCATTTACCTGAGTGTGTTCCAGGCAAAAGACAGTAAAGCGGTGGTTCAGAAAATTGAAGACCGTGCACATGAAATAAAACGGGAGCTGGCAGCTAAACTCAAACATCAGCTCCGCCGTATTCCTGAAATCAAATATTTTCTTGACGATACACTTGATCATGTGTTTAAGATGGAGGAATTGTTTAAGAAGATTGATAAAGAAAAGAAAGAGAAATAGAGTTGTTAGCAGATAGTCGTTAGTTGTATGTTCATAGTTATGCGTTTTCAAATCATTAAACCCATCCCTTTCAATTGAATTTTCTTTTTGCGTGGCGATATTTCCGTTCTAAAAAAAGTACCAATGCGGTAAATATTATTGCATGGGTAACGGTGGCGGCTATGGCCGTGGGCACGGCAGCGCTGGTAGTTGTGCTCAGCATTTTTAATGGATTTGAAGGATTGGTGAAAGAACTGTATTCTTCTTTTTATCCCGATATAAGGATTACATCACCCACAGAAAAAATTGTGCTGTTTGATGCAGTTGCCATCAGCAAAATAAAAAATACAGAAGGGGTGGCGGCTTACAGCCTGGTGGCAGAAGAAAATGCCCACATTCAAAACGGTGATTTCCGCACCAATGCCATAATGAAAGGTGTGGATGAAAATTTTAGAACAGTAACCGGTGTATCCACCCATCTGTCCAATGGTAATTATAATTTGGGAAATGATGAATCACCTTCACTTGTGCTGGGCAGTGGTATTGAAAATGCATTGAGTTTAATGAGTGATCGTGCTATTACACCCGTTACCGTTTACTTACCCAGGCGTGGTGTGCAGGCAAGCGCCAATCCGCTGGAATCCATCAGCACGGTGAATTTTCAACCAAGAGGCGCCTTTGCCATTCAGCAGGATTTTGATAATAAATATGTTATTACCAATCTTTCCATTGTAAAACAAATGGTGGGCTTAAAAGAAAATGAATTTACGGCTGCTGAAATAAAATTAACTGCCGGAGCATCTGAAAAAAAAGTAATAGAAATATTACAGCAGCAACTGGGTAAAAATTATTTGGTGGAAAACCGTTACCAGCAAAACCATTCTTTGTTTGCCGTTATGCAATCAGAAAAATGGGCGATTTATGGTATCCTTTGTTTGATACTAATTGTAGCTGCTTTTAATATGATTGGTGCACTTACCATGCTGGTATTGGAAAAACAGCAGGATATACAAATTATTAAAGCCATGGGCGGCACATCAGCATTTGTACAAAAAATATTTTTAAGTGAAGGGGCGCTGCTGGCAATGACCGGCAGTGTGATTGGGATTTTACTGGCGCTTTTGTTTTGCGGTTTGCAGGTTACGTTTAAAATAATTCCGCTGGAAGGTTCTTTTGTAATTGATTATTATCCTGTAAAAGTGATGGTTACTGATTTGTTGCTGATACTGTTAACCGTACTTGTAATTGCTGTAATTGCTTCCTGGCTGCCATCAGCAAAAGCAGCCAGGCAACAATTATCTTTAAAAGCCCAGTAATTAATTTTTACGCCTGGCCTTTAAAATATCTAAGGCTTTACGCTGGTTTTCCATTTCTGTTTTTTGTTTTTCAATATTCTTTTTATTTTCTTCAATATCATCCTGCAGTTTTTTCAAACGCTTTTGAAGGTTGTCGCTGTCGTTCTGCAAATCAGAAGCTTTTTTCTCTGCACTTTTTACACGGTATTCCTGGTCTTTAATATCTCTCTCCAATGCTTCTGCTTCTGCCCATGCAGGAAAATTATTTACATAGGCATTGATCTTTTGTATAAGTATGGCATCATCTCCCGCTTTTACAAACTGGCCGGGCGCTCCTGAAACAGCAAAATAAACCGTGCTGGCATCTTTTTCTTTACGGCTCTTACGGTCAACACTTAAATAAATATCCAGCGGCTCACTGCTGATTTCTGTAATGCGGATACCTTTATACACTACCACACCTTTTGATTCTTTACCATTATAACCCAATTGCGCCAGTTTCTTTACAATGGCATCCTGTGTAACCGAAGATGTTTGGGGAATTTCAAGCGCCACAGCAGGGATTTTTGTTTTTTGCCATTCCAGTTCGCCAAAACTTTGTGCGTTTGTAACTAAAACAGATACGATAAGTGCCGCAAGCAGTGTAAATTTTTTCATGTGTATATTTTTTATTTTAAACTATTGCCACAAAATATAATCATTAAAAATTATCATTCCGGTTGGTGTAAAGGTGGGCTGCTATTTTTTAATGATTATTTCATGTTTATAGAGTTTGCCCTCTAAGATACTTAACATTCAGAAAGCGTTGCATGCTTTTTGGTAATAAGTTTCAATACTTTTGTTTGAATTACAACCCATTTTGAGCAGCGTTAAAAAATTAGCAGGACAAACTTTGTGGTATGGCATTCCTACTATTGCCAGCCGTTTTCTCGGGTACTTAATGAATATGGCATTGCCATTTATTTTTAAACAACCCGAAAAAACAGCCGACCTCACACAGGTATATGCCATCGTTCCTTTTCTTACCATTTTATTTACGTATGGAATGGAAACCGCCTTTTTCCGTTTTTATGCCGATAAGGATAAAACAAGTTTGTTCAGCACGCTGAGTATTTCTGTTATTGTTTCAACCATTCTTTTCAGCCTGGGGCTTTATTTTTTATCACCATTTATTGTAAGTGCTGCGGGCCTGCAGGAACACCCGGAATACATTACATGGATGATTGTAATTCTGTTCTTTGATACACTCTCCACACTTCCATTTGCAGTATTGCGGCAGGAGAACCGGCCAAGGAAATATGCATTTGTAAGAATAGCAGGAATTGTAATCAATATTCTCGCAGTGATTTTATGTTTGGGTATTCTTCCTTCCTATGTGCTGCATCATCCGCAAAGTTTTATTGCTTCCATCTTCAATGAAAAAATTGGCATTGGTTATTACATCATTGGTAATATGTGCGGGGCTTTTGTTACATGGCTCCTGCTGTGGAGTGAGTGGAAACAGGTGAAACTGAAATTTGATTTTGGTTTATGGAAAGAAGTGATGAAATACAGTTACCCGCTCATTATTGTTGGTTTGGGCGGAATGATCAATGATATGCTCAGCCGGCTGGTGTACCAGCATGTGGTGGATGTGCCGCAGGAGCAGGCAAAGCATGAGTTGGGCGTGTTTGCCAATATCTATCGTATTGCTGTTTTAATTACCATAATGATCCAGGCTTTTCGTATGGCGGCAGAACCTTTTTTCTTTAAACAGGCAAAAGAAGAAAACGCTCAAAAAACCTATGCACGGGTAATGAAATTTTTTGTGCTGGCCTGCTGCTTTATGTTTTTAGGAATCGGATTATACCTGGATGTGCTCAAATGGATCATCACCCTCAAATCCAAATCATGGGGCGAAGGAATGAATGTGGTACTGTTGCTGGCAATGGGCAATATTTTTCTCGGCATTTACTATAACCTCAGCATTTGGTACCGGCTCACCAATAAAAATTTATACGGGGCTGCTATAACCATTGGAGGTGCAGTCATCACTATTGTCATTAATATTTTATTGATACCCAAATTTCATTACCTGGGTGCGGCTATTGCCACCTTTACCTGTTATTTATTTATGATGATTGCCAGCTACATTTTGGGGCAGAAATACTATCCAGTTCCTTATGCCCGAAAAAAATTGATTGCTTATTTGGTAATGGTGGTTTTAATTGTACTGGCTCAAAGAGTGGTGGTGTCGTTTTACAGTCCTTTATGGTTTAGTGTTTTAAGCGGCACTGCGCTGTTTGCCATGTTTGCATATTTTGTAATGCGGGTGGAGAGGAAAGAATTGCAACGGCTTCCTTTTATTGGAAAATATATTTCAGGACATTAAATAAGGGTTATGTTTTTTTTCATGCCCGATGGTTGTTGCCGGGCCATGCCCGCTGTACACAATAGTTTCATCAGGCAATACAAACAGTTTTGTTTTGATGCTGCTGATGAGGGTGGCATGGTTGCCGCCGGGTAAATCAGTTCGCCCGATGCTTTCACGAAACAATACATCACCTCCAATTACAAAACCCTGCTTGCGGCAATAAAAACAAACATGCCCGGGTGAGTGGCCGGGTGCTTCAAAGACTTCAAGTACATCATCACCCAAAAGAATTGTTTCGCCCTCTTTAAAATACTTCAGCTCTGCATTGTAATTATCAAAGGGCAGCCCCCACATCAGTCCGCTGGCGGGTGCAAAATCAAGCACCTGTTTTTCTTTTTGAGGGATGTGAAGCAGCAATCCCCATGTTTCATGTATCCATTTGTTGCCGAACACATGATCCAGGTGGCAATGAGTATTGAGTAACAGCTTTGGTTCCAGCCGGTTTTGTGTAATAAACTTTTGTAAAACATCTCTTTCTTCAGGAAAATAACAGCCAGGGTCAATCATAATTGTATCGCCCGTTTCGTTATACAGCAGATAGGTATTTTCCTGAACTGGACTGAAAGTAAAAAAACTAACTGAAAGCATAGTGTAACATTGATTTAAATGCTAACCAAAACTCAATAAATAACCCGGCGTAAAGAAATGATTAATTTAAAAGCTTTTGTAAATTATTTTTTTGGATTTTAAAAAAAAAGTTCAAAAAAAATTGCATTTACGCACAGGAAGGTTCTATCTTTAACATCGTTAACGTTAACACTGGTCATTAATAACTTTCTTCTCCCAAATCCTATAAAACACCCGTCTCATTTACTTTTACAAATCCCGCAATGAGCAATCATTGTTATGTCCTTTTGACGAGCCATATTTTTTAACTCAAAAATTTTTGGTATGAAAAAAAATCTTCTCGGGGCGGTAGCTCTGTTTGGCTTTTTGTTGGCCAATGCACAAAACGAACAGGTTTCAGTATCAACAGCCACAAACACACTGGCCGGCCCTGTTACTGGTGAATTAGATGTAAAACTCATTATTCACAACATCATCCGTATTCGTCCGGATAATGCAGGTATGATCAGCGCTACGTTTGATCAGGCTTCAGAACTTGATAATGGGCTATCACTTGGCGGGCGTACTTTTAGAGTAAGCTCAAACCGGCCTTTTGTTGTAAGTCTTGGTGCAAGTCCTATTGTTAAAACAAATGACTATGCATCGCCCGGTTATCCGGTTCCGCAAATGCCGATGCCTTTGAGCGTTATTGAAACATCGGTTTTAACCTTTGGCCAGCCAGGAATGGCAGTAGCCGCTGCTTATAACAACAGCTTGGGAAACTGGGGGCCCCTGGCTGCCAGCATTCCTAATTTAGTTGATTCATGGCATGGCGCTGCAAGAGATATTGGCTTATCATTCAGAGCTAACCCAGGTTGGAATTACGAAGGTGGAGTTTACACAACTACAGTTACTGTAACTGCTACACAACGTTAAATTACAATTGCAACAGAATATGAACAGGCTTACATTTTATAAGCATGCAAGCCTGTTCTTCTGTTTGTTTTATTGAACACAAGAAACTGTACTTTGTGAAAAAACTTGTTGCTTATATTTTGTGCGGGCTTTTATATACACTTTTATCCAGGCTTCACGCCCAGACTTTACCTGGCATCACGGTAAAGTACAACAGGGATTCTGTGCAAGCCAATATCAACGACAGGTTTTATACAAACAATATCAGCATCATCAATAATGGCGCTGCAGATGCTTTACTATACCTTTCCTTTATCCCCCCGCTTCATTGGAAAAGCATTTCTCCCAATGCGGAGTTGCGGGTACACCCGGGTGAAACAAGAGTTGTTCCGCTTTCCTTTTCGCCATTACCTGCAGCATTGTCTGAATGGACACCTTTTGAAATATCAGTAACAAACCGGGAAACGAAGCTGAGTACAAGTTATTTTTTTTACGTAAAAGCCCTGCCGGTTATATATTTTAACAGTAATCTTTTTACACGTGAGTTGTTTGTAAATGAACAAACAAAAAAAGCTGACCTGCGGATTTATATAAGAAATCTTGGCAATATCAGCAGCAATACACAGATTCAACTTCGCAATACTTTGCTTGAACTGGACAGGAAAATCACCTTCAAACTTGGCCCGGGCAAAGATTCAGTTGTAAACTATACAGTAAAAGTACAGGACCACATGTTTAAGAAACTGAAATCCGAAAAGATATTCATCTTTGTGCGTGACCTCAATGATACTACCGGAAACAGAAGAGCAATGACTGCAGATATTTCAAGGGTTTCCTCTGTTTTAAAGCAACATGAATCAGCATTTCCCCTCATTCCAATGGTGCTTGAATCGGGGCTGATGAAATTAGACTCGAACCGTGCTATCTATTACGGAGCAGTTACAGGCGCATTGGAATTTGAAAAAAAAGGCAGGCTAAATTTCTTTTTCAGGACAAGAGAATACAATGTGAGGAACCAAATAGCACAAAATGTATTTCTTGTAAATTATACCGGCAAACGTTTTGATGCATCTGCGGGCGTTATTAACGACATGCGTTATTTCTTTTCAGATGGCAATGGTTTGAAAACAACGTGGCGATTAAAAGACAGTTTTTCTGTTACGGGCAGTGTAAATATTCACCGGCGTATTTCATTATTTAAAAGCAACAATTTCAGTTTGCAAACAAAATACAAATGGAATAAAGTGTGGATTGGGCATGCAGCAGCAGCCAACTTTGATACTGCACGGCATGTTAACAGCTATCTTTTTACCAATAATATCCAGATTTTCAACAGTCAAAAACTGCAGTTTGACGTTACCGCAGGCGGTGGATGGGATGATTACAAAGGGCCATTCAGCAGCATTAAAACAATACCGGGTTTTACGCTTGGATATAATTTCAATTATTCCTTCGGGAAATGGCAGTTGATATCATCAGTTCAGCACAACGATAATAATTACCCGGGGTTATTTAAAGGAATTAAAACGCAGCAACACGATCTGAAATATACGGGTAAAAAAGGATCGGTTGGTATTTATTGGGTTTCAAATTTTATGACTACAAATTTATTCCGTGATACCATTTATAACACAACTGCTTTTACTATCAATACAAGCCGCTATGGGTTGTCCGCAAATAATTATATCAAACATGTATCTGTAAGTTACGGTATAGGGCAATTGCAGCAAAAAGGGTTTTTGCAAAACACGCTTGCCAGTTATACTTTCGGGAATTTCAGTATTAACACAAAGCTGTTTTCAAGTATTTCTCTAAGAGCTTCAACAATGAACGGGGTTGGCAAAATGGAAACCAGGTTAAACCAGGTAAAAAATATTTCTATCGGTAATACCAACTTAACGGTGTATCATAAATACGCAGGAATAAATGCACTGCTGGTAAATATGCCCATTATTAATACAGCGGCAGGTAAAAATTATTTTGAACGTTATTTCCGCACGTTAAGTATTACCCCCTATGTTTCTGCTAAATTTTTCAAACGCTTTAATGTAACAGCCGGCTATACACTTTCCCAATCGCTTCTTGATACGCTTGTTACTTCGTTCGTGGCAGCAGCAGTAACTTATGAAGGCCTTCATAACGGTGTGAGCATAATTACAAATGCTGACATTCCTGTTATCCGCTCTTTAGCTTTTGGTGTGGGTTTACAAAGCCAGCTAATTCGCATCACAATAAGAAAAAAAATAAATATGCCCTTCTTTCTGAAACGTCAATATCACAATTTAAAAATGATTGCTTTTACGGATACTGATAATAATGGTTTGCACAATGGAAATGAACAGGTAATTCAAAATGTTGCCCTTGCTGTGCAGGATAATATTCTTATCACAAATAATCAGGGTATGGCTGTTTTAAAAAATATAAGTCCTGGCAATTATCCGGTTGATTTTTCAAAAATTACCAACTTAAAAGGATTTGTTCCCGCAGCAGGAAATAATATGGAAGTGGCGGTCAGAAAAAATAAAACAGAATATATCCCATTTATAAAAAGCAAAACAATGACCGGGTTTGTAAAAACTGTGAACGACACTTCGGATATGAATCCTTTCCGTTCTGTGGGTATTAAAATAATTGTATCTGATACAACCGGCAGGATATTCAGCACTTTAACAGATGAGACAGGGGCCTTCTATTTCAATCTTCCATCCGGAAGATATGTAGTGTCATTAAACCCGGAAGTATTTAATGATAAAATTAAGCCTGATATTCTTTCATATACAGTTGATTTGAATGCAAAGGAAACAGCCGAAGTTGAATTTGTGATAAGAAAAGAAAAAAGAACTATTCGTTTTTTAAAAAACTAAATATGATCATTGCTATGAAAAAATGTTTACTGCTGTTTGTTGTTTTTAGCATGTGCCAAACAGCCTCAGCACAAAAAGGTGATACAGGTATATTCATTAACCCCGCCACTATAGATTTTTCACTTAATCAGGGGCAAACAGGTGCGCAGCGCATTACCATTATTAATAAGATGCCCGTGAAAAAACAATTTAAATTATATGTAAGTGACTGGGTCAGAGATACTATTGGAGAACATGAGTATAAGCCTGCCGGCAGTATTAAGCAAAGCTGCGCCAGGTGGGTGGTGCTGGAAAAGGATTTTGTTGAATTGCTGCCAAATCAGTACATAACTGTTAATGTCAGGCTTCAAATACCGGACTCTGCTGACGCTGTAAAAATGATGCGCTGGGCCATGGTATTTGTTGAAACAATAGAAGAAGCAAAAGCACCCGACGTAACCAAAAAAATAACCACTATTGTAACCACCCTCTACAGGGTGGGTGTTCATATTTATCAAACACCCCCTTCAGTTTTAACAAGAGAATTGGTTATGGAGAGTTTTGAACCTTTAAAAAACAACCGGGACAGCATTTACAGGATTACCTGTCAGAATACAGGGCAGGTGCAGTTACGTTGTAAAAGCTATATTGAACTTACCAATCTTACAGATGGGAAAAAAACAGTAATTAATGCTGAAGAATTTCCTATGTTTCCCGAACAAAAAAGGTATGTTGATTTTGTAATACCTTCCAGTTTACCAAAAGGGAAATACAATGTTATTGCCGCCGTGGATGCTGGTTATGACCTTCCTCTTGAAGCAGCACAGAAAGTTATAGAAATCAAGTAAAAAGATTTACTTCTTTGCAAATGAAACTATGGTTACTATATGGCCTTTTAAGTTTAACGTTGATATCTGATATCAGCGCACAGCAAGTTAATACTCCTTTTCCCAACCCTGTGCTTCCGGGTTATCCTTTCAATGAAAGCCAGTACCTCAGGATTTCTGTGAACAATAACAGTCCACTGGAATTTTCAGGCGCCTCTGATCTTGATAACGGACTTGTAATTTCAGGATGGCTTAAAATAACTATATACAGCAGTACGTCCTGGAAACTTACTGTTCAAAGCATATCTCCTTATGCCTGGAGCAATAATCATCAGCAGCAGCCGGTAAGTATTTTTCAGTTGAAAGCCAGTAATTCAAACCTTTATGTACAGGTACGCAGCACACCCCAATCAATTCTGAGAGGGTCTGGCAGTAAATTTGAATCAGTTTTTTATATTGATCTCCAGGCCAACCCCGGATGGGATTACGGGGCAGGCAACTACATAGCAAACCTCATCTTTACACTTACCTCCCAATAAGAAATATCTGGGCGCTTTTTTCGTTATTTTAAATATTTAAAGCTTATTCAAACAGCTTTTACAGAAAACATAAACTGAATTTTGTACTTTTAAATACGAATCACACACTATAACACTTACACAATACGAAAATATGCGAATTGAACAGATGAATCGTTTAAGAGAAACAGGCTGGTTAGTTTTAGTACTTCTTTTTTCCTGCAACCTGCAGGCCCAGGTAAACACGGTGGAGTTTGGAAAAAACCGTGTGCAATACACCAAGTTTAAATGGAATTTTTACCAGAGCCCCAACTTTAATGTTCATTATACCCAAAACGGACTTGACCTTGCCAAATACGTAACCCAGGCTGCTGAAGAAGAACTTCCTCAACTGGAAGAGTTTATTGAATATGGCATTCAGCGCCGCCTCAATATTGTTTTATATAACAGTTATAATGATTACAAACAATCCAATATTGGAATTGGGTTAGACTGGCCCAATGCCGGTGGTGTAACCAAGCTGGTAAATAACAAGATGGTGATTTTTTATAATGGCGACCATGCTGATTTACGCAGACAAATACGTGAAGGTATTGCCCGTGTGCTGGTGGAAACCATGCTCTTTGGTGATGACCTTGGTGAGTTTGCACAAAACCAGGCGCTTCTGGATTTACCCAAGTGGATGACAGATGGTTATATTGCCTACGCAGCCGAACCCTGGAGCACCAAACTGGATAATGATTTAAAAAGCGCCATGCTGGGTTTTCAGTTTAACAACTTTTATCAGTTTGCTTATGAGCAGCCCAAACTGGCAGGTCATGCATTCTGGTATTATATTGAAGAACGCTATAAAAAAGAAAACGTTACCTATCTTTTATACCTCAGCCGTATTTATAAAAACGTAAACCGTGCTTCAGAAACCATCTGCAAAAAGAAACTGAAAGTGGCGCTCAAAGATTTTATGCAGTATAACCGGGATAAATATTTTAAAGATATCCGTGCACGCCGCAATGTACCCACCGGAAGATTAACGGTGCCCAAAGAAATTGGAAAAACAGATTACTTCCGTTTTCAGGCCAATCCCAACCCCAAAAGTTTTACATATGCAGTAGTGGAGTACAAACGTGGTTTAACAAGAGTGATCCTCAATGAAAATTTTATTTCGGAAAAAGTGCTCTGGAAAAGCGGTGTAAGGAATTTGGAAGCAAGACCGGATCCCAACTATCCCATTCTTGCATGGGATCCCAAGGGCAGCCGCATTGCCATGATTGTGTGGGAAGATGGAAAATTATTCCTGAGTGTGTATGATGCATTCAGACGAATTAAAACAATTAAGAATGTGGAGCTGCCGTTTGAGCAAATAACGGATATGCAGTATATGCTCGACCCCAACACCATCATCTTAAGCGGTATTAAAGGCGGACAAAGTGATGTGTTTGTTTATAAAATGGATAAACAGAAATTGGAACAGATTACCAATGATGTGTATGACGACCGTGACGCCAGCTTTGTTTCCTTCCCCGGTAAAACAGGAATTATATTTTCATCCAACCGCCCGGCAGCAGATGCACCAACCGGCGATACTACATTGCCACGCAACCGCTATAATGTTTTTTTGATTGATAACTGGAACCAGTCTGACTTCAAACAAATATCCCAGCTCACCAATATTAAATATGGTAATGCAAGATACCCCAGCCAGTATAATGTGAATCACTTTACCTACATCAGTGATGAAAATGGAATTGGCAACCGCTGGGCTGGGTTCTTCCGTACCAAAGCAGCCGGTGTTGATACCATGTACCGTATTGGTGAAGATATTTTACGCAACCCCGAACCCAAAGAACTGGATTCAACATTAAAAGCATGGAATAAATCAGAACCTGATTCCATCGGTTTCTTCAGGGTTACGGATGACAGTACCTATTCATTCCCCATTACCAACTATCAAAGCTCCGTACTGGAAACAAGAACTGCGGGCGAAAACGGACAAGTAACAGAAGTAAACAAACAGGGAGAGTTTAAATTTTTATACAAACTTAAAGTTGATGAGAATACGTTACGCAAGCGCAATGTAAATGCAAGGCCAACAGAATATATCAAACGCAGTACAAGGCTTGATAGAATTGCAAATGAAGATACACAGGAGCGAACTGATTTGCAGGACACCGTAAGAAAAGAACAGCCCCGGGTGAATGATTTTTTTGAAAGTGAGTTTAAAGAAGATTCATCAAAAGCCGTAACAAAGCTTATGGGTGCACAACCACCCCGCCGTGAAGAAGTAATTAATAAAATGCGTTTGTTCCCTTACAAAAAGAAATTCTCCATTGATAATGTAACCACCAACTTTTTTTCAAACAATGTATTGTTTATTAACCGCTATCAGCCATTTAATGCCAGCAGGTTTGTGTTTGATCCGGGTGGTCAAAGCCGCCCGCAGGTAAATCTTGGAAATAACAATACACTCAATGCCATGACAAGAGTGGGTGTGGTTGAATTTCTGGAAGATTATAAATTTACCGGCGGCTTCCGTATCAACTATGGGCTTGAAGATAAAGAAGTGTTTTTGCGTTTTGATAATCTCAAGCGCAGGTTAGATTGGGGGCTTACCTATTACCGGGCCACCTCTACAATAGGACTTGGTAATGGAACTACCGTATATGAAGGCAAGCAAATCAGTAATATTTACCAGGGAAATATCGCTTATCCGTTTAATGAGGTGCAAAGCGTTCGTTTAATAGGAGGTATCAGAAGGGACCAATATGTTGTAAAAGCTTTTGACAGGCTGTCACTTGCGCAACCTGCCCTAAGCGAAAACTTTTTAAACTCCAGGGTGGAATATGTGCATGATAATACTATTAACCCCACCACCAATATCTGGAACGGTTTGCGCTTTAAAGGATGGTTTGAATTATTTAACCGATTAAGCGGTAACTATAAAGGATCAGGGCGAGACAGCGCCGGAGATTTTACATTTAATGTGGGCTTTGACGGCCGTTATTATAAAAAGATTTACAGAAACTTTATATGGGCAGTAAGAGTGGCTGGTGATTTTTCATTTGGCAACAACAAAGTAATTTATTACCTGGGCGGTACAGATGGCTGGCTGATGCCGGGTTCCAATGTAAGAATTAAAGACAGCGCTATCCGGCAGCGGTATTTCAATTCATTTATTCAACCGAAGCCGGATGGAAATTATGTATATGAATCACTGGCTGTAAATGTGCGTGGCTTTCTTCAAAACTCAGCGAATGGAAACAATGCTGTTGTTATTAACAGTGAATTCCGTTTGCCGGTGTTTTCAACCCTGTTTAATAAACCCATCAATAATGCATTCTTAAGAAATTTCCAGGCCGTTCAGTTCTTTGATTTTGGAACTGCATGGAATGGAAGGTTTCTTGATTTTAAACGGCCCGAACTGGTGTTTAGCGAACCCAATAACCCGGTTAGTGTAGTTGTTAAAGCCCCCGGCTTAGGTCCTTTCCTGGGCAGCTATGGTTTTGGCGCCCGCAGTACATTACTTGGTTATTTTGTACGCTTTGATGCAGGATGGCCCATGAGTGGTTTCTTTAACTCAAGACCCATCATGCATGTGTCACTCGGATTTGATTTTTAAGCAATCATTTTTTAAAATTGTAAAGGTGCAAGGGCAGAAGGAATTTCTTTCTGCCCTTTTATCATTTGTGCAACCCCAGCAAAACAGCATGGCATGAAATATAAAACTCATAAAATATTAAACTGCCTGCTTTCAAGAATAAAGAATTACAATAAATATTAGAAATGAAAAAAACGGAAAATATGCTTTAGAACATATAATGAAAATACATCATCAAATATTAGTTTTAGTATTCTTCTTTTGCTCCTGCAAAACATACCAAAAAGTTGCAGGCAAATATAAGCTCAATGCAAAAGATGTCTATACTACTTTGGAGTTGAACAAGGACAGCACTTTTGTTCAATATGTATCTACAGACTTATGCAGCGGAAAATTCTACTATGGCACATATGAGTTAAAAAAAGGAAACATTACTCTTAAACCATTAGATGCAACTGTAAATATTATAAATAAAAAAGATGTCGTGGTTTACAGTTTTGACTCAAGTTTGAAAACCAAAGAAATATATATAGTGCAAAACGAAATGCAGGAAGCAGTTGAAGCCGAGGTTTCTGTGAATGATTCAATCCACGGGGTTGCAGATTCAAATGGTATGCTTCGCCTTAAAATTGATGGAGCAATTAAATCTGTTCTGATTAAAAGCTTCTCATTTAGTCCAAGGTTTTTTAAAATTGATACGGCAAAAAACTTTAACCGTTTGTTTATCATGGTTTATGATTTCGCTCTTACTAAGAGGTGCACAGATTTTTACTTTCAGAAAAAATTTTCTGTTATAAATAATAATAAATTAAAAATTACTTCTAAATCATGTAGGAAAGAGGCGCCTGCTTTTTATATGCTGCGGCAATACTAAAAATCACTAGCGTTTTTTTCGTTTTCTCAAACAAGAAACACGGATGCATTAATCTATAATGTGTTGCGCTATTAAAACTTGATTTTATAGCACCAGCGGTGCAATATGTCAGTAGAAAAATTATTCCTGAGTAATTTGAGCCCCATCGGGGCGATATGTCTTTAAGCCTGCACATGTATCACCCCGATGGGGCTCTTTATACATTTCGTTCGTTATTTTCTACTGACATTTCGCCTGTTTATGGGTTTATAAAAAATAATAGTTTTTCAATAGTACAACACCTTATTCTAAAGATGTTTTTAATTCAATTATTTTACAAAATCACACTTATATTAAGTTTGCCATCAGGGTTTTTCTTTTTAAGCAATCAGTTTTTCAAATTGTAAAGGTGCAAGGGCAGAAGGAATTTCTTTCTGCCCTTTTATCATTTGCAGGAGTTCGTTGATAATGGAACTGCATGCATCATCAAAACCATAAAAATTCAAACCGCCTGCCTGTAATACTTTTTTATGATACTTCCACACCACTATTGTTGTTCCTTTTAAAATGGTTTTGAAATACATTTCCCAAAACAACTTTGCCGTTTTTGATTTTTTTAGCTGTAATGTTTTTAAAGTACAGCATTGAAAATGCAGATGCTTCTCTTCGTCTTTTAAAACCTGTTCACAAATTTGCTGCAGCAGTTCTGAAGTGGTAGCATTCATTAAGGCACGGTAATACACTTTGGAAATGATTTCAGCCACCAGCAAAATGGTAATGGTATTTTCAATTCCTGATAACTGGCGGAGCATGCGAAACACACCATCCACCCAATGATCTTTTATTTTGGGTATATCATGCCTGTTCAAAAACGTTGCAAGCACTAATGCATGTGTTTGTTCTTCTTTAATAAACAGTTTAATAGCTTCGGTATAACACGGATCGCCGTATTGCTTGGCATACTTAAGAAGATGTTTGCCTTCACTGTGTTCGCCCCGCTGAAACTGCTGGATGGAGGAGTTGAATAACTTCTGCTCATCCAGGCAAAACAAATCAGGTTTGCTGAAATCAATATGACTAAAATGCGATTGATTGATGAGGAAATAATCTTTCCATTGCTGAAAGTACATGGTGTTTGATTTTATTGTTTGGAAATAAGTTGGAGTTGCCGCAGTGTTTCATACATCATCCAAAAAACAACTGCAAATAAAACTGTAACTGCCCAGGTGTGCAGGTGTTGCAAGGGTTGTGTAATATAAAGCGCCATATTGCTGAGTAAATCAAAAGGCTGTGTTACAATATGCCAGCTGTTGTATCGGTCATATCTGCCAAGGTAAATTCCAAAGCCGCTGAGAAAGAAAATAAACAACAGCATCACTTTTACTTTTGCTATACTAAAATATTTTAGTAGTTCTGTTTCCACATTCTTTACGGAGAGCAAACCCATGAGCAATCCATTCCATGCAGCAGAGAACAGCAGCATTAAATCAAAATAAAGCGGAACACCGTGCCGCTGTTCCAAATGAAATAAATCAGTAATGATATAAGGTGCATTGGGCAGAAACAATAACCATAAAGCAGGCCATACAATTTTACCAGCTCTGCTTCCTGTTCTTTGCATCAGCCCGCTGAAAAATAAGGGCAGCCAGGCCAGGAATAAATTCCAGGGAATGAACAAGAACAGCCAGCTTCCTGTGTAAGCCACACGAAAAATGTACAAGAGAATAGTAAATCCAACTGAAAAAAAAAGTATGCGGCGCATAAAATATTATGAGTTGATGAGTGAAATAATTTTAGGAAGAAAGATGATGAGCCCCGCAATGGCGCTTCCAATGGATGCCATCAGCACGGCTGCAGCGGCAATATCTTTTGCCTTTTTAATAAACGGGTTTTGTTCTGTTGTAACAGCATTGCAGAGTTGTTCAACAGCCGTATTCAACAGTTCAAGAACAACTACCAATGTAATGGCAAAGGCAACAGCAACCCACTCGCTCCATTGCAACTGTAACCAAATGCCCGCAGTGCAAACAAGTACTGCAGCCACAATGTGGAAACGCATGTTCACTTCACTTCTGATGGCAGTAAGTAAGCCCTGCAGGGCATATTGGAAACTTTTCATGTATTGTACTTTTTATTTTATGTAAATTATTTAGTTTCTGCAATAAACATTTATTCTCCGGTAACAGGAATACTTTCCGTAACCTGTTTACGGCCACCGCTCCAGTCAATCTTTCTTGAATAATACATTACAACTGCCAGCAGTATAAATAAACCAATACTTCCAAACAGTAATGAACCATCCTGCAACTGGATGAGTATATAAATCATTCCATACAATGCCGAAAGAAAAACAAAGAAACCTGCGGCAATACTCCATTTGCCAAATACAGATTGGATGTACAATGTAATTAACCCAACTGTTGCAACATCTGCAATAGCATATCCAAAATCAAAACCAATGTATTCTGAAACGGAAAGCAACAGTGTATAAAAAATACACAATGCAAAACCCACCAGTACATACTGCAAGGGATGTACACTTCTTTTCTGTAATACTTCTATAAAAAAGAAAATACAAAAAGTGAGTGCAATAAACAGCAATGCATATTTTACACTCCGCATGGTTTTGCTGTAAGAGTCCATGCCCTGTAATAACTCCACACCAAAAGCAGCGTCATCAATATTCACCTTCTCATCTTTCCAGCTTTGCGGAAAGGAACGGGTGAAATAAGAAATATTCCATTTGGCATTAAAACCACTGTCAAGCGAAGGTGATTCTGCAGGCAGATACAAACCCGTGAATGATGCATTGTTGTAGTCTGATTGCAACTGCACTTGTGTTTGCTTACCCACGGGTGTAAAGAACAAACGTTCTGATCCGTTGAGTTTTAGGTTTACTGAAAAAGTATGGCTGCCTGTATCGGTTGCAATGCTTGCAGGCAGCATTGCATTAACACCTGCTGATGCTATGGTGTTTGCAGGAAGATCAGGATTCATTTCAATAGTTGCATTATTGAAATGGAGTTGAAGTTGTTCTGCAATACCACGGTTATCTGTTAACCCCATGCAAAAACGTAACTCATTCCATTTCACTGAAGCAGGGTCAATATTGAGTGTTTTAAAATCAAGTGGTGCAAATGTGCCGCTCAGTTTCATATCTGTTTTATACAGCGCTACTTTATAAATGCTGCGGTTTCTGATTTCAGGAATGAGCTTTCCATTGATGTTTAATTGCTCCGGAAGAAAATAAGCATTACGTGTTACGGTGTAAGGATTTCCCTTTTCATCTTTTTCATTGGTAACATACGGCACCAATAAAAACGGACCGGAAATTTTTTGTCCGCTTGCCCACTTGGAGCTTACTTCAGCAATTACCTGCTGCTGCCGCTCCTGCCGCTCCTGTACAAGGCTCTGAATAAAACCGGTGGGAATTAAAAGAATAAGAATTAAAAAACCCACAACCACAGCTTTAATCATAATGCTGTTGCGTTGCCAGAAAGATTGTGTTTGTTGCGTTTCCATTTTATACCAATTTTAAAAATTAAAGAATTCAATAAAAGCTGTTTAAATCTTGTTATTGTATAATACCGCCCTTAAGTAAACTGTGCTATAAATACTATTTGTAAGCGGCATTATTTTTTGTTTTTATGTTCAAGTTGGGAAATACTATTTCGTAAAAGGGCAAGTGGCAGTAAACCAAAGATGCCAAAAGAGCAATCAATCAACCGCCAGCCAATGGGTATTTGTCTTATGTGGCCGCATACAAATGCAAAAGGAAGAATAGCAATGCAGGAGATGATGGCAAAGTCAATTACCCATTTATTTCTTACCGGCTCTTTGTAAACACCAATGAAAAGAATGGCAATCATAATATGAGCAAAGGCAAGCCAGTCATATCCATACAATAAAAAAGGATATTGGGCTGATGATGTTTCCAAACCCGCATACACATAATGCAGCCAGTAACCGGTACCGGATGCATCATGTGTGGAAGGAAAAAAAGTTAGCAACGGCTTTAAAAAGAAAGCAGGATCAAAAGCAGTAATACCGCTGATGAGAAGCGCTGCCATAAAAAACAGGGTGAGTGTTTTAATTCGTTTGTTGAGTTGTTTGCAGGATAAGAAGTTATTCATTTTAAAAGTGCTTTGCATTTCAAAGTATAGATATAAAAAAATTACTTTCCCATTTGTTTGATCATTTGCTCCAATGCATCCAGGTGCTGGCGAAAAGAACGTTCGCCCACTTTGGTTACGCTGTACGTTGTATTTGTTTTTCGGCCCACAAATCCCTTGTTTACTTTTAGTAAACCATTTTCTTCCAGCGCTTTTAAATGACTGGCCAGGTTGCCATCAGTTACCTGTATCAGTTCTTTCAGTTCATTAAAGCTCACAGCATCATTCACCATCAATGCGCTCATGATGCCCAGCCGCACACGGCTGTCAAAAACTTTTTGTAGCTGTTCAATCGGATTTTTCATTACACCAATTCAGATTCACAATTTAAGCACGTTCATATTTATTCCACATTACAACTCCATATACAATATGCAGCACGCCAAAACCCATCGCCCAGAAATAAATGCCCAAACCGGGATACCAGCAGTTGATCAAACCAAGCAGCACATTGGCATAGCCTAAATACCTGATTTCTCCCAATGTAAACTTGCTTCCGTTAATTAATGCCAAACCATAAAAAATTAAACAGCCGGGTGCAATTAAACCGATAACACCTGCTTCAATCAGTTTCAGCAAAAAGATGCCCCCCACCATCATGGGCAATAACACATTCCACATTAAGCGGCGTGCTGCTGTTCCCCAAACAGGAATATTTTCTTTGCGGCTACGCAAATAGGTAAATAAAAACGAAAAGCCAAAAGCAGCAATGAATGTGAGTACTGCTATTTGAAACAAACGGTCGCCCATAAAAGCACGCATGGTGGGGATAGCAGAATCAGATAAAACATAATCACTTAAATGCTTTGATGGATAACGGGCAGTTGAGCCACTGTTAATAACACCATGTGCAAACCAGGCTCCCACCAGTGCACACACACCTGCTGCTACACCACTTAAACCGCTTAAACTAATAAAGCGGCTGCTGCGGTTCATGATGTTTTTGATATCCTGTAAGGTTTCGATTGGTTGATTCCGGCTGTTCATAAAAGCACTTTGAATTACAAAGTAAACACATCTTTTATGAAACTTCCAAATTTTATTCCGCTCTTTTAACAAGTTCTTGTTTGAAACAAACCCGTTGAAGTAAAACAAACGACATAAAACCGGTATTGAATGATTATTTTTACCGCTCATTTTAACCCTGTTTTCCAAAATGCGTTTTGCAGTTGTACTGACCGCTTTGTTGTTTTTATGCACCTTTGGATTTTCACAATCAAAAGTTATATCCGGCTATATTAAGGATTCCCATTCAGAAGAGCCCATCCCCTTTGCTTCGGTATTATTAAAAACAAGTGGTATCGGAAAACTCAGCGATAGCTCCGGGCATTTTTCTTTGAGGGTTGATGCGGATAAACTTGATGATTCGCTGCTGGTTACCTATGTGGGTTACAAGAATTACAGCGTTGCCCTTAGTAAACCAAAGGGAGATACACTTTTTGTAACCGTTTTGCTGGAGCGGGGGCGAATGGAAAAAGAAGTGGTGGTAAAATCAAAGAAAACAAGAGGCTGGTATTTGTGGCGGAAAGTGGTAGCGAAAAAACCCTTTAACGACCGGTACCGTTTTGAGAACTTTGGATATGAACTCTATAATAAACTGGAAATTGATTTAAATAAATTCAATTCAGAAAAATTTAAAAATATAAAATTACTGCGCCCCTTTGGTTTTGTGATTGACCAGACCATTGACAGCACCAGCGAAGACAAACCTTTTCTCCCGGTGTTTTTAACAGAAACTATTTCTGATTACTATTATCAAAAAACTCCGGTTAAACGAAGAGAAGAAATTAAAGCCAGCCGCACATCAGGTTTAAAAAATGAAAGCGTGCAAAAACTGCTGGGCGGGATGGACCAGAATGTAAATGTGTACAATAATTACATTCCCGTTTTTGATAAACGTTTTGTGAGCCCGGTATCCGATAACGGAGATGCCTTTTATAATTACCGGCTCACAGATACGCAATACGTAGGAGGCAAACGTTTTTTTCATCTGGTGTTTGCACCCAAACACCAGGGTGAAAATACATTTGTGGGCGATTGCTGGGTACATGATTCCACCTTTGCCATTCAGAAAATGAACCTGCGTTTATCAGAAGGAGCCAATGTGAATTTTGTAGATAAGCTGAGTGTAATACAGGAATATAAATTTATTAATGACAGTATCTGGTTTTTGTACAAAGACAAGTTTGTGGTGGATGTATCAGCTATTGGTAAACAAAAATTTGGTGTTACAGGCCGTAAAACAACAACCTATCAATCAATAAAAATTAACTCAGGCAATGTGTGGGAAGCTTTAATGAAAAATAAAAAGTTAGAAGAAACTGTACTGCTACCGGGATCATCAGAACATACGGAAACATACTGGCAAAAAGAACGGCATGATACACTCAGCAAAAATGAAAAAGCCATTTATGCAATGGTGGATACACTGCAAAAAATGCCGCTCTTTAAAAAATATACCAACACCATTACGTTTCTTGCAACAGGTTATAAACCCATTGGTAATTATGAATATGGCCCCTGGTTTAATGCGCTGAGTTACGATCGTATTGAAGGCATCCGTCCACGTTTTGATTTTGGTACCAGCACTGCTTTCAGTAAAAAGTGGTGGTTGCGTGGTTATTTAGCATACGGCATCAGAGATCAAAAGTTTAAAGGGCAATTTGAAGTAACGCATTTATTTAAAAAGAATCCACGGGAGCGATTGTATCTTTCTTATCTCAACGATTTTGATTTCGGACAAATATATTATGACGAAGTAGGTCAGGATAATATCTTTTCACTCGCTATCCGTAAAAGAGGCGTGCCGTTTAAATTTTTAAAAGTTGAACAGCAGAAGATTGAATATTCAAAAGAAACCAACAGTGGTTTTACATTTGGTGTGATGGCTTCGCATAAGCAGTTTACTCCTGTGCGTGCATTGCCCAATATCAGTTATTTCCAGGAGCCGGGCAGCGGTGAAACACTTAACAACACAGAGGTCACCTTTCGTGTGCGGTTTGCATACTTAGAACGTTTTATTGAAGGAACATTCTTAAGAAGCAGTTTGGGTAGCCCCTACCCCATTGCTGAATTAAAATATTCAAAAGGCATTGCTGGTGTGCTCAACAGCAAATACAATTACAATAAAATCAGTTTATCCGTAAGTGATTATTTAAAGATTGGCGGCCTGGGTGAAATTTATTACAATGTGTATGGTGGCCGAGTATTTGGCACATTGCCGTTTACCATGCTGGAAATACATCCCGGCAATGAAATTTATTACTACAATAAACATGCGTTTAACTTAATGAACCGGTATGAATACATCAGCGACCGTTATGCAGGCATCAACTTTGAACACAATGTGGGCAATGGTATGTTCCGTTTAATCAAACCCACACGTAAATTAAAACTCCGCCAGTTCTGGACCGCCAAAATGCTGTGGGGCAATTTGAGTGAAGCCAATAAAAAACTCAATTATGTGGGACAGTATTATGATGAAAACACAATGAAATTTGATTTTGTAACAGGTAAAGGTTGGTTCCCTTTTCAAACACTGGGAGATAAAACCTATATGGAACTCGGTACCGGTGTTGATAATATTTTTAAAGTACTGCGTATTGATTTAATATGGCGGGTATTGCCCAATAATGCTGTAAGTGCAACCAAAAGGTTTGGTGTGTTTGGGAGTTTCAGACTGCAGTTTTGATGGTTAATGAATATTTTTTTGAAGTTTTTTACTTTTAAATGGAAATAAGTAGAACCTAAATCTGATTTGTTCGTTTTTTTTAATGCGGAATTTATATTTTAAATTTTCATAGCCAAAACTTCGAGCTTCAATAATATAGCGGCCTGGATTAAGAAAAATTAAAAAATTACAAGAAGAATCACAGTCGTACCGTTTATTATTAATCCAAAAATCACAAAGTTTCAATTTTTCATTACTTAAAAAGTCGAGAATAGCCCCTGTTACCAGGCAAGAATCATTTTTAAAGGGCAAACGTTCAACTTGAATTCTTCCTTTTTTATCTTCTTTACTCGGTTGAGAAGCCCCAAATAATGGAGAAATGACTAATAGAAATATTATAAAACGCATAAATTAAGCTTTTAGTTACAGATTTTTTGCCCAGCGGGAGATGGTCAAACGTAGGTACTGTTGTTTTATCTGTTGGTGTCTTCACAAAACGAACCTGCTACTTAAAAACTGGTTGGTGATGACACCACCCAGTAAGAAAAAAAAAATTCTACAGATAAATTATGCTATTGATGATTAACATTACTATTTAGCCGGTGAAAAAATAACATGCCTGCTTCTATATGGGTTTTTAATATCTTCTGTTATTAAATCAGTCATTGGGGAAATAAACCACCAAAATTTAGTAATTCCAATACCTGGCATATAATCGAACTCTTGATTATAATTATACTTGCAGCCGTTACAAATTATTTTATCGGTTGGTGTCTTCACCAACCGAAATCTGATACTAAAAACTGGTTGGTGAGGACACCAACCAGTAAGAAAAACGAATGACTATCCGCAATTTGGAATAACTAATTATTTTAGCTATTTTTGCCTAAATTAATTAGTTATGGACATAGG
>JAIEQM010000118.1 GCA_019747705.1 Chitinophagaceae bacterium | reverse complement strand
TACTGCTTTTGTTGTTGATTGCACAAGGGTTTATTTGTTTTTAGGGTTGATGCGGTGGTGGTCCCGGTGGTCTTCTGTCCGGCGGTTTTTGACGTTTTAGCAACTCATCAAGCACGGCTCCAAAATCTTTCTTTTGTTCAGGCCTCAGTATTGAATAGAGTTGTTGAAAATGATGATAAAAATTTGTTTCAAATTGTTTACGGTTGGCCGCCAGTAAATTGGTGATGGAATCTATTTGCTGCTCATCCGTAACCCCTGCTGCAATCATTTCAGTCATTGATTTACGCAAACGCATATCCTCAGCTTTTAACGAATCTCTTCTTTGAAAATGTGTTTTACGCATTTCTTTAAACTGCTGCTCCTGTTGCGCATCCAGGTTTAGTTTTTTAAAAATCATTCCCGGGTTATCAGGAGGCGGTTGCCTTCTGCCTTTGGGTTTTTGAAACTGAAAATAAAGTGTGATGCTATTTATAATGAACAGCAAAACAACCAGTATTGTAAGCAGTGTTACTCTGTTCATTTTAATAGTCTGTACTTGTTAATTCATAATCGTTTGATGCATTTGCAATGGATACTGCATCCTGTTCAATACCGGTGGTGCGATTACCCGTCCAGCTAAAAATATTAAACAGGAGCATTACAACCGCAAGGCAACTGAGTATAAAAACCGGCCGCAAACCATAGATTTTTACGGCAGTTGGTTCCTGCAATTTCGCCAGTACACGGGTGTGCAAAAAGGGATTGCCCTCTTGTTTTTGAAGCCCGTTGAGGCTCTTCATTACTTCATTTATCCATTGTTCCTGCTGCATGGTTATTGGTTTAGACGGTGATTCAAAAAAAAACTTTCGCTCTTTATAAATTTTTATACGATTTCTCTAAAATTTTACGGAGGTTTTGCCTTGCACGGAATATCAATGCTTCAACTGATGCCACAGAAACCTGCATTACCTCAGCTATTTCTTTATACCTCAGCATTTCTATTTCACAAAGCACATAGGCTGTTTTCTGATTTTCGGGTAACTGCTCAATGGCTTTAAAAAGGTATGCAGCTTTCTCTTTGTTTTCTGCCTGTACTCCGGGGTGAACAAAATGAGCAGCGTCTGTTACCGGCTCATTACTTACCGGGCTAAAGAGGCTTGTAATAAATGCAAAACGTTTTTTACTTTTTTTCTTTCGCATGAGATCAATGCATTTATTGGCAGTAATGCGGTACAGCCAGGTACTCACTGTGGAATCGCCTTTAAAATTTTTGTATTGCCGGTACACTTCAATAAAAACATCCTGTGCTATTTCTTCTGCATCTTCATGATTTTGTACAATACCCAATGCTGTATTAAATACCAATGGCTGATGCTGTTTGATAAATTCAGCAAACACTGGTTGATTGTTATTAAAATCGGGCAATGGGTTCATTACGGCCAAAAGATAATCATAAAGCCTGAATTGAATCAACAGGTATTGCATACATTATGTCAAAGAATTTAAAATTTTAAATGCTGCACAACCCTGTTTTTATTAAATTCGGCAAAACAATAATTGTTTATGATCAATTGGAACGGCGTTTTTCCAGCTCTTACTACCAAGTTTACAGCAACTGATGAACTGGATTTGCCCTTGTTTGAAAAAAACCTGAATGCACAACTGGATGCAGGTGTTAACGGTATTATTCTCGGAGGCACTTTGGGTGAAGCAAGTGTATTAACTGTAAATGAAAAAGAACAACTGGTAAAATTTGCAGTTGAAAAAACTGCAGGTAAAGTGCCCGTTGTTTTAAACATTGCTGAAGGAAGCACACGTGAAGCTTTGCAGCAGGCTGCCAATGCAAAGGCATGGGGCGCTAAAGGATTAATGATGCTGCCGCCCATGCGTTATAAAAGTGATCACCCGGAAACAGTGGAATATTTCAAAGCTGTTGCTCAAAGTACAGACTTGCCGATTATGATTTATAACAATCCGGTTGATTACAAGATTGAAGTAACACTGGATATGTTTGATGAGTTGATTGCCTGTGAAAACATTACGGCAGTAAAAGAAAGTACAAGGGATATTACAAATGTTACAAGAATGAAAAACCGTTTTGGCAACCGTATTAAAATTTTATGTGGCGTTGATACACTGGCCATGGAAGAACTGGTGATGGGTGCCGATGGATGGGTGGCCGGATTGGTTTGTGCTTTTCCCAAAGAAACGGTGATGATTTATAGTTTGATCATGGAGGGAAAGATTGCAGATGCTGCATACTTGTACCGCTGGTTTATGCCTTTGCTGGAGCTGGATATTCATCCTAAATTAGTACAGTATATTAAACTGGCAGAAGCAGAAGTGGGATTGGGCAGTGAGTATGTGAGAGCGCCAAGGTTACCATTAATTGGCGAAGAAAGAGAACGGGTGTTGAAAATCATCAGGGATGGAATTGCAACAAGACCGTTGTTGTAAAAAAGTAATCAGGGTTAAAGCCCTTAATAAGCATACTGAATAACCCGGGCTTTAAAGCCCGGGTTTATGAATCAAATATTGTAAGGGCTTTGGCCCTGAAAAGAATTTATGACTGATTATTTGATGTAATCAATGTCAGCAAGGAATCAATAATCAATCATCAACAATAAAATGTATAAAGATTTTACAGTAAGTGAAGTAAACGAAGTAATGCAAAAAGCATGGTCAGCTTTTTATGCGTGTAAAAAATGTTCGTTAAAACAACGTGCACATTTTATGCGTGCCATTGCAATTGAGCTGGAAGCTTGCGGCGATGCTTTGATACAAACAGCAATGAGCGAAACCAATCTGCCTGAAGCAAGATTAAGAGGTGAACGTGCAAGAACTATTTTACAATTGAATCAATACGCTGATGCCTGTGAACGTGGAGCATGGATGGAGATAAGTATTGACACTGCTATTCCGGATAAAAACCCACCTAAGCCTGATGTCAGAAAAATGATGATACCATTGGGGCCGGTGGTTGTTTTTGGCGCCAGCAATTTTCCATTTGCATATTCAACTGCCGGTGGCGATACGGCAAGTGCATTGGCTGCCGGTTGCCCTGTAATTGTAAAAGCACATCCTGCACATGCTCAAACATCAGAGATGGTAGCAACTGCCATTGAAAAAGCAGCAAAGCAATGCAATATGCCTGATGGAATTTTTGCTCATGTGCATGGTGCAGGTTTTGAAGTGGGAAAAGCATTGGTGATGCATCAGCATACCAAAGCTGTTGGATTTACCGGTTCGTATAACGGAGGTAAGCAATTGTTTGACTGGGCCAATCAACGTAAAGAACCCATCTCTGTGTTTGCTGAAATGGGCAGTGTGAACCCGGTTTATTTGTTGCCAGAAAAATTAAATACATCGGCAAGTGATATTGCAACAATGTATGCAGCTTCCATAACATTAGGTGTGGGACAATTCTGCACCAACCCGGGTTTAATTATTGGTATTGAAAGTGAAGCGCTGAAAATATTCACACATGATTTAGGAAAAGCGATTCAAAAAATTGCACCTGCACCCATGCTGCATGCAGGTATTGCAAAAGCCTATAAAGAAAATAAAAGCAATGCGTTGTTGCAGGATGGCGTTCATCTTGTTGCAGAGAGTGAAATGGAAATCTCCTCAGCGGTTGCAAACCCTGACGGCGGTTTGCGTGGCTTACCAGCAATTGCCACTGTTGATGCAAAAACATTTTTAAACAATCCAGTTTTGCACCAGGAAGTATTTGGTCCTTATTCACTCATCATCCGTTGTGCTGATAAACATGAAATGCTCAGGGTTGCACAACAAATGGAAGGACAACTTACTTCCACACTCATGGCAACTGATAATGATATCCACCAAAATGAAGCATTAATTGAAGCAGTAAATAATACTTGCGGAAGATTGATATTAAACAGCGTTCCAACTGGCGTTGAAGTTTGTTTAAGCATGCATCATGGCGGGCCTTTTCCTGCAAGCACTGATGCAAGATTTACTTCGGTAGGCGCTGATGCCATCAAACGTTTTGCAAGGCCCATCTGTTTTCAAAACTGGAGCAATGCGTTATTGCCGGAGGAGTTGAAGAATGAAAATCCGTTGAAGCTGTTGCGCAGGATAAATAATGAATGGACAAAAGAGCATGTTGTTTTGTAATAGTAAATAAAAATCCCCTTCTCAAAAGAAAGGGATTGATGACAAGGCAATCGTTCTTTATCTTAAACTTAAATCTTAGCTTCTGCTTTTTCTTTTTTCTCTTTCATTTCCTCAGTTGTTGCTTCACCAATAATGATGGTGCCAAAACTGGATTTGATATCAATCTTTGATGCGCCGCTGCCGCTTTTACCTTCATATTCTTTTTCTGAATCGGGGCCGTAACGGTCCGGTTCATCTGTACGTTTAATACCGGCATTGCTTCTGTTTTTTAAAGTGCTGAAGCTGGTGCGAATGCGGTAAGCGGCCGAAAAATCAGAAACCGGTTTGAGATTCACCGTGCTGTAACTTTCGGTTAATTGCAGGCTTGCAAGGTCATTACCAAGTACAATTTTACCGCTGCCGCAAAACTCCATTTTGATAGTGTTGCTGCCGGAGAGATTATTAATTATAACTTCTGTGAACTTAAAAGTAGCGGCAGCATTATTCAAACTTTTAATAGTTGTTTTTCCAAATTCAACCCAAAGTTTTTCAACCCTGGATAAGGAACCGGTTATAAGCGTTCCGAATTTGCTTACCAATGTGAGGGCGCCGTTATAATCAGGAACTGTTGTGCTTCCAAACTGATTATAAATTTTGAGTGGTGTTGAAGCGGGCAATTGAATGGTATAACTGATTTCCATAGTACTCGTGCAATTCTTACAGTTATAATTGTTCCCTTTATCATCACCCAATTTAGTTTTAAACTGGATGCTGTTGCCCTGTTTGCTTTCCTCAACCTGAATGCTGTTAAATGTTTTTTCAGCTACTTCTTCTTTGTCTGAGCTTGCTTCAATATGTACATCTACTTTAATTTCATTTTTATCCCATGTAATTACTTTTACGGCTCCAAATTGATTATCAATCTGCAAAGTATTGCCCGATGCGGGATACGTTTTGGAGATGTTACTTTCTTTAAAATGCCCGTAACGTTTGGTTGGTTTGTTGTATTGCTCTGTCTTTTTTTTTGATTTGTATTCAATGCCTTCCTGTTGGGCAAAAAGGCTTGCACTCATCATGATGATGACTAAGATTGAACATATTTTTTTCATTGTTATAATGTTTTTGTTAATGAATATCATTCGTTCTGTTGCCGGGTGTGTTGTCTTTTTTGATTTCGTTGGTAATCATTAATTGACGGTACAGTAACTCTGCCTGCAGTTGCAGATTCTGAATCATCGCTTTTATAATTACATCCCGGTTGGGTGTTTGGGCTGTCTGCCGTTGCAGCATTTGATACGTACTGTCCAGGACCTGCAGATCCGACAGAAATTCTTTATACAGCTCAGGATGATCAGCCGTGGCTGCTTTCAGTTCCTGTTGTCTTGTTTGAATGGCCTTGAACTGTTGATTTATTTGAGAAGCATATTCCGGTGCAATATTTTGAGGTGCCGCATTATTCTCTTTTGTTGAAGTTTGAGCTACGGATTGATCCGTTCTTTTCAAATAAACAAAGTAAGTTGATGTAAGAACGATACACACAACCGCTGCTGCCGCCACCCATTTGTACATCATATTTATGGAAACAACTCTTGCTGTTTTCTTTTGAGGTAATGTGGCTTCAATTTCATCCCACACATTTTTTGAGGGACGTTCATCATTAAACTCACTGCGGTGTTCTTTTATAAATTGTTCCAGTTTACTGCTCATGGTAGGCTCCCTCTTTTAAAATGTTCACCAATTTGTTTTTTGCTCTCATGTATTGTGTGCGTACGGTACCGTGACTGATGTTAAGCATCTGTGCAATTTCTTCCTGTTTATACTCTTCAAACAAATACAAACTCAGTACGGCACGGTAACCATCCGGTAATTGCTGAATGGCTTTTTTAATGGTATCAACTGAAAAATAAAAACCTTCATCATCTCCCGGCCCTTCATCAGCAATATGATCTGCATGGCCATCAATATCAGCCAGCAACACTTTTTTCTTTCGTAAAAAACTGATGCTTTTGTTCACCACAATCTGTTTGAGCCATGCGCCAAATGTGCTCCTGCCTTCAAACCCCGCCAGTTGCTGAAAAGCGTCAATAAAACTATCCTGCAGCACATCTTCTGCATCATCTCTCCGGTTCACAATACGCAATGCGGTATTAAACATAGCCTGGCTGTAACGGTTGTACAGCAACCGGCAGGCCGATGAATCCCCTTTGAGGCATTGCTGTACCAATATTTCAGCAGTAAGTGTTGCAGTAGCCGTGTTCAAAATGATGCGGTTTATTTAAAGTATAAAGTTGTAAAAGAATGTTGCATGGCGACGGAAAAATATTTTTTTGGGGCGGGGAAGGGATAAGAGGCAGTACAACCTCATTCAACTCTTGCAATTGCAGAACATAGCTTCGTTTATAGTTCCATTTCAACGGAGCACATTTACACAGCGCCTTTCTCCCAAAATCATTCTCATCAGCCCCGTTTGTTCCCACTTCCTTATTTTTGCGCACATATAAAATCAGGCAAATGAATTTCAACTTATCACAAATACCCCACCGCATGCCCAAACCCCGGAAACATGGCATTACCATGGTAATGGATAAAGGGCTGGGTTTGGAGGAGGCCAAGAATTTTTTGAGTGCAGCCCATCCGCATATTGATGTATTGAAACTTGGCTTCGGTACTTCCTTTGTAACGCCCAATCTGCATGAAAAAGTGGAACTCTATAAATCTTATGGGTTGCCGGTTTATTTCGGCGGCACTTTGTTTGAAGCTTTTTTGATCCGCAACCAGTTTGAAGATTATATTGCGGTGTGCAAAGATTTTGGAATTGACTGGATGGAAGTGAGTGATGGTTCCATTACTATTCCTCATGCAGAGAAATGCGGTTATATTGAAAAACTCACCAAATATGGCACTGTGCTGAGCGAAGTGGGCAGTAAAGACGCCGCACATATTATTCCTCCTTACAAATGGATTGAACTGATGAGTGCAGAACTGGAAGCAGGTTCCAGTTATGTAATTGCTGAAGCCAGGGAAGCAGGTAATGTGGGCATCTACCGTGGCAGTGGTGAAGTGCGTGAAGGTTTGGTGCAGGAAATTCTCACCAAGATACCTGAAGAAAAAATTATCTGGGAAGCGCCGCAAAAAGCACAGGCATTGTATTTTATTGAACTCATTGGCTGCAATGTAAACCTCGGCAATATTGCACCGCATGAATTAATTGCACTGGAAGCCATGCGTATTGGTTTGCGGGGCGATACCTTTCACCTGTTTCTTGATAAAAAGGAAGGCCAATGAAATTATACGGGTTAATTGGTTATCCGCTTTCGCATTCCTTTTCTAAAAATTATTTCACTCAAAAATTTATTCGGGAAGGGCTGCAAGATTGTGTGTATGAACTTTTCCCTGTTGAACAGATTGAATTGGTTCCGCAGCTTATAGCCTCTCATCCCCATCTTTGCGGGTTAAATGTTACCATTCCATACAAAGAGCAGGTAGTACCTTATCTTCATGAAACATCAGATGCAGTAAAAGAAATAAGGGCGGTTAACTGTATTAAAATTGATAATGGCCGGTTAACAGGTTATAATACTGATGTGGTGGGGTTTGAACAATCATTACTGCCATTACTCCGACCTCATCATACAAAAGCTTTGGTGCTGGGTACAGGTGGCGCTGCCAAAGCTGTGGCATGGGTGTTAAAGAAGCTGGGTATTGAATTCAGCTATGTTTCCAGGAAAAAAGCTGAAGGCATATTGAGTTATGATGATTTGAATGCGGCCATGATGGCTCATTATCCACTTATCATCAACACCACACCCCTGGGCATGCAACCGAATGTTGATGCCCGACCATCCTTGCCTTATGAAGGCATCAGTTCATTGCATTTGTGTTATGACCTGGTGTACAATCCTGAAAAAACTGTTTTTTTACAAATGGCGGAGCAGCAGGGGGCCGTTATTAAAAATGGTTTGCAAATGCTGGAGCTGCAGGCAGAAGAAGGCTGGAAGATTTGGAATTTATAGTTGATGTTAGTGGATAGAAGGTAGTAGTTTTTAGTAACGGTTTTCTTTTGTTGTTTTTTGAAATTTGTTTTTTGTATTTTGGTTCCGGGGTCTTGCAACCCTGTATTAATTTTTATTGATGAAACAGTTAATCCTTATCATAGTTGTTGTTTGTTTTGGAACATTTCAGTTGCAGGCGCAGGCTGATGCGGAGTTGTACAACAAAGCGCTGGCATTCAAAAAAGAACGCAAATGTGCGGAAGCGATTCCTGTTTTGTTAAAACTGCTGGAGCTCAAACCCGATCATTCAAAAGCACTCAATGATATTGGATGGTGTTATAATGAAACTGCCCAGTTTGCCAAAGCTGTACCGCATTTGCAAAAAGCAATAGCGCTGGATTCAACAGATGCATCTGCCTTTGGTGAAATTGGGTATTCGTATTATTCGCTGCAGCAATATGATCTTTCAGTTGAGCATTTAAACAAAGCCAATCAATTCAAACCTAAAACAGAAACTACGGTATATTATCTCGGTCTTTGCTATGTAAAAAAGAACAACAAAGCAGAAGCGGTAAAAAAGTACAATGAACTTTCATTGATGAACAGCAGCTATGCCGGGAAACTGCTGGAAGAGATAAAGGAGATGAAGTGATTAATTAGTTCCCAGCTTCTCTCTCACCACCTCCGGCACCTGTGCAATCTTTTTCTTTTCGTAATCATAACAAATCATCCCGGTTTTAGCCAGTACGGCGGCTTTGCCATTGGTTTCAAGTTTATAATATAAATCAAAACCCACAGATGAAAAATCAACAGCAGCAACATGAGCTGTTACCACATCACCATAAAAAATTTCTTTTTTAAACTCAATACCGGCATCACTCATAATCAAACCCACGCCGCCACATTGTAATTCACTGAAACCATGTGCCGCTAAAAACTGCACCCTTGCTTCATGTATGAGTGAAAGTACAGCATCATTGCCCACATGGTTGCCGTAATTGATATCAGAAATACGGATAGCAATAACAGTGCTGTACAAAAATTGCTGCGGCATTTGCAGTTTGATGCGGCTCATGAAATTGATTTGGATGCAAAATACGAAGGAATCATTTTACTGTAAATCTTTTTGCAGCAGGGGGCAGAAAAGCAACATCAAGTAATAAGGAGGCTGATGAAGATGATAACTGGTTGATAATAATCGATGACTGTAGTAAAGCAGAATTACTGCGCAGCACAATTATACTGATGAGTGAGCTCCCGGTTGTAATCGAAAAAGGCAAATACTATTTTCTTTGTCCGCTTCAATCGCTGATTTGTCTTTCTCATAGCTGTTAACATTTTTTTTATCACAGGCCCAATCATTTTTGTGATTCAAAAAAAACATATGATGAAAAAACTGCTTCAAAAAATGATTCCTTCCACTTCCGTCTTTTACAGCCTTGTGATAATATTGATTGCAATTTTGACTCTTTCATCCTGTAAAAAGAATTCCTCTGACAGCAGTGAAGATATTATTGGAAACTGGAAACGCAGCTCAGAATTTGAAGGTGTTGGCCGCACTGAAGCAGTAACATTTACGATTGGAAACAGATTGTATGTGGGCGGGGGGTATGATGGAAGCGACCGATTAAATGATTTTTGGAGCTATGATCAAACAGCTAACACATGGTTTCGTATTGCTGATTTTCCTGGTGTGGCAAGAAGTTCTGCAGTAGCATTTGCAGTAAATGGTAAAGGGTATGTAGGCACCGGTTATGATGATAATGATGACCGCCTGAAAGATTTTTGGGAATATGATCCTTCAAGTAACTCATGGAAACGGATTGCAGATTTTGCAGGCACAGCACGTTATGGAGCCGTTGCATTTGCATTGGGCAGTAAAGGATATGTTACCTGCGGGTATGACGGCAATTATTTAAAAGATATGTATGAATATGATCCTGCCAGCAATACATGGGTGCAGCGTGCAAGCCTTGGAGGTTCTAAGCGCAGTGATGCAGTTGCTTTTGTAAACAACGGATTAGCTTATGTAGTTACAGGGTTTAATAATGGCAGCTACCTTACTGATTTTTGGGTTTACAACCCGGCTACCAATACATGGACAGAAAAACGAAAAATTAACAGCGTAAGCGATGATTCCTATGATGATGATTATGGCGACAACATCCGCCGTGCCAATGCTATGGCATTTGTAATGAACGGCAAAGCATATCTCACTAATGGAAACAGAAACGGAATTATTGCTACTACATGGGAATATAATATCAGCTCAGATACATGGGCGCAAAAAACTGCTTTTGAAGGCTCTGCTCGTGAAGGTGGCCTTGGGTTCTCCATTAACAACAGGGGTTATATCACCTGCGGTAATAACAGTTCATTCCGGTTTGATGATATGTGGGAATTTTTTCCTGATGCAGAACAGGATGACAATGATAACTAAATACAGGTTAGGGGAGGGCCTGCATATTACAGTACCTGAAGTAAGATTGCATACAAGTCATACGAGGGTTCGGGTTCTGTTCATAAGGGCAATAGCACTTATTGCCCTTATTCTTTCAATCTTTTTGTAAACTGATAAAACAACTGTTATGAGTGTTTGCAGGCAACAAAATAACTGTCAAAAAAGTATAGTTCGGCAATTGCTGGCATGTATTTCAATTTCTATGCTGCTGGTTTCCTGTTACAAAACAAATGTGGTGTTTGAAGATAATGACGTGCTGAACGATCCCAATCTTTCTTTTTTTGATACTTATAAAGTGGATATAGCCACTTACAAAACAGATAGCTTTATAACATCAGGCGGGCGGGTGCTGATGCTGGGTACACATAACGATACTTTGTTTTCAAAACTAACAGCTGAAACATATGCAGAAATTGCAATTCCTGTAAATAACCCTGTGAGTGATATTAATGCGAATAACATCTTGTTTGATTCCATTGTGCTTGTGTTAGCACCCACGGGAAATTATTATGGTGATACGATGATGCCCCTTTCCCTTTCTGTACATGAACTTACGGAGCCGCTTGAAAACGAAGAGGAAGAAGATAATACCTATTACTACCCACGTTCTTTTGCAAGTAAAACTGCAGCTATGGGCCAAACAATCATCACCAATTTACGCCCCGGCCGTAAAAAAGAAATCACCATCCGCCTGCCTGATACACTGGGACAGGATTTACTTAACAAGCTGCGCCGTAATGCTGATGAAATAAGTACACAGGATGAGTTCAGGGATTATTTTAAAGGTATTTGTATTAAAGGTGATTCCAATTTCAACAAAACTATTTATTACTTCGGAGCCGGAGCGGGTGATAAACTCTTTCGTATTTATTACAGGGAACGGGATGTTTTCCTCACAGAGAAAACAGTTGAATTTGGGTATGTGACAGTTAAACAGTTTAATCATATCATCCAGAATAATAAAGTAACACCTTTCTCTGGTTTCCGTCCGTTTAAAAAAGAGGTGATTGCAAGTGCTAAAATGAACGGCAGAGCTTATCTGAGTAACAATATACCGTCTTACATGAAAATTACCTTTCCCCAGTTGCTTTCACTCAAAGAAATTGCACCGTTTGTGCGTGTAATAAAAGCAGAGCTTGAAGTTAAACCATCGCCGGGCACATACCGCTACCCTTACAAACTGCCGCCGCAATTAAACCTTGTTACAAGCAACGCTGATAACAGCTTTGATAACTTTATTCTTGGCTTAAACGGGAATATACAAAACGGTAATTTAGTAGTTGATAATTTATACGGAAAAGATACCAGGTACACTTTTGATATTACTTCTTTCATCAATACGGTGATTAATGAAGGCCGGTATTCAACAAAAGCATTATTTCTTGGTATTAATGCAACAGGATTTTCAACTGAATCACAACGGCTCATCATTAATGAACAATCATCAACTGATGGTATTAAACTGAAACTTTATGTGCTTGGTTTATAATTTTATCCGTTTTGTAAGGGCAGAAGCAAAGAACTTTTTTTTGCTGAACGTGCTGTTAACCGGTGCAGCAGCTGTAAATGCCCAAAACGTAAGTTCCCCATACTCCATTCTTGGTATTGGCGATGTGGATACCAAAGACTTCGGGCGCTATTTTGCAACAGGCAATGCTTCCATTGCACGGCGGGATTATGCTTCTTATAATTTTTCCAATCCGGCATCACTCACATCATTGCCGTTTAAAACGATGAACTTTGATATTGCATTTCGTGGCAGGAGCAGCAGATTCCGTTCCAATGAATTTGATTCAGCAACAATGCCTTCCAATGACTTTATTGTTAAAAGAATTACAGGTGCTTTCAAAGTTTCAGACAAGGCTGGTTTTGCAGTTGGGTTAAAACCATACAGCTCGGTAAACTATCAGTACAATGCAGATAAACTTATTTTAGATGGCTCCTCTTCCTATACAAAATTCGTGGAAGGAAGCGGCGGAATTAACCAGGTATATGTATCGTACGGTTATATGTTTGGAAAACATTTGTCAGCAGGTATTACTGCTTCCTGGTTGTTTGGTTCTGTTTCAAGAGAAACAGTGTATGCGGGCAACAATATTAATTTATTGCTCCAAAAAAATGAAGTTAACCGTTATAGTGGCGGCAATTTTACAGGAGGGCTGCAGTATCATGCACCGGCAAAGAAGAAGTGGCAGCACACTATTGGGGTAACGTTTTCAGGAGGTACAAATATGAGGGGGCAGCAAACTGTTAACTATGTTGAGGATACTGCTACTGTAAAAACCGATAACAGTAACGGCACATTTAGAATGCCCGTGTCTGTATCAATGGGTTACTCGGCAACACTCAATAATGCCTTTGTGTTTTCTGGCGAAGCTAATTATTACAACTGGCCCTATCAAAAATTAAATTTAAACAGGTCATTCACAAATCCTTCAGCACGTTTTTCTGCCGGTATGGAATATTCTAAAAAAGTACAATACAGGGACCGCAGCACCGGCGCCACCACTATATTAGCTGAGCGTTATTATTTAGGCTGGGGGGTAAGCGCAGAAAATTCTTATATGCATATTAAGAACAAAAGTGTTTGGGATTATTCAACTTCAGTTGGGGCCGGATATAATCTAAGCCGGAGTCTCTCTGTTTACAGCGGTTTAGAGTATGGGAAAAAAGGCAGTTTAAACTACGGGCAGATAAGAGAGAATTATCTGCAGTTTATTGTTGGCCTTACGTTGAAAGATATCTGGATTGGTCCAAAATATACAAGGAAGTATGATTGATGCCGGGCTTCTTTTTGTCCGCTTTACATAAAACGGCAGGTAATTATAAAATCACTTCGGCATATTTGCATCAAAGACATGTAGTATGTTTCTAAAATATTTTTGTTTCGCTTTTAGCTTTTTCATTTTAGCCAATAGCTATTCACAAAACGTAATAGAAGGGCAGTGGCTTTCTGTTGATCAAAAGAGGGTATATCATATCTATCTGGCAAAGCAAAACACATACGAAGCAAAGCTGATTTTTACCAGGCGGGAAAATGAAAGTAACGGAAACTTTATTTTGAGAGAGTTAAAATTTAACCCACGTCGTAAAAGATATGAAGGTTATATCAATTCTGTAATTGACAGTAACCTGGTGAGGTTTGTAAAAATTAAAATAAAAAGCGAAGGCAAATTACTGCAACTTACCATTCCCCGCATGATGGTGCTGCCTGTACGTATCAAATGGTACAGGATGAGGGCCTGATTGTTTACTCCGTGGTCAGCATACAATTCAGGTTCATTTTTGTCCGCCTTGGAAATATAATCCGCCTTTTTTAAAATACAAGTATGAATTTTATCCTTTTCACTGAAGAGTAGTACTTTGTGCTGTTTTTACGGTAAAGTTTTTTTATGATGACAAGTTTACCCGTTCGGAAAATTGTGAACCTGGCAATAATGACAACCCCATTTATGGCAATAATGGGTGCAACGCCCGGTTTTATAGTTGGTGATTTTCATTTTGGAAGGACGCTTGCAGGGGTTAGTTTCATTATCGTATTTTCATCAGTAATCTGGGTTATTAATACAAGTTTACTCCTGCTTTCTCTTAAATCCGGAATACTTACGAAGAATTGGATGCGCCTGCTTACTGCAAGTGTACTTGTTCTTATAATTGTAACATTTGTGTTTTTTGTTATTAAAGATTCTGATTTTATCCGTAATATTCCCAGGCCTGTCACAGTTCCACCATTCTCAAACAGGTTTGTGATTGCACCCATCAGTCAGGCATTGGCTATCAATGTTGTAGTTTTTGTATTGATTGAACTGCTGATGCTTCGTGAGCAGAAAAATAAAGTATCTGTTGAAAATGAACAATTAAAACTGGCGAACATGGAAGCCAAAGTCAACAGTTTAAAAGAGCAATTGCATCCGCATTTCCTGTTTAACTCATTGAGTACGCTGCGGTCATTAATAACCCGTTCTCCGGAGAAGGCAGAAATTTATTTGGAACAGCTTTCAGAGTTGCTTCGTTTTTCTACTAATAATAGCAAGGCTGTTATACCGCTTTCGCATGAAATAGAGCTGTGTAAAAATTACTTAACCATGCAAAAGGTAAGGTTTGGTGACTCGCTCGATTTTAATATAAACATACCGGAAGCTATTATCAATAATATTGAAGTGCCTGTATATTCGTTGCAGCAGCTTGCAGAAAATGCCATAAAGCATAACATTTTAACAAAGGAACTGCCACTTTTTATTGACATTTATTACAATGGCATTACCAATGAAATTGTTACTGTCAACAATCTGCAGCCCAAAAATAGTGCAGAGCTAACATCTGCAACAGGGCTTGCCAATTTAAACGAGAGGTATAGACTGCTGGGGTATGAGGGCATTAATATACAAAAGTCAGAAACTAAATTTTCAGTAGGCATACAGCTAATTGCAGGAGACACACACGCAAAAAGTTTGTAATGACAATCCTGAAAGAAGCGCTTTAAAAAAAGATATACCAAACATGAAAGCAGTGATTATAGAAGATGAGCTTTTAACAGCAGAAGACTTGGCAGCTATATTGCTAAATCTGCCGGTTAAAGTGGAGGTAATAAAAATACTTTCATCAGTAAAAGAGTCTATTGAATATTTCAATCATGGTCTTATGGCTGATTTGATTTTTTGTGATATTGAACTCGGCGACGGGCATAGTTTTGAAATTTTTAAACATGTAACTATTTCAGCCCCTGTTATTTTTTGTACAGCTTATAACAAATATGCCTTGCAGGCTTTTGAAAATAATGGTGTGGGATATATTCTGAAACCCTTCACTAAAAAAACAATTAAAGAAGCAGTTGATAAATTTGTAACACTTAAAAAAGAAATATCAAGATCGACAGCAGATCTTTCACTGCTGCTTTCCAGTATTCAGATGGCGCAAACTGAGATCAAAAAACCTTCAGCTATATTAGTAAACTGGAAAGATAAAATTATACCTGTAAAGCATGATGATATTGCACTCTTTGGTATTGAATATAAAACCAGTTTTTTAATTACCCACAGCAACCAGCGTTATTCTCTTAGCCATAACCTGGATGAACTGGAACAAATTTGCGGTGATTCTTTTTATCGTGCTAACAGGCAATTTTTAATTAACCGCAATGCGGTTGAAGAAGCCATTCAATACACTGCACGAAAATTATTTATAAAGCTTAAGATAAAAGATAATTTTGATATCACTGTTGCCAAAGCAAAGGTGCCGGAATTTTTAAGCTGGTTAAAAAACTGATTCTATTTTTTGGTAACAGGTATTTTTAATTCGATTTCTATTTCTCCGCTCATAGACGATGCCATAAAATTTCCTTTTACACCATATTCCTTTCTGTCAATTTTAAATTTTCCCGTAAACAGACCTTTCCCATCAGCTTGCGCAAATTGAAAAGGAATGTTGATTGCTTTTGTTGTTCCATGAATTTCAAGATTGCCTCTTACCTCATATCCTTCTTTCACAGTTTTAAATTCGATGGATCTAAATTTAATTTTTGGAAATTTTTCAGTATCCAGCCAGTCTGATCCTTTTGCATGATCATCTTTTAGTGAGTTGCCTGTTTTAATGCTTGTAGCATCAACTTCCACATCTATAAGCGCATCTTTTAAAGATGAAGGATCAAAAATTGCTTTGCCAGTTAAGCCACTAATGGTTCCTTCAACTTTGCTGCCGGTAAACCGGATATTGTAATTTGCATCCAGGTTCCAATTAGCGGAAACAGCAACGAAGGCTGATGTAAACGTAATAATGCTAAGTGCGGCAAATGTTTTAAAGCTTAGTTTCATATTATTTATTATTGGTTAAGGATTTTGTTCATCAAATACTTTATCATGGCTGATGATTTTTCCGTCAGCCAGTTCAATGGTTCTGTCGCTTGCAGCAGCAAAATCATTATCATGTGTTACGGCAATAATGGTTTGACCAAAATCATGTGCTATCTGTTTAAAAATATTGAATACAATTTGAGTATTCTTGCTGTCTAAGTTACCGGTGGGTTCATCGCACATAATAATGGCAGGGTCGTTTATTAAAGCCCTTGCAATAGAAACCCGTTGCTGCTGACCACCACTTAGTTTGGAAGCAGGTTTTAATGCCTGGTCTTTAATGCCAAGTACTTCTAATTTGTTGTAAGCTCTTTCTTCCACCTCTTTGTAAGAATATTTGCCGAGTTTTAAAGCAGGCAGCATTACGTTTTTTAAACAGCTAAATTCCGGTAACAGGTAATGAAACTGAAAAATAAAACCAATGCTTTTATTTCGCAACGCAGAAAGTTCATTGGTTTTTTTGCCGGTTATCTTTTCGCCGGCAATAAACAATTCGCCTTCATAAGCTGTATCCATTGTACTGAGACAATATAATAAAGTTGATTTACCGGACCCGCTTTTACCAACTAATGTAAGAAACTCTCCCTTATAAGCTTCAAAGCTTATATCATCAAGCACTTTAAATTTAACAGGGTCGTAAAAATATTTGCCCAATCCACCTGTACTTAAAATCACTTCTCTTTTTTCCATTGCGTTTATTTTCTGAAAATTTCTACAGGGTCAACCTTTGCTGCTTTTCTTGCAGGAAAATAGCCTGCACAAAATGTAATGAATAAGCCCAGGATAAAACTCCTTGCAAATAGCCTTGTTTCAAAGCTGATAGGAAAGTAACCAACAGGACCGCCCATGTATATTTTTGACATTATACCAATTAATATACTTCCAATTACCAGGCCCATTAGCGTACCAATCAAACCCATAATTATAGCTTCTAATAAAAATATTCTGATTACATCCTTACCAGCGAAGCCTGTGGCTTTTAAAATAGCGATGTCATTTATTTTTTGGGTAATGGTAGAGCTTAAAATATTATATATCCCAAACGCTGCTACAATTAAAATGGCATAGGAAATAGAATTCATTAGTGTACTCCTTGTCTTATCACCACTCATTACATCTGCGTTGGTAGTTTTCCAATCTTCCACCGTATAAGGGGTGAGTTGCTGTAATAGCGATACATATTTTTCAGATTTATCTGCACTGGGTGTATTTACGAAAATAGTACTTACAAAAGACGGCCCCTCTTTTACAAATTGCTGAGCAGTGCTGATGTTTACATAAGATTTTTGCTGGTCATTCATGCTATTGCCCGTAGTAAAAATGCCGACAATTTTCATCACTTTTACAACTCCAAAAGCGGAAGTAATGGTGATATTATCGTTTAATCCTAAACTGAGTTTTTCGGCAATGCCACTGCCTATGATAATACCATTCAAATTACCCGGTAAAGCATTTATGCTGCCGGCCACCATATACTTTCCTGTATTAAACATGGCATCATATTCTGTCATGTTTACACCATTTCCGCTCCCCTTTATCTGCGCTTTACCACGATTATAAAAGGCATCAAAACTCACCTGTGCAATAGCACTGGTTACATAAGGTTGTTTTTTTACGTTTGCCAGCAAGGCTTCGGGATTAATAATTTTTTTTGATAATGTTGTGATTTGGGGATTAAGAATAACGCTGATTCTACTGCTATCCGAAGAAATAGGTTTGCTTAATTCTTCATCTTTGTAGATTTTTATATGAGCGGAATTTTTAAATATTTCATCTCTTGAAAAGCTGCTAAAGCCCGAAGAAAGTGAATTCATAAACAAATAGACTCCCACACCAAGAGTAACGCCTAATGCTGCTACCAGAGTTTGCTTTTTCCGGGTAATTATATGCGTGAAAGCAATATCAACATTTGTATTATGTTTCATTTATTTATTGATTTGTGAGCCTACTTCTGAAGTATTCGTTTTATTGGCTTTAATATTCTCAGTTACCAGAACAGTATTTTCATCAATTCCACTCAACACCTGTACCCATTCATTGCTTATAAATTTTGTAACAACTTTTATCTTTCCAGCTTTTCCTTTTATTGTTACATTACCCCCAAAGTCTAAATAGTTTCGTGGTATCAACAAAGCGTTTTTTGTGGTTTCAACAATGATGTTTGATTGTAATTGAGTATTCACAATGGTAAAATCTAAAACGTCGTTAAAAGTTATTTTACAGATAAACGATTGAGTTGATTCATCAAATGAGGGATAGATTTCTGAAACTGTTCCTTTGTAAATCTTGTCTTTGTTTGTGTTTAGTTGCACTAATGCCTGTTGGCCCACTTTTATTTTTGCAATGTTTCCCTCGTCTACACTAACCTTGGCATAAATGTTTTGTGGTTCTCCAATTAGGGCAACCGTTTCTCCACGTTTTACATAGTCGCCCGTTTGTTTATATTTTTTAAATACTTTACCCGCCACTACTGCTTTAATTTGATTTTTACTTGTTATAATGGCATTAATGTTTTTAGTGGCTTTGGTACTGATGACCTGTTGTTGCGCCTGTTGTTTTAGCTGGTTGTAATTTTCCAAAGCACTATTATAATTGGCTGTTGATGTTTTGTACTGAAGTTCGGCATTATCCAAATCAATTTTGGCGATGCTGTTACTGGCCCAGAGTTTTTGATAGCGCTGATAATTGATCAGGTCCAGCTCCATCTTTTGTTTGTTAATACTGATGGTGTTTTGTGCCTGTTGTAATGCAGGTGCATTACGTAGCGTATTGCTTTGAGCTATATTGTATAACTCCGCAGCACTTTGCTGGTTAAAACCGGATTCTTTATTATCTACAACAGCAAGCACTTTACCAATAGCTATATTGTCGCCTTCATCAAAATTTACCTGTGAAAGATAACCGTCTGCCTGTGCCGTAAGATTGTAGGTGTTTTTTGCTTCGAGGATGCCTGATGCGAAAACGGTTTCAGTTACATCTTTGCGGATGGGTTTTGTTTCTTCCACTTTTTTTCCGCAGGAGCTGAAACAAAAAATACCAAATACCGCTGCTGCCTGTATGATAAATCTGTTCTTCATTTTATATGATTATTAATGTCAATTTTTGCTTTTGCTGCCAATACTGTAATTCGAGATGATATGAGATTATAATGACTGCTTACCATTGTATTAAAACTGTTGAGTGTTTGCTCAAGGCTCATGAGCCCTTCTGAGTAGAGGTTGAGATTTTTTTCATAGGTTTCTTTACGCAGCTTATAAATTTCATTGTTTGCTTTTGCCTGGCTTACGGCTTTAGCGTAATCTACACTCAACTGCTTTATTTCCAGCCCTGCTTTTATTTTCTGTTGCTCTGTATTTTTTTGCGCCAGTAAGTAATCATACCTGGTTTTTGAAACCTGTGATATAGTATTGGCATTTGGAAGTGGTATACTCAACCGCAATCCAATATAACTGCTGGGAATCCAGCTAACTGATTTATCAAGAAACTTACTGCTTGTATTAAACTGCTGATTTGTGTAAGACTGAAAAAATGAAAGTGTTGGGTATAATGCATTCTTCTGCACTTTGTAATTTGAGAAGGCTACTTTTTCTTTAAGAAAACTGTTTGTAACTGCAACATTATTTTCAGTGATAACCGGCATGGTGTAATTGGGAGCAGCAAGTAGCTGTTCAGTGATTGTTATTGAATCCTGCTCCGGAAAATCGCAAAGTATTTTAAGGCTCAGGTATTGCTGAGCAAGTAAGTATTCAATTTGTTTGCTGTTTTCCTTTGTGGTGAGATAATTCACTTTTGCATCATTTACATCCTGCTGTTTTGCAATGCCTGCAGCATACTTGTTTTCAGTAATTTTTAATAAAGTATCTGCCGCCTCCAGATTTTTATTGGTTGAAATTAATTGCTCCTGCAGGTTTACAATATTATAGTACGTTGCAGCAATGTTTTCCTCCAGCGATTTAAGAGTGATTTTATTATCAGAAACACTGCTTTCAATATTGAGCTTTGACAGTTTTAGGTTTTCCCAACCTTTAAGATTTAAAAGTTTTACATCAATATTTTCATTGAAGTTGGTATTGTAAGGAATACCTGTTTGCACTTCTCTGAAAGTGCCTGGCTGTCCGCCAAAAACTTCGGCAGGAAACAAACTTACGGGCAGTCTTGTATTGTGTGTGTAACTGAGCGAAGCATTGCCGGTAACATCAGGAATACTTAAAACAGCAGCCAATTTAGCTTTTTTTGCCTGATCGAGTTTTATGTGCCCGGTTTGAATGGTAATGCTTTTACTTCTTGCATAACTCAACAACGAATCAAGGTTTGCAAATACAATCTGCGCTTTTGAAGAATAAGTAATCAAAAGAAGTAATCCTGCTGATAAAAATTTTTGAAATGAAGTTTTCATTTTAGTCTGTTCTTATAAAATACATGGTTTTTTTCATCAATAATTTCCGTGCTACCACTTTCAAACGGTCTTTTGTTTCAAGCGTTACCGTAATGTTTAATTCCATATTTACATCAGGAGGCTGCATGATGCCTGTATAATTTTTCTCTTTTTCATTATATGCAAGGGCTTTCATTGCGATGCGCCCGTTATTAGCAGGTTTTTCTGTATCATTAATTACCTTTCCGTAATGCTTTCCGTCTTTAGCTAAGTATATTTCCATTTGCACTTTTTTATCCCCGTCCTCGCTTTTCCATTTACCGTTTATTGCATTGCCGTTTTGACCAGTAGCAAAACCCATTTGTACAAAAACAGGTAAAAAAACGGACATGATTTTGATGTGTGCTGCCATTATTAAAAACTTGAAAAGCAAATGTTTTATAAATTTCAAGGCAGTGTAAATAAGATATACCGAAACGGACAGATTAGCAGCCGATGTATATTTTTTTCGGGATTAGCTGTTGTGTTTTTCCAATGCCTGATGGTAACTGTAGTTTTAGTTGGGGCAATATTTGTTTTTTTGGGGAAGTAACTTTACCATGTGTTTTTAGATACTGCCTCTTTTCAACCCTTATTTTGTCCGTTTAAGTTCTTATTTAGTTTTTGTTTAGATATGTAAATGAAATTTTGCACTCAATCATAAAACGTGCAACATGGCTTTAAAACAACTTTCATTTTTTTTCACTTTTTTGCTGTTAATCAGTGCCGCATCAGCTCAGCAACGCTTTACCATCAGCGGTACAGTAAAGAGTAAGAAAACAGGTGAAACAATTATCAATGCTTCCATACGCCTCATCAATAAACCCGGTGGTATAAGTTCTAATGAATATGGTTTTTATTCTTTTACATTGCCCGCAGGTAACTATGAGTTGGAAGTAAGTGCAGTAGGAAAGAAAGCTGATACCCTTTCTGTAGTTCTTGACAAAGATATCAAGCTCAATATTTTGCTGGAGGAAGAGCCGAAGGAACTGGGTGAAGTAGTAATACGTGGCACCTCGCCACGTGGCAGAACCATCAGTGGTGCACAGACAGGAGTAGAGCGCTTAACTATTAAGGAAATAAAAAATATACCCGTAATTTTTGGTGAAAAGGACGTGCTTAAAACCATTCAGTTGTTGCCCGGCATCAAATCTGCTGGTGATGGTAATGCCGGTTTTTTTGTAAGAGGCGGAACCAGCGATCAAAACCAGATTTTGCTGGATGAAGCCAATGTTTACAATGCATCACATCTTTTGGGGTTTTTCTCCACGTTTAATTCAGATGCTATTAAAGATGTTACCGTTTATAAAGGTGGTATGCCTGCACAATATGGCGGAAGATTATCTTCAGTGCTGGATATAAAAATGAATGATGGTAATAACCAGGATTACAATGTCAGCGGCGGTATTGGATTGATATCAGCTAAACTCAATGTGGAAGGCCCTGTACAAAAAGATAAATCCTCATTTCTTGTAACAGGGAGAAGAACCTATGCTGATCTTTTTTTGAAAGCATCACCTGACAGTACGCTTAGCAAAAGTAAATTGTATTTCTATGACTTTAATGCAAAAATGAATTATGAGCTGGGTGCAAAAGATAAAATTTTTGTAAGCGGGTATTTTGGAAAAGACAAGCTTGGTTTTGGCGATCAGTTTGGCATTGACTGGGGCAACACAACCGGCACTGTAAGATGGAATCATATCTTCAATAAAAAATTATTTTCTAATACTTCATTAATATACAGCAACTATGATTATTCAATTAATATTAAAAATGGCTCTAATGATTTTAAAATCTTTTCACAAATAAGAGATTGGAATTTAAAACAGGATTACCAGCTAAACGCCAATGCTAAAAACAATATCCGTTTTGGATGGAGCAGTATTTATCATACTGTTCGCCCCGGTGAGGTAACGGCATCTGAAACATCCAGCCTCGGAAATTTTGTACAACAAAAAAGATATTCACTTGAAAATGGTGCGTACATCACCAATACATGGAAGGCATCTGATAAACTGAATATTACTTATGGTACAAGGTTAACAGCTTTTAGTGTATTGGGTGATGGTGATTACTATAATCTTAATGGCAATGGCCAGGTAATAGATACCATGAGTTATAAAAAGGGGGAAGTGGTAAAAACTTACTGGAACCTGGAACCACGCCTGGCAATGGGTTATCAATTTAACAACAGCAGTTCTGTAAAAGCATCATATGTACGTAATGTGCAGAACATGCACCTCATCAGCAACAGTACCAGCAGCACACCAACTGATAAATGGATCAGCAGCAGCAATATTATTAAGCCCGAAATATCTGACCAGGTGTCATTGGGGTACTATAAAAACCTTGCCGGTAATAAATATGAATTAACAGCAGAAGTATACTATAAAAACATGCAAAACCAAATTGATTACAGGGATGGAGCCAATGTATTTACCAATGATGTAATTGAAAGCCAACTGCTTTTTGGTAAAGGCAGGGCATACGGTCTTGAAACAATGCTCCGCAAAAAAACAGGTAAGCTCACCGGATGGATCAGTTATACTTTATCAAAAACTGAACGGAAGATTGATGGCATCAATAACAACCAATGGTATAATGCACGCCAGGACAGAACGCATGATATAGCAGTGGTAGGCATGTATCAGCTCAATAAAAAATGGGTACTCTCTGCCAACTGGATTTATTACACAGGCGATGCTATTACATTTCCCAATAGCAAATACACAGTGGGCGGGCAAACCGTTTATTACTATACGAATAGAAATGGTTACCGAATGCCATCTTATCACCGCCTGGATTTAGGCGCTACTATGCAATTAAAGCAAAAGAAAAAAAGGAGCAGTGAGCTGGCGTTTAGTTTGTACAATGCTTACGGAAGGGAAAATGCATACACTATCACTTTTCGTGATAACAAAAATGACCCCACTAAAACAGAGGCCGTTCAAACTTCATTATTTCGCTGGATACCTTCTGTTTCATACAACTTTAAATTTTAATCTTATGTATAATAAACTATTTTCTGTTTTTGGATTAGCCAGTGTTTTATTTCTCATTTCCTGTGAAAAAGTAATTGATGTGCAATTAAATGAAGCTGATAAAAAATATGTGATTGAAGGAACTGTTTCAAATATTGCAGGCTCGCCTGCAGAGGTAAGGATTTCTCAAACAAAAGCATTTAATGAGAATAGCAACTTTACAGGCATTACAGGTGCTGTGGTAACTATACAGCTAAATAACAGTACTACCTATACATTATCTGAAACAGCAGCAGGTATTTATAAATCTTCAGCATTTACAGGCATACCCGGCAATACCTATTCATTAAAAGTAAAAATAGGCACTGCTGAATTTACATCTGTTTGCACAATGCCTTTGCAGTTGGTACTATTAGATACCGTTACTGTTGACAATTTTGCATTTGGTGGCAGCAGTTCTAAAATCCTGGTTCCTTCTTACCAGGATCCTGCTGGTAAAGGTAACAGTTACCGTTTTATACAATATAATAATGCAATACAGGTAAAACAGGTTTTTGTGTATAATGATGATTTAAGTGACGGTCTTCGTTCCACAAGACCCCTGGCCAACCCTGGAGCAACAAGCAATGAAGAATTAAAAGCCGGGGATATTGCAAGGGTTGATATGTTTTGTATAGCCCCTGAAGTATATAAATATTGGTACAGCTTAGACCAAGCGGCCACCGGGAGCTCCAGCGCAACACCTGCGAACCCTGTTACAAATATTGTTGGAGGGGCGCTTGGTTATTTCAGTGCACATAGTGTAAGCTCAAAAACTATTCGGGTGCCATAAGAATAAATTCAGAATTCAATTTGTCCGTTTGAATGCCCTTTAACAGTTTTTGCTAAGCAAAGAAATGATTTTTACAAAAATTCTAAGTGCTTATGCTAAGAGTTATTCTTCTGTCGGTATCTGTGTTCTTGTTTTTTTGTTATTCTGGCAACGCACAGCAACAAAAGAATTCTGTTCTCACCAAATCAGTTGATAAATTCTTTTGCTATGCAAGTGCTGATGAAGAGCTGGATAAGCTGGCGAAAGTGCTGAATGTAAAATTTAATTTTAACAGGGAGCGACTTTCAAGGTTTGAATTAACAAACGATTTCCATGCAGATAACCTGGAATTTATTTTAAAAGCTATTTGCAGGGCTACCAACTCCAGATACTTTATTGCAGAGGATAATACCATTTACATCATTGGGCGCAGGGAAACGTATACACCTGAAGTAACACTTGCGTTGCAAAAAGCAGAGAACAGGGAACAGATACGGGCCGTTTTTGAACTGCCCCAAAAATTAAATGTAACTGTTGCGGGGAAAATTACAGATGTAAATAATGGGGAGCCTATGGCGAATGTTACTGTGAGTGTATTGGGTAAATCCGGAGGCACTACTTCTAATGTTGATGGATATTTCACATTGTTCAATGTTCCTTCTGATACAGCGATCCTTGAATTTTCCAGTGTGGGTTATACGGTTTCAAAATATTTTCTGTCGCCTCAAAAAGCGCTGGATTCTGTAAATATTCAAATGTTGTCATCAAAAAATGCTTTAAACGAAGTAGTGGTTTATGGAAAAAAAGCACAGTCGTTTAAGCTCAATCAAAAAGTGAGCATGATTAAGATGACACCTGCATTAATTTCCACATTGCCAAGTATTGGCGAAAAAGATATTTTCCGCTCCTTTCAGTTAATGCCGGGTGTAAGTGCAGCTAATGAAAATACATCAGGGCTTTATGTACGTGGTGGCACACCCGACCAGAGTTTGGTTTTATTTGACGGATTTACAGTATACAATGTTGAACACCTGTTTGGTTTCTTCAGCGCATTTAACAGCAATGCTATCAGAGATGTTTCATTGTATAAAGGTGGCTTTGAAAGCAAGTATGGCGGCAGGCTCAGCAGCGTGGTGGATATTAATGGCAAAGAAGGAAATAAAAAAGAATTTAACGGAGGCGCTGATTTTAGTTTGATGAGTGTAAATCTTTTTGGCGAAGGCCCTATTGCAAAAAATGTAACTGGTATTATTAATTACCGTAAAAGTTTCAGAACTTCTTTATACAACAAAATTTTTGATAAGTACAGCGGGGAAAGCGGAACAGAAACAAATAACAATGCCGGCCCGTTTGGCAACAGCAATCAAAAAACACGTTCTTTCTTTTATGATTTAAATGCCAAGTTTACCTGGAAGCCCACCACTAAAGATGTGTTTAGCTGGAGTATTTATAATGGCAAAGACAATTTGGACAATTCCATCATTCCTGAAATTCCTGAGTTTCTCAGAGGCAGCGGCGGCAACTTTGGAATTAACATTGCTGATATTACGAAATGGGGAAATACAGGCAGCAGTTTAAAGTGGAGCAGAAGATGGAACAAGAAAATCTTTTCAAACACACTCATCAGCTATTCCAATTATTTCAGTAACAGAGACAGGAGCGCTAATATTACCACCACTGATGACCAGGGAAAAGAAACCACTATCCGCCGGGGTACGCTGGAAGATAATAACCTGAAAGATTATTCTGTAAAAACAGATGTGGAAATAAAGCTCAATAAACATAACACAATTGAAACAGGGTATCATATCACTCATAATGATATTAAATATTCCTATGCACAAAATGATACGAGCAAATTAGTTGACCGTGCTACAAAAGGCAATACCTATACCGCTTATTTGCAGGATAAGATTTCTTTTTTAAAAGACCGGATACAATTGATACCCGGTATTCGTGCTACCTACTTTGATCAAACACAAAAAATGTATTACGAGCCAAGACTTAATGCAACATTTGATATAACTGATAACATTAAATTAAAAGGATCAGCAGGTAAGTATTACCAGTTTGCCAAGCGGGTTATAAGAGAAGATATTTTGCAAGGCAGCCGTGATTTTTGGGTATTGGCTGATAATTATAAGCTGCCGGTATCGTCATCAGTGCAATACGTAGCAGGCATCAGCTGGGAGAATAAAACCTTTTTGATTGATGTTGAAGCATATCAAAAAAAACTCACAGGTTTAAGTGAATATTCACTGCGTTTCCAGATAAGCCCGGGGCAATCCAGTTTTTCAGAAAACTTTTTCCAGGGCACCGGCTATGCAAGAGGTATTGATATACTTGTTCAGAAAAAATTCGGAAAGTATAACGGATGGATGGCTTACACGCTGGGCGAGGCGGTAAACAATTTTGAAGTATATGGCAAGAATGATTTTTATGCGGCCAATGATGTGCGGCATGAATTTAAAACGGTACACATGTATAAACTGAACCGCTTCGATTTTTCAGCCACATTTATTTTAGCAACCGGCAGGCCCTATACTGCTCCATCAGGAGCTTATACCGTTACATTACTTAATGGCACGGAGCAAAACTATTTTACAGTATCTGATAAAAACAGTTACCGGCTGCCTTCTTATCACCGCCTGGATTTGGGAGTTACTTATAACTATGGCGAAGCAGGAAGCCGTAACGGAACCATTGGGTTATCACTCTTTAACGTTTACAACCGTCAGAACATCTGGTTTAAAAACTTTGAAATAAGCAATAACAATATCATTACTACAGATGTAAACTATCTTGGCTTTACACCCAACTTAACTTTTACTTACAGGTTTAAATAATTTTGAATTATGGCTACTATAAAAAACGTTTTTTTTAATGTTTGTATGCTTGCTTTTTTAATAAGTTGTACTAAGGAGGATCAAAAAAATAACGAGGCCAAAGCTGTTGTAGAAGCCTTTTTACAACCAGGCATTGCAGCTCAAATAAAAGTAACAAAGCAAATTATAAATGGCGTGGAAAATAACGGCAGCCGCACCATTGATGCCCTCAACGTAATTGTTACTTACAACAATACTACTTATGTATTTAAACAAAATTCTTTTGGAGTGTATGAGAACACAGGAATGCCTGTTGTTGCAGGAGCAACGTATTCTTTGCAATTTGTTTATAACAATGAAACAATAACTGCCAGCACAACGGTGCCGCAAAAACCCGTGAACTTTACCTGTTCTCCGGGTTCTATTACCATACCCAGCTTTAGTGGTGGCCCGGGAGGAGGCATTCCAAGTTTTCCGGAACCACTCAAAGCAAAATGGAATAATACTAACGCTGACTATCATTACATAGCTATTAAGTCGGTTGATCCTGCCGCTTCTGAAATTTCTACGAATGGAAGAGGCCCTGCTTTTGCAAATACGCCTGACCAGGGTAACAGCAAAGAAATAAATTTTGGTGAGTTTAAATATTATGGTCGTAATGCATTAATTCTTTACCGTGTGTTGCCAGAGCTGGCAGCTTTATACAACTCTACAAGTTCCAACTCTCAAAACCTTGCAGCAGTGCCTACTAATATAGTTAATGGGTTGGGTATTTTCACTTCTGTGAACATTGCTGATACCGTATTTATTGATGTTAAAGAGTGATGAGTATTTTTCATGTTTTGGTTAATGAAGAAAGGGCTGCATGATTTTATGCGGCCTTTTTGCTTTTAGTTGTGAAATCTAAACTTGCAATTCGTTTTTTTAACTTTTAGCTTGTCTCCCCTCAGTTGACTATTAATGAAACGGAAGCATTCGTATTTTTAGCTTGCGTTGAGTAAAACTATTATCAGGAAGTAACGTGTTTTTCAATCAATATTTAGTACTGTGGCTGTCTTAATCTTCTGCAGTTTTATCAGTCTTAAAATTATTGAGCCCGCATGTAAAGGGCTAACAAAAAAAAGTGCCAATAAAGTGTAATTCTGAATCTATTTCTCCGTAGCATTTGTAAGTGTGCCGGGGTCAAGAATAATCCCAAGCACAGAAGTAGCCATACGTTGCTGTAATTTTTTAATCTTGTCTTCGCAGTCTTTTGCCTGCAATGCAGTAATGGCATCAACAGGAACATCATTGTTCTTTGCACAATCCATGGCGCTGAGTTTTTTGGATACACGGATGAGTTCACCTTTTTCATCCAGCACCAGCAAATAATTCGTTTCAGCAAAATCAGAAGACTTTGCAGTTGGTCTTGCACTGTTGTGTGCCAATTCATCAGGGCTGATTGTTTTTACAATCTTTCTTTTTTTAGCAACAGATGCAATTAAATCATTCTTTTTGCTTTCAGTTTGTTGCGGTTCATTTACAACAACAGAAGGCTTTTGTACTGCTGTATTGGTATCAGTTGGGGGAGGAGTATTTTCTTTGGGAATTGCTTTAGGTTCATTAGATGCAGTTGTTGCCTGTTGCTTGGGTATTAGTTGAAAAGCGCCCCATGCTATAAACCCGAGAATAACGGCCGCTGCTGCCATTCTGTAAAGCGGTGCATATCGTTTGGTAATGGGAATTACTTTAGCAGCAGCTTGCAGTTGTTCTTCAATCTTTGGCCACATATCAGCAGGCGCTTGCACTTCTGCTTTTATAAGTTTGTCAGCTATTGCTGTATCATCCGTTTCATTTAAAGAGTATTCAATCTTCTCCCAAATAAAAACAGGGGGTGTTAATTCCGTATCATTCACAGATGCAGCAATGGCTTCATCTTCTTTTATGGTATTGAGAGTTTCTTCAATGTTATTCCATGCAGTTGCAGGCACAGCAAGCAATGAGTTATTTATTTTTTTCTCCAGTTCAGCATCCTCTGCATCTTCATCCAATACAGTAAGCACCTGCTCCCACACACCCTGCGGCGCTGTGAGTTCTGCGTTTAATAATTGTTCCTGTAATTGATGGTCTGTCATGTTACTTCTTACTTCAATGTTTTAATCTTTTCCTGCAGTATCATTCTTGCTCTTGCCAGTTGCGATTTGCTGGTACCTTCACTGATGCCCATAATGTCGGCAATATCCTTATGACCGTAACCTTCCACCACATACATATTAAATACAGTTCTGTATCCCGGCGAAAGGTCACTTACAATTTTCAAGAGGTCTTTTTCACTCAAATTATCAACGGCCCCGGGCGCTTTGTATTCTAATTGTTCTTCTTTATCGGCAGTAGAGAAATTAATTTTCTTTCTTCTTAATTGTTCAATGGCGGTGTTGGCCATAATGCGGCGCATCCATCCTTCAAAACTTCCTTCGCCCCTGAATTTGTCTAAATTTTTATACACTTTAATAAATCCATCCTGCAGAATATCCTGTGCATCATCCGTATTACCCATATACCGCATGCAAACGGCATACATTTTTGCTGAATACTTGTCGTAGAGCTGTTTTTGCGAACGGCGGTCACCGGCAAGGCACCCAGCTATTAAGTCGGTATCTTCTGTATTTTGGTTGCTCAGCATATCAACTTTAGTTGGTTGTTGTGGTTTTTAAAAAATCAATCATTAATGCCAGTGCTTTAATACGGTGGTTGAAACGGTTTTTCTGTTCCATCCCCATTTCAGCAAAGGTATGGGTACTGCCTTCAGGAATAAACACGGGGTCATAACCAAAGCCTTCATTCCCTCTTGGCTCATGGATGATATGCCCGTTGCAAATACCTTCAAATTGCTGTTCTTTTCCATCAAAAATTAAAGTGAGCACGCTTCTGAAACGGGCATTACGGTTTTCTTTTCCTTTCATTTCAGCAAGCAGTTTTTCATAATTGCGTTTATAATTAACCGGCTCCCCGGAGTAGCGGGCGCTTAATACACCCGGCGCTCCATTTAAAGCTTCCACTTCAAGACCTGTATCTTCTCCAAAACAATCCTGGCCTGTTAAAAGATAAATGGTACTTGCTTTGGTTCTTGAATTTTCTTCCAGTGTAGGAAACGGTTCGGGTATCTCCCTGTCAATACCTGCTTCTTTCATGGTAATTACATGAAAATAATCGGGCAATGCAGCCTGTATTTCTTTTACTTTGTTGGGATTGGAAGTGGCAAATATCAGTTGATGCATACATTATAATTGTAACAGCGCTTTCAAAGCCAGCCACAGTTTTGTTTTTTTTGCTTTATCATTTCTTAAATCGCTTAACTCATCACACAAAAAATAATCACAGTTATTATTGGGTGTGATGATATATTCATCCAGTTTAAACGGCAGTTGCTGGTATTCAATACCGCATAGAATTATTGTTTTTGGAGACAGCTCATTTACAATTTCAGTAATGGGCGTTTTTTCAGCCGCAATGTTTACAAGGGCAATATCATCCATATTCATTTTACAGGCGGTTATAATCTGGCTCAGAAATTCAAAGTCATTGTCGCTTAAAAACGCCTGATCAGGTTGATGAACAACCCAGAGCATGCCTTTCCTGTTTTTACCTTTAAAGCTAACCGGCTTTTTTCCGGGCTTTTGAATAGTGTTTTCTGCAACAGATGCTTTTGCTGCATTTATTGACAGGATGGTGAGCTGATCTGTAAAGAGTTCACTCAATTGCTGCCCTGAAAATTGAATATCGTTTAAAGCCATGCCGTTTGTAAAATTTCTTGTCTAACAGTTGGTAGTATTTTCGTTTCTTTGCCAAAAATAAATGAAGTTATGATGGCAGCAGCAGAGATATTAGTTACCAAAGCTGAGAGAAGCAAATTAAACGATCTCAACCTTGAAAACATTCCTTTCGGAAAGTATTTTTCTGATCACATGCTGGAAGCTGATTTTGAGGGAGGTGAATGGAAGAATGTGGAAATAAAACCTTACCAGCCATTGGTGATTGCCCCTTCCAACGCAGCCTTGCATTATGGCCAGTCAATTTTTGAAGGAATAAAAGCATTTAAGCATGAGAATGGCGATGCTTTCATTTTTCGTCCGCATGATAATTTTAAACGGTTTAATATTTCTGCTGAGCGTATGCAAATGCCGCAGGTGCCGGAGTATATTTTTATAGAAGGCATGCGCAAATTGATTGAACTGGATAAGAACTGGATTCCATCACGCAAGGATCATAGCTTGTATATACGTCCGTTTATGTTTGCAACTGATGAGGTGATAGGAGTGCGGCCGAGCGATAATTATAAGTTCATGATTTTGTTAAGCCCCACGGGTCCTTATTACACGGCGCCTATGCGTATTTATGTGGAAGAACATTATGTACGTGCTGTACCCGGCGGTGTGGGTTATGCAAAAGCAGCCGGTAACTACGCAGGCGCCATGTATGCCACTGCACAGGCAAAAAAGAAAGGATACGACCAGGTATTGTGGACCGATGCTTATGAGCATAAATATTTGCAGGAGTTTGGTGTAATGAATGGCTTTGTCATTATTGGTGATACTGCCATTACTCCTGATTTAAAAGAAGGAACTATTCTTGCGGGTGTTACAAGAGCCAGTGTAATGCAGTTGCTGGAAGAACTTGGGTTGAAAGTGGAAGAACGGCCCATTAGTATTGATGAAGTGATAGAAGCCTACAAAAACGGAACCCTGAAAGAAGTGTTTGGTACCGGAACTGCAGCCACCATTTCCACTATTAAAGAACTCCGTTACAAAGATTTTGAAATGCATTTTGATACCGATCATTTTACAATTTCATCTGAGATAAAACGCAGGCTCACAGCCATCCGTGAAGGGAAAGAAGCAGATGTATTTGAATGGTTATATAAAGTGTAATAACAAATGCAATTCATAACAAAGGCGATTCAACTGAATCGCCTTTGTTATTTGCAGAAGTAAATCTTTTATCTTATCAGCATCACGGTACCCTGCAAAGGAATAATTCCACCATCACCACAGATTACCTGTGCACTGTAAGAATACACACCCGGAGGTGCGTCGGTACCGTTTATTTTTCCGTTCCACCCGAGTGACGGATTGTTCGGATCAAAATAGATTTTTTCAAATACAAGGTTACCCCAGCGGTTATAAATACGCATAAATAAAACGGATTGAAGACCTTTGCCCAATATGGTAAAACGGTCGTTTATGTTATTCCCGTCAGGAGTGAAGGCGTTAGGTATAAACACATTTTCTTTTCCGCAGTTAACAGTTACGGTAATAGTTTTTGCTGTTTCGCATCCACCCTGGTTTACAGCACGTACCCTGTAGCCTGTGGTTTTTAAAGGCCACACCAAAGGATTGGAACAATTGGAACACGAAATATTGTAACTGGTAAGCCATGTTATTTTCAGTACGTCGTTTGAAAAGGCAGTATTGAGCCTTATGGTGTCCCCGCTGCTCATGCTTGTATCTCTTCCTGTTATTACAGGGTAATTGTAAACAACAACGGGTACAAATAAAGAATCACGAAAACAATTCAAATCATCATAACCCACAACTTTATAAATAGTGGTAGTGGTGGGAGATGCAATGGTAGTAGCTGTTGTTGTACTGGTTAAACCCACTGGTGGCGACCATGTGTAATTCTCGGCGCCATTTGCAAACATGGGATATTTATCACCAACACATAACGTATCGCCTTTTGAAGCGGTAATACGAAACGGCTTTTTCACTTTTACAGTTACACTGTCTTTATTAGTACATCCAAAAGCGGAAGTTCCGGTAACTGTATATTGAATATTATCAGCAACTGAAGCTTGCGGGTTGGGGCAGTTTACACAATTGAGGTAAATGGATGGCGACCATGTATAAGAAGGAGCCCCTGATGGATTTAAGGTTGCAAAAGTTCCAAGACAAATAGTGGTATCATTACCTGCATTAACTAAAGGCAACGGTCTGGCAATCGCAATATTATTTACAGAGTCTTTGCAACCAGAACTGTTGGTAAGAATTAATTTGGCAAATACCGTATCGGCAGCGTTTCTGATAATTGGGGGTGGGTTTTGTACATTGAAGACCTGCCCGTCTATATCCCATTGCCAGTTTACAACTGATGTATCAGGGTTAAGCCAGTTGCCTTTTAATTGAAAACTGGCAGGTACGCAACTGCTGACAGCGCCAATAATAGCCGGTTTTGGTGTGGGCACAACTTTTACATAAGCAGTTTTTATTTTTCTGTTAGTACAACCTGTTATGGTATTGATAGTAAGTGTTACAGTATATAACCCCGGGTTTTTAAATTTGTGCAAGGGGTTAATTGCAGAAGAAGTATTTCCGTCACCAAAATTCCATAAGAAACTGGTTATAACATCCCGGGTTGTGGTGGAATCGCTGAACTGTACAAAACCACTGTCGCATAAAACAAATTTATCTGCACCAAAATCCGGGTTTGAACCAAATGCTTTGACTGTATCAGCGGGCTCAATAATTCCAAAGCAACCTAAGCGGTCCCTGATGATAACTTTTGGCACATAAAAACCTGCGGGATAAATATGGGTTCTGTTGGAATCAGTGGTGGTTACAATAGTTCCATCTCCCAGGTCCCAGGTGTAATTAAGAGGTACATCCGTTCTTGTTTGAAGATTAACGGACAAAGGGGCACAACCTGTAAGAGGTGAATAATTTAACGTGCCGGTATCTCTTCCCAGTTTCATTGTTTTAAAGGCGCTGTCCACACAACCACCCGGAGATGTTACTGTAAGTTTCACCCGGTATTGCCCGGGAACAATATAAAAATTATTGGGAGAAGCGGCTGTGGATATGTTGCCATCACCAAAGCGCCAGTTGGAACTGTTTGTAAAATAACTTGTGCCCGTAAACTTTGCCTCAAATGGCTGGCAAATACTAATGCTGTCATTTACAATAAAAGATGCTTTGGGCCTGTCAATGCGTATGGTTTGTATTACAGAATCTTTGCAGCCGATGGGTTCGGTAACAATTAGCTTTGCTGTATAGTTGGCAACTGTTGTAAATGCATGAGATATGCTTACAGCCGGAGAAGTAAATCCGTCACTTAAAATCCATCTGAATGCTGCTCCGCCGGTAGCGCCTGTTGTTTGATTATTAAAATTAAGAATTGCCCCGGGGCAGGAAGGGGTATCTACTGTAAACTTTGCTTTGGGATTTAAAATTTCAATTGGTTGTACGGTAAAAACATCCTGGCAGCCAGACCGGTCTCTTACGGTTTGTGTAACAGCATAAGATCCACCTGTTATGTATTTGTAAACAAACGGATTCGAAAGACTTGAAAATGAATTTCCATCACCCATATTCCAGCTAACCAGCGCAACAGGATTGATGCCATCCGGAATAATGGTGCTGGTAAAGTTGATATTGGTATTAATACAGTTTTGAAGATTAAGTACAGTAAAGCCGGCAACGGGTCCGTTTATCCTTATATAATTGTTCCTGGTAAATGTATTTGAACAACCGTTTATGTCTGTAACAGTGAGTGTTACTGTATAAGTACCGGAATTATTGTAGGTATAATCCGGGTTTGGAAGTGTGGAAGTGCCTCCGTCTCCAAAAGTCCATGCATAAGAAACAATGCTGGCCGCATTTGAGCTGTTGTTTGTAAAACTTATTGTTTCGTATTTGCGGCAGGCTGTTGTTTTTGAAGCATTAAAATTCGGCACGGCATCAACCAATGTTATAACCTGTGTACTAACATGCGAACAGGAACCATTGAATGCCGTTAGCGTAACAGTATAAGTGCCCAATGCTGTGTAGGAATGCACAGGATTTTGCAGGGTTGATGTATTTCCATCACCAAAATTCCAGAGCCATGAGGTGGCAACAGTTGATTGATCAGTGAACTGAACCTGCCTTTTTGAAACCGCACAGTTAACGGCATATTTGAATTTGGATATCGGGGGCAGCACTTTTATATAAGCCGTTTTTGTAAGGGTATCCCTGCACTTATTGTTTAAAGCAATAAGGCGTATTGTAAATATTCCTGTATCCTGGTATATATGCGTTGGATTTTGTGCAGCCGAACTGTTCATATCACCAAAATCCCATATCCATTCATCAGGTTTGCCGGTTGAAAGATCAGAAAATTGTACAGGTGAAAAAGCGCAAACAGTAAGCGGAACAGCGTTAAACTGCGCCGATGGTTTTGTTCCAACCTTTACCCCATTATTAATTACAACAGAATCTATACACCCTTGTACTGTTACAACTTTCAATTTAATGTTATAGGAGCCTGAATCGAAAATGTTAGATGGGTTGCGAATTGCTGATGTTCCATTTCCAAAATCCCAGAACCAGGAAGCAATTGAATCTACAGCCGTTGTATTCGCCGTAAATTGAACATTTAATAAACGGCAGCCTTCAGCAGGTTGAATTAATGGATTAAAAACCGGCTTTTCTATTTTTACAAATGCAGTTTTGATCATTGTGTCGGTACATCCAAAACTGTTTCTTACAATCAAACGAACCGTATAATTTCCTAATGTATTATAGATATGTGACGGGCTTTGGATAGTTGAAGTGCCACCATCTCCAAAATCCCAGTCCCAGCTTATTGCATTTACTGATTGATCCTGAAAGTTAACAGTATGAGGAGCTTTGCATGAAACAGAATCTGTACTTGTAAACCGGGCGGTGGGCCGGGGGTTAATAGTAATGGTAGCAGTGGCTGAATCAGCACAGGAGCCGTATTGATTGATTAATTTAATATTATATGTGCCTGTTGCTGAATATGCTTTTGACGGATTGATTTGAGTAGATCCTGTTGCATCGCCAAATGTCCATACAGAACTTACAGGAACAGGCGTTGATTGGTTTTGAAAATTAATTAGTTCATTAATACAGGCAGTAGCAGGCGCATTGATTTGTGTTTGTATATTATTAAGCTGCGCCACATTGGTTTTTACAATCGTATCAATACAACCCAGCGTGCTGGAAGTAATGAGCGTTACTGTAAAAGGGCCTGCGGTTAAATAATTGTGCGAAGGGGCAGGGGAGGTGGATGTATTCCCATCACCAAAATTCCATTGGTAAGATAATGTGGGCGGCCCGGTTGAAAGATTCTGAAAATTTAGAGTTTCGGGAGGTTTACAGTTAAGAGGGGGTGAAACATTAAAATCTGCTTTTACACCATCCGATACAGTGATGAAAGCGGGCTTTACAATTGTTTTGGTACATCCTGCAGAATTAGTAACCGTAAGGCTAACAAAGTAGGCGCCACTGACTGTATAGGTATAAAAAGGGTTTTGATCTGCAGAGGTAACGCCATTCCCGAAACTCCAGTTCCAGGAAACAACAGAACCTGTGCCTGGTGACGTAGCGTCAAAAAACTGAACCCTTAGGGGGAAACATCCTGCTGTTTGATTCGCTGTAAAATCAGGTACTGGTTGGGCATTGATGGTAATATAGTTTGTTTTAGTAAGTGTTTGTGAACCCGAAGCATTGGTTACAGTTAATGTAACCGTATAAGTGCCGGGATTAGAATATATTGTTGAAGGATTTTGCTGATTGGAAGTTGACCCATTGCCCAGATCCCATTGCCAACTGGTAGCCCCGGTTGACTGATCCGTGAAATCCACCTGCAAAGGGGCACAGCCTGAAACAGTATTTGCTGTAAAGGCTGGTACCGGTAACTGAGCAAAGGCTGAAAAGCTTATGAACAGGTAAATACAACTGAGGATCAACTTGTAAAAAAAATGAGGAGATGCAGTAAGGTTGGCGGTTACCTTCATGGTCGGGATTATTGGTTTCTCAGATATATCTGTAAAACTAAGCTTTTACAGAAAAAATTGTACCATTATCAAGATTATTTCCACAGATATTCGCTGCCTTTCAAAAAAATGAAACAGAAAAACCCCTAAACTTTTTGTTATTATAGGTGAAGCTCCTACCTTTGCCGTCCAAAAATTAAAAGGTCACGAATGCCTACAATTCAGCAATTAGTAAGAAAAGGAAGAGATATTATCAGGGCTAAAAGCAAGTCCCGTGCATTGGATAGCTGCCCTTTTCGCCGTGGTGTATGTACCCGTGTGTACACTACAACCCCCAAAAAACCAAACTCAGCGCTTCGTAAAGTAGCCAAGGTTCGTTTAACCAATAAAGTAGAGGTGATTGCCTATATTCCTGGTGAAGGTCATAACCTGCAGGAGCACTCCATAGTATTGGTTCGTGGTGGCCGTGTTAAAGATTTACCTGGTGTGCGTTATCATATCGTTCGTGGATCGTTGGATACTGCCGGTGTAAAAGACCGTAAGAAAAGCCGTTCTAAATACGGTACTAAAAAGGAAAAAGCTAAAAAATAAACCCCCATCCCCATAAGGGGAGCAAAAAATAACAAGTAATGAGGAAGTCGAAACCTAAAAAAATTGCGCTGGCTCCGGATCCAAAGTTTAATGATGTGATGGTGAGCCGTTTTGTAAACAACCTGATGTGGCAGGGCAAAAAAAGTACAGCATTCACTATTTTTTATGATGCTGTTGAAAAAGTAGCTAAGCAAACAGGTGAGAACGGGTATGAAGTTTGGAAAAAAGCGATTGTAAATGTAACTCCTGCTGTTGAAGTAAGAAGCCGCCGTATTGGTGGCGCAACATTCCAGATTCCCCAGGAAGTACGTGCAGAGCGCAAGCTGTCTCTGAGCATGAAATGGCTGGTACGTTACAGCCGTGAACGCAATGGCCGCAGCATGGCTGATAAATTAGCCAACGAAATTGTAGCAGCAGCAAAAGGTGAGGGTGGTGCATTTAAAAAGAAAGAAGATACGCACCGTATGGCTGAAGCAAACAAGGCGTTTGCGCATTTCAGATAATTATTTTTTTTGAAAATATGTAAGCCCCTCTGTGTGTAACAGGGGGGCCTTTATTTGCAATAAACTTTTAATAGGGAGTGGATAAAAAAGCGACAATTTTGAAAATAAGCCTGACTTTAATTTACTCGGAATTTTGCCGCTGTTGGTGTTGCACAATGTTCAACTATGTACTAAAGAAGAGCCGTGCACTCCGTCCGCCGTCGTTGTG
>JAIEQM010000144.1 GCA_019747705.1 Chitinophagaceae bacterium | reverse complement strand
CTATGATGGATTGCAAAAAAATATGCGGCAGTTGTGATTTGCTTTCAAATTATTAAGTAGCTTAGTTCTTTAACAACTGTGCCAATGCCACTGCAACAATGAGTGTGTTGTGATTTGCTTTCAAATTATTAAGTAGCTTAGTTCTTTAACAACTCCATTTCATTTGGGCAAGGCAAAGAATTTGTTGTGATTTGCTTTCAAATTATTAAGTAGCTTAGTTCTTTAACAACCAAGAGCAGAATTATATGAACAGGTAATGTTGTGATTTGCTTTCAAATTATTAAGTAGCTTAGTTCTTTAACAACGAAATAGCTTTGAGTGAATCAACAATTAATGTTGTGATTTGCTTTCAAATTATTAAGTAGCTTAGTTCTTTAACAACTTTACTATGGCTTATTTCTGTTCCTGCTGTGTTGTGATTTGCTTTCAAATTATTAAGTAGCTTAGTTCTTTAACAACTTTATTTGCGAAAGCAACAGTATCCGAATAGTTGTGATTTGCTTTCAAATTATTAAGTAGCTTAGTTCTTTAACAACATCAGAAAGCCAAAACTTAATACCTTCTGTGTTGTGATTTGCTTTCAAATTATTAAGTAGCTTAGTTCTTTAACAACACGCTTGCGCTTATTATCGCTAAAACAAGTTGTGATTTGCTTTCAAATTATTAAGTAGCTTAGTTCTTTAACAACGCAGTAATAATCCCCTGTTACAGCCCCGGGTTGTGATTTGCTTTCAAATTATTAAGTAGCTTAGTTCTTTAACAACCTATGATGGATTGCAAAAAACTATGCGGCGGTTGTGATTTGCTTTCAAATTATTAAGTAGCTTAGTTCTTTAACAACATTCTGCCTGAATGGTTTTCTGATTCAATGGTTGTGATTTGCTTTCAAATTATTAAGTAGCTTAGTTCTTTAACAACCACTTTCTTCGCCAGAAAAAATCTGAGCTGGTTGTGATTTGCTTTCAAATTATTAAGTAGCTTAGTTCTTTAACAACTAAACGCTCTTTATTGAAGTGGCTTGCAGAGTTGTGATTTGCTTTCAAATTATTAAGTAGCTTAGTTCTTTAACAACTTTGTATTTGAATTAACGGGTACACCGGTGGTTGTGATTTGCTTTCAAATTATTAAGTAGCTTAGTTCTTTAACAACTCCATTACGCCATTTAGAACAGCGGCAAAGTTGTGATTTGCTTTCAAATTATTAAGTAGCTTAGTTCTTTAACAACAAAAAAGGAAAGCTTTATTGCTTCGATGTGGTTGTGATTTGCTTTCAAATTATTAAGTAGCTTAGTTCTTTAACAACCAATAAAAGAACTTGACTTCACAGAAGCAGTTGTGATTTGCTTTCAAATTATTAAGTAGCTTAGTTCTTTAACAACCCCGAAAGAATTTAGAGCACCGCTCTGAAGGTTGTGATTTGCTTTCAAATTATTAAGTAGCTTAGTTCTTTAACAACCCTTTATGTGTTTTCAATTTACCCTTAGTAGTTGTGATTTGCTTTCAAATTATTAAGTAGCTTAGTTCTTTAACAACTTAATTCAAACGCCTCAAAAGAACGTATCTGTTGTGATTTGCTTTCAAATTATTAAGTAGCTTAGTTCTTTAACAACTTGGCGGTTCTGTTACATCTGTAAGTGTTGTTGTGATTTGCTTTCAAATTATTAAGTAGCTTAGTTCTTTAACAACTACTTCTGTATAAGGTATCTCTACTTCTCCGTTGTGATTTGCTTTCAAATTATTAAGTAGCTTAGTTCTTTAACAACCCTGAGATTAAAGAGGGTGGGCTGTGTGTTGTTGTGATTTGCTTTCAAATTATTAAGTAGCTTAGTTCTTTAACAACGACTTTGATAAAGGCGCAGGTATCGATACTGTTGTGATTTGCTTTCAAATTATTAAGTAGCTTAGTTCTTTAACAACAGAGAAGAATACAAACACCCATCATTTGGGTTGTGATTTGCTTTCAAATTATTAAGTAGCTTAGTTCTTTAACAACCCATACACTCTCCAATCTCTTTCTTGCCTGTTGTGATTTGCTTTCAAATTATTAAGTAGCTTAGTTCTTTAACAACGGTAACCAGTCGTGGCATTCAAAAACGCTGGGTTGTGATTTGCTTTCAAATTATTAAGTAGCTTAGTTCTTTAACAACAGGGCAGGTATTGGAAGAAACAGAGTACACGTTGTGATTTGCTTTCAAATTATTAAGTAGCTTAGTTCTTTAACAACTTATGCCCCTGACTTTATACCGGGCAAAAGGTTGTGATTTGCTTTCAAATTATTAAGTAGCTTAGTTCTTTAACAACCATAGTAATTTCGGGCTGTATTGGTTTAGGTTGTGATTTGCTTTCAAATTATTAAGTAGCTTAGTTCTTTAACAACATTTTGATAAAGGCGCAGGTATCGACACCGTTGTGATTTGCTTTCAAATTATTAAGTAGCTTAGTTCTTTAACAACGTAAATTAAAATTCCCCAAAATGCAAACGGTTGTGATTTGCTTTCAAATTATTAAGTAGCTTAGTTCTTTAACAACTACAATCTGCAAGTTTAGTAAGCAATGAGCGTTGTGATTTGCTTTCAAATTATTAAGTAGCTTAGTTCTTTAACAACGAACCTGTTGCAGCCGTGAACATCATAGCAGTTGTGATTTGCTTTCAAATTATTAAGTAGCTTAGTTCTTTAACAACGTCTTTTCCAATCTGACTACAGATTGCGAGTTGTGATTTGCTTTCAAATTATTAAGTAGCTTAGTTCTTTAACAACTACAAAGAAAATTTCCTAAACTTTTTAAAAGTTGTGATTTGCTTTCAAATTATTAAGTAGCTTAGTTCTTTAACAACATGTGTTATCAGGGAGTTCTTTTAGTTGTTGTTGTGATTTGCTTTCAAATTATTAAGTAGCTTAGTTCTTTAACAACCCCCATGTAAGGCGCAGGGCGGGCATAGTTGTGATTTGCTTTCAAATTATTAAGTAGCTTAGTTCTTTAACAACCTGGATGCTTCAAACCCGCCAAATACCGCAGTTGTGATTTGCTTTCAAATTATTAAGTAGCTTAGTTCTTTAACAACTGCTGAGGCGTTTGAGCAATAGCAAATGCAGTTGTGATTTGCTTTCAAATTATTAAGTAGCTTAGTTCTTTAACAACAATTTTTAAGAGATGCCATACAGGGTGTATGTTGTGATTTGCTTTCAAATTATTAAGTAGCTTAGTTCTTTAACAACAGTTGCAGCAATATTCATTCCTGCAAATTGTTGTGATTTGCTTTCAAATTATTAAGTAGCTTAGTTCTTTAACAACTTTTTGCCAGTTTAGTTTTAATGAAGATGGGTTGTGATTTGCTTTCAAATTATTAAGTAGCTTAGTTCTTTAACAACGCAGTAGGTATTTGATAGCCGCTTGTTAAAGTTGTGATTTGCTTTCAAATTATTAAGTAGCTTAGTTCTTTAACAACGGTAACCAGTCGTGGCATTCAAAAACGCTGGTTGTGATTTGCTTTCAAATTATTAAGTAGCTTAGTTCTTTAACAACTGAAGAAAACAAATAGTTTACCCATCCACGTTGTGATTTGCTTTCAAATTATTAAGTAGCTTAGTTCTTTAACAACCAATAAAGATTATTACTTCTGGCGCTTTATGTTGTGATTTGCTTTCAAATTATTAAGTAGCTTAGTTCTTTAACAACAAAAATTCTATCTGAGCCAGAAACAAGCGGTTGTGATTTGCTTTCAAATTATTAAGTAGCTTAGTTCTTTAACAACTCAACAAATATAATACTTTCAAAATATTCTGTTGTGATTTGCTTTCAAATTATTAAGTAGCTTAGTTCTTTAACAACATTACTATTCCAGTCATTAACTCCATTTTGTTGTGATTTGCTTTCAAATTATTAAGTAGCTTAGTTCTTTAACAACAAAAGAGAGTTTGAAAAGGTTACTGGGTTGTTGTGATTTGCTTTCAAATTATTAAGTAGCTTAGTTCTTTAACAACATACTGTTTTGTTCTTGTGCCGTCTTTAGTGTTGTGATTTGCTTTCAAATTATTAAGTAGCTTAGTTCTTTAACAACAATTTCGGCCTGCCGTAAGTGTTGCTGCTGGTTGTGATTTGCTTTCAAATTATTAAGTAGCTTAGTTCTTTAACAACCGGATTTGGTTAAAAACTGGAAAATCAATGGGTTAAGCTGCTTATCAGGATGAAAAAAATGGATTTTGGATTCGTTTTTTTCATCCTGTTTTTGTTTAAAACAGTTCTAATTGCTGCACGGTTTCAGGGTTTTCTGCCAGTTCTTTGCCCCTGAAAATTTCCATCATACCAAACTGTTTATCGGTAATACACATAATGCCCACGTTGCCTTTAGGTGGTAAAATGGCTTTTACCCGTTTTATATGAACTTCTGCATTTTCACGGCTGGGGCAGTGGCGCAGGTAAATGCTGAACTGGAACATACTGAAACCATCAGCCATAATATCTTTACGGAAACGGGCGTAGATTTTCCGGTCTTTCTTGGTTTCAGTTGGCAGGTCAAAAAATACTAATACCCACATAATGCGGTAAGCGTTTAGGCGTTCATACATTGGTTCTGTTTTAAAGCTCCGGGTAGAGCAGTTTCCGGGTGTGCCCTTCAAAGCATTTAGCAAGGCTGGCAGTGGTACGCTGTACCGCATTCATCAGCGGGCTTTTTTGGCCACCCATCTGTACATCCATTGCCGGAATAGAAAGAAGGGCGGCTTTCATTTTCGGTGTCATCTCCAAAAACTTCCCGTTCATCCGCACTATATCACAAACCGTTTTATCAACAAAAGCCCGGTAAGGTTCCATTATGTCATCCGCAAGGCAATAACTATTGTACTGGTTGCGGTGATGGATGCCAAAGGTGGGCAACATACCGCTGGCCACAAGGCTGCGTGCCACTAATGCCCGTAAAATAGAATATCCGTAATTTAATAAGTTATTGGGAGGGGGGCCATAGCGTTCTCTTTTGAATTCAAGAAATGAAGGAAACACCCGTTTCCAGTAATAAACGGCCGCTTGTGCTTCGCAATTATCTGTATCACCGCTTTTTACATCCTCTGCCAGTTTGTATAAATACTTCGCTTCTTCACGCTCCTGTATAAGTAATGAAGCCTGGTTTTGAATTTTAGCAACAACGGTTTGCTGCCACAATTGTTTTTTTAAAGGCAAGCTTGCTTCTAATTGCGCCTGGTGTTTCTGGCTTTGCAGGCTATGGCCGTCCAAATTGAGCAGCATACCCGTGGGGTGGTGTGCAGCATCGCAGGTAATAACGGCGGTATTATTGGCTAACAGTTTGGAAAGCAATGCCTGTGTAAGGGTGATTTGCTGGTGATCCAGAACAAGGATGCCAATATCTTCAATAGGTGCCTGTTTCGTTTCACCTATACCGGGCAGTTCCATCACCAACTGCTCATTCAGGGTTTTAAGATAGGCGGGGTTACCGAAGTAGAGGGTTCGCTTTATCATAGGATTTTGGGTTTGCTATAATAAAACGGAAAACACGGGCTTGTATTTTATCCGGTAAAAAAAAATGGGGTTATGCCCTTATAAAAAGATTTTCTGCTTCTGTTAAAGGGGGCGGAATGGGAAGGCCTTCAGCTTTCATACCTTCTAAGTGGAATTCAATCGCCTCGGCTATATTTTCTAAAACCTCCTCTTTTGTAGCGCCCATACCAATGCAGCCGGGTAAATCAGGCACGTAAGCACCATAACCTCCATCTGCTGCTTTTTCAATGATGATTGTGTAGCGTATCATATACTTATTATAAAATTACGATTTATTTCAGTTCTATTTGTGCCTGTTTTAGGATGCTTTTTTCTAAACCGGGTGGCAAATCATTTGACAATCGGTGAACAGGTACTGTTACCAATCCCTTTTTTGCAGGATGTTTGAATTGCTTATGACTGCCCTTTTGCCGCACTCCATACCAGCCATCTGCTTCAATGATTTTTATGATTTCTTTGGTTTTCATCGTGCTGGTGAAATATTGCCGAGGCGGTCCACTTTGAGTTTGATGCAAATGTCCGCTATCTTATTTTTTTCATCATCAAATTCTTGATAGTTTGTACTGCCAAATTCTCCAAATCCGTTTTTTGCATCGTATGAAATTATTAAATCTGATATACTTGACTTTAGAAAGTAACATTGCTTTTTGGAAAACCTCCCAATTTTATAAATTCGTTGAGATAAGTGTTTTTTATTGTTCCACTTAATCTCTTTTGTTCCCAATCTTTCTTCTTTTGTAGGTACATAAACTAAATCTCCAGGTGAAAGAATTATTTTATTAAAACCCACTTTATCTTCTGCAACAGGGCTGCCATTTACAATTTTTTCTATGGCTTTATGAGTTGCAACAGACTCAAAACCTATACGCTCTTTGGTCTGTTGATTTTCGTACATTACAAAATAAACATTACTGCCTGAATCTACTTCTACATACTGTCTGCCAAATTTGCTTGCTTCATCTTTCTTTTCGTATATAGTCACTTTGGTAATTGTTCGCCCGGCTTTTTTTGCAAGTATTTCTAATCCTTCATTAGAAAATGCTTTTGCAGGGTCTGAATTGCCATTTTCGTTTTTTAAATCATCAGAATCCAAATGCTCATGCAATAGTTTTCCTAAAGCAGATTTCCCAATTTTTGCATAAGGAATTTTGTCAATTTTCTTGTGGTCAAAAGATTTATCAAGCGAGACTCTTTTGGCTGCATATTCTTCAAAAGTTGCGATTTTAATTTCTTTGTATTCTTTTCCTGATAAATCTTTAAGGGGATTTTTCTTTATATGCTTTTTAATTTCTTTTAAAAGAGCATCTTTTTCTTGAATAGGAATCCCTATCTTTCCAATTAAGTCTTTTATTATTTTACGTGCTTCTTGGTCGTAAACGTATGGGGCTATTTTCATCTTAGGTGTATTTTGAGCTAGCATTCGGTCAATTTGAATTTCTATTGCTTTTCCAATGATTTTCTCTTCATATATTTCTTTTAAATAAATGATTCCTTGCGGTTCTTTAAACATTGATTTCCTGACTGCCATCCACTTTTGATTTGTTTTTTGCTCTTTAAATTCTTTTTTCGCCTTCCCGTTTTCAATTTTAAAGTAAGCTGTTTTATTTTTAGGCTGCGAAATAATTTTATTGTTAGTTTTAAAACTTACAATCAGTTTTTCCAACTCGTCTTTTGCTTCTTTTATAAAGTTTTCCCAAGGTTGTTTGAAATCTCTGATTTTTCCTCTTACTAAATAATTCCTGTACTTTTTAATTTCCTCATCTGTATCGGCAGCATTCAAAGTGTTTAAATAGCGAATATGTTCTCTTGTAGTAGCGGCAATAATTAAAGCATCCAAGGCGTGGTGGCGATGGTCAATGCGTTTACTGTCTAATTTCGGGTTTTCGTTTGCGTTCAGATGAATTATTGGATTGCCGTCCTCATCTTTATCGTGAATAATATATTTACCTTTTTTATCTGAAATTTGTTCCAATCGCTCAAAGCGAGGCAAAATAATTTCTTTCCAAACTTTGTTTAAGCCCCAGTTTTTTTTCAGTTCAGAAGTGATGATGCCACCTGTAAAAATAATCCCATTATCTTTTTTAGCAATAGGTGCAAGCAATTCGGAAAGTTTACGCCCGATGTATCGGGTGTCGTTTAGCTGGCGTTCAATAAAATCTTCAGGAACTTCAGTTGCTAACAAATTCTTGAGTTTTGATTTTTGAAACTTGAATGTGTCTTTGCAATAGGCTTCATATTCTTCATACGAAAATAATATGTATTCTCTATCGCCATATTTGCATTTCCCTTTGCATATGCTGATAAAGTTTGCAGCAAGTTCCTTGTCCTTTACTTTGTTTACACCCCGTTCAGAAATAACCAAATTATTGAAACCATCATTCTTCATTTTGGCACGAGGGATAATATGTTCTATTTCGTATTGATTGATGTCAAACAATTTGCTTAGCGGAATAATTTTTCCAGTGTATGGCGAGCGGCAATTTTGACTTAGCCACAAAGCGTATTTTTTAAATTCCTGTTCAGTAGGAATTTTTTCCTCTTTTACTTTCTTTGCCCAATCAAATTCTGATTGTTTTGAAAGAGTCCTCCAAATCTTAAATTTATCGATGTCAGCAGGGCTTTCAGGGTTGGGCTTTACTTCAAAATTTGCATTTTCAATTTTATTTTCGTCATTGAACTGCTCAATGCCATTATTGAGCAATTCATAAAGCAATGCTTTTATTCTTTGCTTTTCATCAAAGTTTGCTGTTTGTGCTTTGGATATTTTTTCTCTTTCGGCAGTGTTGTTCTTTAAATCTCTTCCTAGCTCAATGTGTATCTCGTCTATTTGTCCGTATTTACTCCAAATGTCACGAACCAAAAACATCGTTTCTTTCACAACCTGCTCCACCACCGGATTTCTCAAACTGTTGTTCGGAATTTCTTTTTGTATGTATTTGCTAAATTCTTCAATGGAATTAATAGGAGTCTTTTCTTTTTCGGAATGTTTATCGTAAATCAAATATCCTGCTTGATAAGTATTCAAACCTTTCGTTAAATCTTCTTTTTGGATGAAACTTTTCAAAACCTGTTTTTGCACATCATCATCGGCAATTTCATTTAATCGTCTTATGCTGTAATTTATGTCGTCTATTCTTTCTTTGATTTGTTCGGCTCGTCGGTTGATAGCATCTAAAATTTTTTCTTCATTCCAGTATTTACCACAACGCATCACAGGTAACATCTTTTTAATAGCGCAAGCTGAAAATGAACCATATTCTTTTTTTAATTCAGAAAGGTTACAAAACGCTTCGATAGCATTTAGTTTGTTTGCATTTTCAGGCAATAGATTGTTAAGCGCAGTTCTGATTCCTTTTTTAGATTTTTCCTCATCCGATGAGGTAATGGAATAATCAATATGCCATAGTTTCAATAATTTTTCTTTATCGGATAAAACCGCTTCCCCGTCAAATTCCGTTTTTTTAAAAACAGAGCGGTAGCGTGATAGGGCTTCGTTTCCTTTTAGTTCATTACGCCGTGCATAGAGATTAATTCTATGAGAATGAATTTTCTCTTTTTTGTCAATATCAAGTTTAATGTTTGAATCAGGATAGATTTCTTTGAGTTTGTTTAGAATATCTTTTTCGCTGATTGACATTTTAGAATTGAACAAATCAAATAATTTTTCTTTTACTTCATCATTAATGAAATTACTTGTAACATCAACATCTAATTTCGTTTTATTGTTTTCTTTTACTTCACTTTCTAATACTCTTATGTTATGAATGTCCTGCCAAATCCTGAATTCCTGAAACAAAGGCGAAGAACGTGGAATACATTTCAAGCCATAAAGTTCTCCGTCAATTCCTTTACGTTTCTCATAGCGGCATTCGCTAATTGAATTTTTCTGTGATTTTAATTCCCGTTGATAATAAATAATATCGTTGCTGATAATGTGAAGTACATCCTTGCTTTGGAACTCAGTCAGCTTTAGCATATTGATTTTTGCCTGTGTCGGGTAAAGAATATCTGCAAGTTTTTTAAGGGTTGCATTGTCTGAATTCAAGTTCTTTAATTCAGGATTGAACTCACACTGTTTGTTCCAAATAGATTCCAACTCTTTTTCATAACGCCATCGATAAACGGGGTATTGGCGAGCTTTGAAATTTCTTTTGGCTTTGTATGCTTCTTTTATTTGCTCATAAAAGTATTCGCCCGGGTGTTGATCGTTTTCGTCAATCTTTTCGCTTAATGCAGTTGTGCATAATGCCCAATCATCTTCTTTAGGGATTTGTGGTTTGTTTTGCGTGTGCTTACCGTTCTTATCAATTTTCTGAACAACTAAAAATGTGAATTCGTTTTTGCCAATTTTCTCGCCCTTATCGTTTTCTTCTTTTGCCCAATCAGGTTCTTTTTTGCGGGATTCTTCCCAGGGTTGCATTCTTGTGTCTTCGGCTTCTATCGTATAAATATTGGTAACGTTTCCTTTTTTATCTTTTTTTTCCTCTTTAAATGTTACTGATTTTATTTTCGTAATAGATACAAACTGTGTTTCAATCCCGCTTTCACCGAAGTCGTTGCTTTCTTTTCTTTTTACAAATTCATCATAAGGTAAAACGTTTGTGTCTTTCAAATCTTTTCGGCTGCTCTTAAATCCTCTGCGCTGGTTGAGCATATAAATAATGCGCACCAATTCAGGGATAGTAATTGCTTTTTCAAGTGCTTTCTTGCGCAAGAAATAAACAATCCAATCTTCGGGAACAATGCTTTTCCCTTTTTTGCTCTTGATTCCGTTAATTCCAAGCTCTGTTTCAAATTCTTCAATCGTTTCTTTTGAGAAAGGTAGGTAATCGCTAATCTTTAGCGAGTAGCCATTTTCAGTAATGTCTTTCTTAAACTTACGAGATTCGTCTAGCGGAAAACTTTCATCAAGCCAGCCTAATGCTTTAAATGCCCTTATTAACCTTGTTCTTCGAAGTTTGTAACGATGTTTCAATCTTCGTGAGCCACGTTTACCTCTTCGAAAAGCAGCTTTTGTTTCTGCCAGTGCACCACTTTCAAATTTCTGCAGATAATCTCCATCTGTTGGAATAATTCTACTTCCCAGCCATTCAATATTTCCCTCTTTTCCATAATTCTCGAATTTTTCAGGAAGGGTAATCAGGGCAGCACCAATAGAATTTGTGCCAATGTCTAACCCTAAAATTTTTTTCTTTTCCATTCAGTTTCTTTTTTTATTTTTATAGTGAAGCAAATCACAATAAGGATTTATTCCGTAGTGAGGCTTGCCTCAATAAGTTTTTGCCCTTGTACTAAACAGGGGCTTTTTTATTCCCTTTCTGTATGTAGCTATTGTGTGTTTGAAATGTGGTTTTACAAAATCAATACAGCGTTAGCCCTGTTACAAATTAGTGCCAAAAAGATACAGTGTTTTTGTAAAAAACTATGAACGGGAGAAGATTTTTTTTCAAACTAATAAAAAGAAATGAGAGCGGCGAAGCCGCCCCCTATTTCAGCCCCATTAAAAAACAAATGCCCAATGGCTGCCCCGCTTAATGCGGTATTTTCAACCGGATGTGAAGGGGTAGCACCGACGCTTTTGGTCGGGGCCGCAGCAAAGCGAAGCCCGTAACAGCCGGATCAAAAGATACCAACAGCATCATTGCTGAAAGCCCCAATAAATATTTTTTCTTTTTGTAACACTGATATTCTATTCGTGAGACGGATAAAAAAAACGCCCCCGCATAGAAATGCGGAGGCAATGATAATGGTCTGATTAGACAGTTGTATAGTCGAAAGACTAATGAAAAAGGTTGCAGCTACAGCTTCTGATAATTTACTTCCGCATTCAATTCCATTTTACCATTGAGGTAAGAACGGTATTTATCCAGCGCCTCTTTGCTTTGCAGCACATCGTTGATCATAAGGCTGTCGTTCTTTAAAGTTACTTTAAAATGTTTTTGATCAATCAGCTTATCTGCTCTTAATGCTTCTAAAAAGGGATTTTCCAGTTTTATTTCCTTACCTTCTTCTTCCGCTTCCATTTTCTGTTCCATCTTTATCTCAACATTTTCTGCAGGGACTTTTTTATCATGCCCGTACATCTGTGCAAGGGTAGGGGCAATTACCAATGAAACAATACTCATCAGTTTGATCAGGATATTCATGGATGGACCTGATGTATCTTTAAACGGATCACCCACTGTATCACCTGTTACAGATGCTTTATGCGGCTCTGATTTTTTGTAATACATCTCACCATTTATTTCCACACCTTTCTCAAATGATTTTTTAGCATTGTCCCATGCACCACCGGCGTTGTTCTGAAACATACCCATCAACACACCGCTTACAGTAGCGCCGGCAAGGAATCCACCCAACGCTTCAGGACCCATGGTAAAACCAATTGCCAAAGGCGCAACAATGGTAATAGCACCCGGCAATAACATTTTTTTGATGGATGCTTCTGTAGAGATAGCCACACATTTATCATACTCCGGTTTGCCCGTGCCTTCCATAATACCGGGAATGGTGCGGAACTGGCGGCGAACTTCTTCCACCATACTCATAGCGGCTTCACCCACGGCACGTATGGCAAGTGATGAAAAGATAAACGGAATCATAGCGCCTACAAACAAACATGCAAGCACATCAGCTTTATAAATATCAATACCACTAATACCTGCCACACCCACAAACGCAGCAAACAAGGCCAGCGCTGTTAAAGCAGCAGATGCAATGGCAAAACCTTTACCGGTAGCAGCAGTAGTATTACCCACGGCATCCAGTACATCTGTTTTTTCACGAACTTCTTTTGGTAATTCACTCATTTCAGCAATACCACCTGCATTATCTGCAATGGGTCCGAATGCATCAATGGCCAATTGCATGGCTGTTGTGGCCATCATACCGGCAGCAGCAATCGCCACACCATATAAACCGGCACAAAGAAATGAACCATAAATACCGGCTGCCAAAACTAAAATAGGCAAGAAGGTACTTTCCATACCCACTGCCAAACCACCAATTACATTGGTTGCATGACCTGTAGATGATTGGCGGATGATACTTAATACCGGGCGCTTACCCATTGCTGTATAGTATTCTGTAATGATGCTCATTAATGCACCCACTACCAGGCCTACTGCAATAGCACCCAGCACACCCCACTTTGTAAACTCATGACCACGGAGCACCATGGTTTCAGGAAGGATATAATATACAAGACCTACGGAAGCAATGGCAGTGAGGATAATGGAACCCCAGTTACCCATGTTCAATGCTTTCTGTACATTATCGGTATTAATACCTGCACTGTCGCTCACTTTTACAAACCATGTACCGATGATGGAAAATAAAATACCAACACCTGCAATCATCATAGGTAAAAGAATAGGAGCCATGCCGCCAAACTGATCAGTTGAAATCGTTTCCTGGCCCAGTACCATTGTTGCCAGTACGGTGGCTACATAAGAGCCAAATAAATCAGCACCCATACCAGCCACATCACCTACGTTATCGCCTACGTTATCAGCAATAGTGGCAGGGTTGCGTGGATCGTCTTCAGGAATACCTGCTTCTACTTTACCCACCAAATCAGCGCCCACATCAGCAGCCTTTGTATAAATACCACCACCCACACGGGCAAATAATGCAATACTTTCAGCACCCAATGAAAAACCAGTGAGCACTTCAATAGCACGCAGCATTTCCTCACCGTTTACAGATGCACCTGCGGGAACAAAAATGGCTTTTAAAATAATAAACAAACCGCCCAAACCGAGAACGGCCAAACCTGCAACACCCAGACCCATTACAGTGCCACCGGTAAAAGAAACATTCAGTGCTTTGCTTAAACTGGTGCGTGCTGCATGAGCGGTACGCACATTGCTTTTAGTAGCGATACGCATACCAATATAACCGGCCGTTGCGCTGAACACGGCGCCCATTACAAAAGCCAGTGCAATGCTCCAGTGACTGTGGGGATTGGCCATAGCCATTACACCCAAAAGGATGGCAACTATTACCACGAAATAGCCGAGTATTTTCCACTCAGCTTTTAAAAACGCCATGGCGCCTTCAGCAATATGGTTGCTGATTTCCTGCATGCGTTCATTACCTGCTTCCTGTTTGGATACCCAGTTGAATTTTACAAACGTGTACAGCAGTCCGATTACTGCCATTGCGGGAACGAGATAGATCAGATTCTCCATAAACAATTTTCTAAGTTGATTTTTAGTACAAGACCACCGTTGCCAAAGCGATGGTGGTAAAGGGCGGCAAAGATAGGGGAATGAGGCTAAAAATGAGGCTGGTGTTGAGTGTTGGGGGAAAACTGCTGTTGTTGAAAGTTTTGGTGGAAAAAGTGGGTTGAAATGGATTTTTAGCAAAAAAACGGCGCCCTGTTTGAAGGGCTAAAGAAGTGCCGCCTGCCAGTGCAAAATTTTCTTTTATTTCAGGAATTGAAAAAAGTTTTTGTAAAGTTTGATATGTTGCTGTTTCAATGGTAGAAAGATGAAACAGGTATTTGCTCTTTGGGTATTTGAAAATATTCGCTGCAAAAATGAGCGGTCCTGGGATCCAGTTCTTTGTTCTTAACCACAGCTTCTTTTATTTGTTCAATGGTGTAGATTTTAAGAAGCAGGTAAAAGTCTTGCAGAAAACCTCTTGTTAACACACGTTCTATGATGTATCGTTTATGTTGCTGCAGATGGATGTTTTGAACAGGTGTATCCCAAAATAAATTCTGGCCAAAGGGAAATATACCTGAGGCTGCTTTTTCATCAAGCGCTCTTGTATCAAGAAATTTAAAATAGCTGTTCATGCTTCAAATCTAATTCAAAAACTTATTTGTTTAAAACGCTTCACCAAACTGTATATAAAATCCCCGGTTGTCTTTGCCGGTACCATAATCAAAACGGATATGCTGTTTTTCATTTTTATTAATGGCAAAACATAAGCCTGCACCACCTGAGTATTTCAGATAAGCAAGTGAAAGTCTGCTGAACTTTCCATTTACATCACCTGCACCTGCAAAGCCAACAGCGCTGAAACGCTTAAACAGGTGCAAGCGGTATTCAGCCTGCACACACATCAAATCATTATCACGGTAACGGCCATTGAAATAACCCCTCATCCTGTCAGCCCCGCCCAGTGATGCAAGGCTCCTGATGGGTACATCTGTTCCGGTATTAAAAAAACCATAAGCCTGTACTGCAAGTATTTGTTTGCGGCTGATGCTGTGGTACCATCTTGCATCTGCCACTATGCTGGTATAAATATGATTGGATAAAAGCAAGGAAGAAAAATGCGTGGCCGATACAAAAAATAAATAGCCACTAGTGGGCCAGAAGGTGCTGTTACGTTTATCCCATCATGCACTGATGCCCAAACCTGAAACCTGGTAAGGAGTTCTGCCCTTTACATCCTGCACATCAAACAGTCCGCCGCTTTGCACTTCCACATCAATCACTCTCTGAAATTCATACGATATACCTGCAAATATTTTTTTACGTATCAGACGCTGTGCATGCAGGTAAACATAATACTGACGAAAACTGTAAGCCTCTTCATTGATTTCTTTTGTTTGATTGCCGAGCCCCCAGAAACGATCGGGATAAGAGCTATAGGAAAAATTGCTGTTGAGGATGTATTTCTCACCCGGAAAAAATACCGGCCCACGTATCAAAAAAATAAATTGTTTCCGCAGTGAATAAGAACCTATAAAATTAATGGCTGATATCCTGGTAGTGGAATCTTTTTTTCTTGTGGTATGAAAAGTAAAACTGCCGCCCGCTCCAAAGCTCCAGTCTGTTTCAATGGAACGGGATAGCAAGGGTACTGCCAGCAGCCTGCTGCCGTTTTTTGATGTATCCGTGGTTTGTGCATTTGCTGTGGAGAAATACAATAATGCAACCGGCAACAAACAAACGCATGATGACCAGCGCTTCATTATTATACCCATTAAAAAAAGCATTGAACGAAAGTAGATATACAAGTCATGTTACTGCAGTTGAAGAAATGCTTTTCCGAGATGCCTGGTAATATCACCCGCTATCATTGCTTCTTTTGATAATGAAGTGGCAGCAATATCTCCTGCCAGCCCGTGCAGGTACACGCCCAGCACACATGCATCTTCTGCGGTATAACCCTGTGCCAGTAAACCGGTGAGTAAACCACTTAATACATCGCCGCTTCCTGCGGTGGCCATTCCTGCATTGCCGGTGCTGTTGAAATATGCTTTTCCATCAGGGCACGCAATTAATGTATGATGCGTTTTTAAAACAATATACACATTGAGTTTTACGGCCTGATGTAATGCCAATTGCATACGCTCAAAATCATTACTGCATTTTCCAAATAAGCGTTCAAACTCTTTGGGGTGGGGGGTAAGGATGCATTCATCATGCAAATACTCCTGCAGGTTTTGTTTGATGGATAATAAATTCAGCGCATCTGCATCCAGCACCATTGGCTGATGTGTTTGGTGTAATACTTCTGCAATTACCCGGGCTGTTTCTTCATGCAGGCCCATGCCCGGTCCCAAACCAATACTTGTATAACGGTGCAGCTCTTTGGGCAATTGGGTAATGTGAAACTGGTGATGATCTGTTTCCACCATTGCCTCATGTAAAGAACTCTGTACAACCGTATAACCACATTGCGGCACATGCACCGTTGCCAAACCGGCGCCGCTTCTTAAACATGCTTCTGCCATTAAAACCGCAGCACCCATTTTACCATAACTGCCTGTGAGCATCAGTGCATGACCATAGGTTCCTTTATGTGTAAATGCTTTTCGTTTTTTATAAATGGATTTTATAAGCGGTTCATCAATCAAATAAAAAGAAGTTTCTGCTGTTGCTTCATATTGCTGATGCAACTGAATGTTGAGCACATGCACTTCACCAAAAGCCTCATGGTTTTCATGCATCATAAAACAAAGCTTCTGGTTTTGAAAAGTAAGCGTATGTGCTGCATGAAAAACTGTTTGCTCCCTGCAGCTTTTATCAGCATACATTCCTGTTGGCACATCAATGGCAATACCGGTGGCGCCGCACTGGTTAAGATGTATCACTAATTTTTCTGTAATACCTTCTAATGGCTTGCTTAAGCCTGTGCCCAGCATAGCATCAATGACCACATCATTGCTGCTGATATGCGGAAAAAAATCTTCTGATTGTATAAAATGTATATCATAAGTGAGCGGATGCAATCGCCGCAGGTTGGTTTGAAAATCATCCGTGCCTTTATGGCCAAACTCCAGTACATAGATGGTAACTTTTGCACCTTTTTGTAATAATAATCTTGCAATAGCCAGTCCATCACCACCATTGTTTCCTTTGCCGCAAAAAATATGCAGTGGTTTGGAAGCATAGTCATTGTGAATAATCCACTCAGCACATTTTGTGGCGGCACGTTCCATCAAATCAATAGAGTTAATGGGCTCATGGGCAATGGTATAAGCATCCCATTCTTTGATTTGAGATGTAGTGAGGAGTTTCATACATTAAATTTACTCTAATTGCCGTAAACAAAAAGGCCTGACATACATCAGGCCCACACCAAGAGAAAACCAGACCAATTATTTTCCAAAAGCAATCCGAACTGAAACAGCAACAGTGGATGCTTTAAAACTTACATCTTTTAAAAAACTCAATTCAGGCTTCCAGTCAATGGATAAATTCACCGGCGCTTCTTTAAATGTATAATCAAGACCTGCAATACCGGTAATGCCCAATACATCATTTCCCTCAAAAGCTGCATAACCACCGGCTCCGTAAAACCATCTTAAACTTTCTACTGCAGCAATGGGTTTAAAGATTTCATACAAAGCGCCAATGCCCCTTGCATTATCTTTTAAGTTAATAATACCTTCTATCGCTTTGGTTTCATTGATATGATAACGGTAGCTGAAACCGGTTGAAAGCGCCTGGTCTGCGCTGCCAAGCCGCACACCTGCTTCATGTTTGTATAGCTGCGCAGAAGAGCTGAGTGAAAGAAATAAAAAGGTGATGATGGCTGCAATGCTGATTGTTTTGTGCATGGAAAATGGTTTGCACTGTTGCAACCGAAAATGATGCCATTTATTTTGAAGCTTTTTCTTTTGTGAAAATTTTAAACCATGCATATGCCAGTATAATTGCTGTGAGTGATGCAATCATAACGGCCATCTTGCTCATATCCTGTGTGAAAGAACTCTTAAATGCAAGCATGGAAATAAAAATACTCATGGTAAAACCAATGGCAGCCAGTAAGCCCAGGCCTGTCATGTGTTTCCATCCTATACCTTTTGCCAGTGTGCCAAGCTTTAGTTGAACAAGTATGAATGTAAAGCCAACAATACCCAGGGGTTTACCAATTAATAAACCCAGCATGATCCCCAAACTGAGCGTGCTGCTTAAATCATTTACAAAACCATCCGGAATAAGAATGGCCGTGTTGGCCAGTGCAAATAGCGGAATGATGAGGAAGTTAACGTAATTGTGCAATGCCTGTTCTATGCTTTCCAATCGTTTCAATGGAATGGTAAATGCAAACAGCACACCCGCAATAGTGGCATGCACACCGGAATTGTAAAAACAAAACCACAGCAGTATGCCCAATAAAAAATTCCAGAAACCAAAGGGAAGTTTAAAATAATTCCACAGCAACAGAGTGGTAAAAATGCCCAGCCCTGCAAACAAATACATCATGCTGAATGTTTCTGTATAAAAAACGGCAATGGCAATAATGGCGCCCAAATCATCAATAATGGCCAGCGCCATCAAAAATATTTTTAATGATACCGGCACCCTTTTACCCAGCAATGACGCTACGCCCAATGAAAATGCAATATCTGTTGCCATAGGAACACCCCAGCCATGCTGAAACTCTGTAGATAGGTTGAATGCAATAAAAATCAACGCCGGCACCACCATACCGCCCACAGCACCCGCAACAGGCATGATTGATTTTTTTACTGATGCCAGTTCACCAATCAGTAATTCCCTTTTGATTTCCATGCCCACCTGGAAAAAAAAGACGGCCATCAATCCATCATTGATCCAATGCAGTAATGAATGCGGCAGGTAAGCAGAAGCATGCAGCTCCGTTTGCCAGAATAAGATATAACTGCTTCCGAAACTAGTATTGCTGATGAATAATGATACAATGGTACACAGCAACAACAAAAAACCCACGGCCCGGCTGTCATGAATCAGCTCCAGTAACGGGGATATAAAATTTCTTTTTAAAAAATTCAGGGCCATGCGGTGAAGATACTTTAAAATGCAGGTTGATAGTTGGTAGTCGTTAGTAAATAGATAGTAACGTGTTGTGCTATTAACAAAATATCAGTATGCTTTATAAAAGCCCTGTTAGGGCGAAATGTCAGTAGAAATTAACAAAACGTATAAAGAGCCCCATCGGGCAATGTCATTAAGTTAAGCGTTTCGTCATGTCGAGGAACGGCTTGTCCCGTTTTTACGGGAAGACATCTCATAAAATTCGGTCAGTAAGAAATTTATGAGACCTCTCCCTGCGGTCGAGGTGACGCTTAACTTAATGACATTGCCCATCGGGGCGATATATATTCGGGTTTAAAAACATATCGCCCCGATGGGGCTCTCATTATCTTGAAATGATTTTTTTCTACTGTCATTTCGCACCTCTGGTGCTGTAAAATAAAATTTTAATATCACAACAGGTCAGTTAGTAATAGTTAGTGGCTACTCTTTTACTTACAATGCAGTTAAAACAATCATCCGCTATTATGATCAACTAATAACTAAAGACTACTACTACATTTAAAGAAACAGTTCCAGTTTATTCTTGGGTCTTCTTTTCTCCAGCCATTTAAAATTTTCAAGTTTCTTCTGTTCTTCGGGCACCTGGCGGATGGGGTAGGTAGTGCCTTTTACTGAGCTGGTATATTTCACTTTCTTTGCTTCACGGTTTTCTAAGTAAAAATCAATCATATCTGCAGTAGTTCGGTTCATGCCCACAAAAGCACTGTCATTGTCCTGTGCATAATAAATACTTTCGGCCGTTCCTTTTGCATTTACATAATCCAGGTTGCCGTCTTTAAAATAACCATTGATGGTTCTTCCTTTAATCTGGTTATAAAAACCAGCGCCTTCTTTTACACTCTGCACCAGCAGTGCATTTTCAAACACATAAAGTCTTGAAGGTTTTTTGTTTTTGGTGTAAACAAAAATGGTATCGCCTGTAACCTGGCTTCCTTTGCTCCAGGCAATGGGTTCATAAAATAATTGAAAAGCACTGTCAACGCCGGAATAAAACATACTGTCGGCCACGGCCTGCAATGAATCATTGTAAATACGCACATGGCGGAAGGCAGTAATAAAACGAACGGTATCTGTATCAACTTTAATGGAATCTTTCACCAACGCTTTTGTACTCAGCATCAATGAATCCTTTGCTGTAACTTTTTTAACAGAATCTTTTGCAGAAGGGATCTCTTTTTTTACAATCGCCGGAACAGGTTGTTTTGTTGAAATGCTGTCTTTAAAAATTGGTTGTTCAATTTTAGGTGGCGTTATTGCAAGGGTATCTTTTTTAATGATGTTTTGCTGGGTGATGGATGAATCCTTTGCTGTAACGGAATCTTTTTTCACCAGCAGGGGTGTATTTGTTTGCAGCAAAGAATCAACATTCATCACTGTTTTTCCTTTTACAGTGTCAAAAGCTTTGAGATAACCTCCTTTAAACAGTTTCAGGTCTTTCATTAAACCCGAGTAAATCGTATCTGCAGAAATATAAATGGAATCTTTATCCTGCACCACCACCATTACCGGTTTTTCTGTTGCTAAGAAATTCTTTTTCTCTTTGTTGAAAAAAATACGGTTGCTGAAAAGCAGCACACCCTGTGCAGTGTCTTTATACTGCACATTTCCTTTGGCTTCGCCAAAACCTGTTTTATCATCCAGCACCATATTATCTGCAATAATGGTGCTGGCGCTGTCACGTATAATGGAGCGGCCGGCAAACATGGCTTTTTTGGTTTTCAAATCATAATAACCGCTGCGAACGTTAGAAACACTCTTGCCGGTTTTAATGGTTGTAGGTGCAATAAACGTAGCCACTTCGCTCGTGGTGTTATATAACAATGAATCACTGGCCAGTGCCACTTCAGGATCACTCATTTTTACATCACCAAAAAAATAAACATCTTTGATGTCAGCATAATAATATCCCTGTTTGCTGTATAGTGTGGTTTGTTTGCTGTCAATACGACCGCCGTTCCTGTACACACCCACTTTGCCGTTCATATCATAATCCATTTCTTCAGTGTAAAGCGTGCTGTTACCGTCAGTAAGTTTTACTTTTTTACGGAACATGGCAATTTTTTTATTGCCTTCATACTTCATGTATTCAGAATAAATATTTACAGAGTCACGGTCATTGATATGTACATTGCCAAAGGCTTCAATAAAATTGGTTTTTTCATTTTGCACCACACTGTCAGCATAAAAAGTAGTACCGCCCTGTTTTACTACTACATGGCCTATTAAAATGTTTAATTGTGTTACGGAGTCAACAGTTTTAAATTCAAAGCGGTCAGCATGCGGAATATACACTATACGGAACGTATCGCTTGTTTGCGAAGGGCGGGGCGGGGGAGCGGCCGCAGGTTTTTGTGCATACACCTGCACCATGCACAGCAGCATACAACTCAACAGTACAAATCTTAACACGCTGTAATTGTTTATTGTTTATTGGTGATACTGTCAGCCAGCGGAGCCATCAACGGCTGACCTTTATCTTTTTTTCCGAATACTGAAAAACTTACATAGCGTTTGGGATGTGTTTTTAAATCATCAATCAAAACGTTTACGCTGCGTACTGTATTTTGAAGGCTGTTGTATAGTTTCGGATCTTTTAAAAGCATACCCAGCGACCCTTCGCCTTTATTTATCTTTTCAATCACCCCCTGCAGTTGAGCTACGGTATTATTTAAACCGGTAAGTGTTTCTTTAAACTGCAGCTCCGATAGTTTTTGGGAAGTATTTTTAAAATTCTCAATGGTTTTATTCAGGTTCTCGTTGTTCTTATTGAGATTGCTGGTAAACGTTTCAGCATTATTTAGTGTTTTGGCAAGAGCCCCGTCTTTACTGTTGAGCAATACATTCAAATTGGCCGAAGTGTTTTTTAAATTGGCAATTACGGCTTTGAGGTTGGCTTTGTTACCTTCATCAAACACAGAATTCAAATTGCCCAGTACTAACTTTAATGAATCAACCGCCTGTTTTATATTGGTAAGCGCCGGGTCAATACTATTACTTAGTTTGGCCATCAAATCAGGGCTGTTACTGCTTTTCAATGTATCACCTTCCTTGATATAAGCAGTTGCATCACCCGGAGTAATATTGAGTGATGAGCTTCCTGTAATGCTGTTGTTAATTGCTGCCAGCGAGTTAACGGGGATATTTACTTTCTTATCAAGATTAATAGCAACAATTACCTGGCTCACATTTTCATCAGCGCTACCAATGCTGTACACATTCCCGATGCGGTAGCCTTTAATTTTTACAGGACTTGAAATTTCAAGGGCGCCCACATCATTAAAGCGGGCATAAACCACATCAGACCGCTTAATGAGGTTTTTTCCTTTGAGCATGTTGTAACCAAGCACCAGCATGGTTACAGCAATTACAGTTAGTGCGCCTACTTTGGTTTCGTTTGAAACATTCATGGGTTGAAAATTATTTGGGAGCAGTGATTCGGAAATACATTTTGGTTACCGGTATTTAAGCAGCGGGCGTCGTTTTTGCTGAACAAAGTGAAATCCCGTTTTGACCGGGACGTCGCACACTTCTGCTTTCCGTTTCCATAGCAGCATTTCAGTTTCAGTTATTCAAATGAAATGGAATCACCTGCTTCATCAGTGCCAAAAATAAGAAATGTTTCTCCGCTTTACAGTATTGAAACAGAAACATGCGTTAAAAAGAATGGAAACTTATCGTTTACCGTTATTAACAGGTGGCTGTGGCGCTCCTTTTTCCACCAGTTCTTTATAACGGCTGATGGCTTTTACAATGCTTTCAGCCATTTGCTGCTGGCCGGGCTCACTCAGCAGGTATGCTTCTTCTTCTGAATTAGATAAAAAACCCAGCTCAATTAAAATGCTGGGCATAGCTGTTGCCTGCAGCACCCAAATCCCTTTTTGTCTTTGTTTTACACCACGGCTGAAACGGCCCAGAGTGGTAAACTCTTCTTCCATCATGCTTGCCAGCTTTACACTGTTGGCAAAAAACTGCTTGGTCCACAACGCAACCTGCTGTTTAATCAAGGGGTCATTAATGTTATTGTTAATGGTGCTGTCATCTTTTTCATTTTCAAAAATATCACCATTCTCCATAATAATTTCTTCTTTGTCATCTGTTTTATGGGCGGCAAACACATAGGTTTCTGTGCCATGAGCGGGGTTTGGCAAATAATATGTTTTGTAAACTGGAACTGTAATTGTTTTCTTTACTTTCTTTCTTTTTTTGCCCTTGCCCACATAAACATACTTTGTTTCAGTGCGTGTTCCTTCTCTTCTAACGTCTCTTATTTTTGGAACAAAGTTGCAGTGAATAGAAACAAATAAATCACCTTTGTTCTTATTGGCAAATTCAGCACGGGCCCTGTTCTCAACAAAAAAAGGAGTAGGCCGTGATTCTATTATTTTAACAGATGGATATTTTTTTTTCAGCTCTGCAACAATTCGTTTGCTTACTTCATACGAAACCTGATCCTCAGTTATATTTTCACCGGTGGAGCCATGTCTGCATCCGTTTTCACAGCGAAACCCATGACCGGCATCTATTACAATTGTATTGATGGTTTTTGTAAAAGAGTTGGTGGAAGCGGAGGTATAATTTTTTTTGACCGTAAATGATAAGATTACAAGGCTTATCATGCAAATAGTCAAAACGGGTAATAACCAGTTTTTCTTCATTGTTAAAAAATTCTTTGGGTTAATAGTTCTTTCAACATTCACAGTTCCTTAATGCAAATGTGGCTATTTTTGCCGCAACTGCGTTATGAACATCGCTTACAAAGTTAACTATAAATATGTTTTGCTCACTGTTTCGGCGGTTTTGATCCTGTATGGATTAACGGTTGAAGGCAGAACTGCATTTCGCAGAAGAGGTGATTTTTATTTTCCTTTAACAAGTGTTGATACTGTTCCTGCAAAAAGTAAACAGGGCGCCAAAAAAATACCTGTTGCCGCACTGGCGCTTAAAACGGATACTGTTGCACCCGTAAAAAAAGATTCATCACTTATAACAGATTCTATTTCTGTAAAAGACAGCCTTGTAACAAAGATTGATACCTTCAATCTGAAAATATCAAAAGATTCTATTGATGCACCGGTACAATTCACTGCAGAAGATTCAATGGTGGTGGATATACCCGGGAATAAAATTTACATCTACAACAAAGCTGCTGTTGTATATAAAGACATTAAACTCGATGCCCACACCATTCAACTGGATCAGCCTACACAAATGCTTACGGCCTATCCCGGTAAAGACAGCGCCGGCAAACGTATTGGAACGCCTGCATTTAAGCAGGGAACTGAAGCGTTTACATCCGATACCATCCGTTATAACTTTAAAACGCAGAAAGGATTAACGGTTGGCACCTATACGCAGCAGCAGGAAATGTTTGTGTACACGGAGGCTTCCAAAAAAATATCACCAACTGAATTTTATGGCGCCGGTGCACGGTTTACCACCTGTAATTATGATACGCCACATTTTGCTTTCCGTGCCGCCAAAACAAAATTTATTACAGGTAAACTGGCGGTAACAGGCCCCGTTCGCCCGGAGTTTGAAGGTGTGCCTATCCCTGTTGGTTTGCCGTTTGGTTTGTTTCCATTAAAAACAGGAAGAAGAACGGGATTATTACCGCCACAACCCGTAGCCAATCAGCAATTAGGTTTTGGTATTGAAGGGTTGGGTTATTATAAAACATTTGGTGAAACATGGGACGCATCCATCCGCACCAATATTTATTCGTATGGCTCCTACAACATTTTTCTGCAACCATCTTACCGGAAACGCTACAGGTATAATGGCGGTTTTAATTTAAGCTATATGAATAATAAAGTTGGGTTTAAGGGCGATCCTGATTATGTGCCCCCCACCCGCAACTTTGCTGTGCAATGGAACCACAGTGTTGATGGTAAAGCAAGACCGGGTCAGAGTTTCAGCGCCAGTGTAAATGTGGCTACCAGTTTGTTCAACCGTTTTTTCCCCAACAATGCCGTTCAGAATTTTAATAACCAATTGAATTCATCCATTGCTTACCAGCGAACATGGGCAGGCAAACCTTATAACTTAACTGTTACGGCCAATCATAATCAAAACACCACCACCAAATTATTCAATGTTACACTACCGGCAGTAGGTTTTACCGTAAATACCATTTATCCTTTTCAGAAAAAAGAATTTGCAGGCACACCCAAGTGGTATGAAAAGCTGGGGGTTGCTTATAACGGAACATTTAATAACCAGCTTGCATTTTATGATACCGCTTTCAGTGTGCGTCGTTTGATTGATACATTGGACTGGAATGCAAGACACAGCATCCCCATTCAAATATCATTACCCGCCTTTGGTCCTTTCCAGATAGGCCCGTCTATCAGTTACAATGAAACCTGGTATTCACGTGCCTATACCCGTGAGTGGAATGGTAAAACGGTTGTTACAAAAAATGCACGTGGTTTTTACAGGGGAAAGCAGATGAGTGTTGGTTTAAACCTGAGCACGGCAATATTTGGCACCAAAAATTTTAAAAGAAAAGATGGCATCATGGCCATACGCCATGTTATACGCCCAACAGTTGGGTTTTCTTATACGCCAGATTTAAACAGGAGTAAATGGAAACAGGTGCAGGTTGACAGTATTGGTAACAAATTATGGTTTGATAATTTTAATGGTTTGCAGGCTTCTGAAATACCGGAAGCAAGATCAGGGTTCTTGAGTTTTGCACTGGATAATAACCTGGAATTAAAAACAAGAAAGAAGGGCGACACCACGGAAGAAGGAATTAAAAAAGTAAGATTGATTGATGGATTTGGAGTATCCAGTGGATACAACCTCCTGGCCGATTCATTTGCATTAAGTGATTTTGCTTTTTACCTGCGCAGTAACCTGTTTGAGAAAATAAGTCTTACAGCCCAGGCCAATGTATCGCCTTACCAGCAAACAGCAACAGGCAGAAGATTATCGCAGTATGCATGGCAGGGCAACCAGTTTTCACTGGGAAAATTTACCAGCGGGTTTATTTCATTAAACACACAGTTCAGTAGTAAACCAAAAGATGATAAAAAAGAAAAAGAAAAACAGGAGCTGCAGAAAAACAGGAGCTATGAAACGGATGAACGAAGCAGAGAGCTCAATGCTGTTCAGCGTAATCCGGCAGAGTTTGCTGATTTTAATATTCCATGGAGTTTAAATCTTTCTTACTCATTAAGTCTTACACGTATTCCACGGCCCGATTTCTCCGGCTTCACTGCGAGGCTTACTCAATCCCTCAACTTTAATGGTGATTTTAATTTAACAGAGAAATGGAAAATAACCGGACAGGGAACCTTTGATATTCAAACAAGAAAGCTTCAGTATTTCACTACTTCCATTGCCCGTGATTTGCATTGCTGGCAACTGGCTATTAATGTAACACCTATTGGAATTTTCAGAACATTCAGTGTTACCATCAATCCAAAATCAGGTTTATTACGGGACTTGCGTATCAACCGCACAAGGTTTTTCTATAATCTCCCTCAATAATTTTTTGCGTGATGATGAAACAACAGGTTTATACTTTCGCTTCCTCAATGTATTTCCACATAATATCAAACACTTTTTGATTGAGCTCTTTCGCATCATTCATGGTTAAACCCTTTACAGAAACGGGAGGGAGGAAATGCATTTCAATTTTGTGCGGCCAGAAATAAAAAATTTTATTCTGAGGTAATACTTTTTTGGTGTTGAATAAAACGGCTGGTATAATATCTTTTCCGGTTTCAATGGCCAGGCGAAAAGCGCCGTCTTTAAATTCTTTCAGCGGGTTATTGGTTTTGTTACGTGTCCCTTCAGGATAGATGCACATGTGTAAACCCATTTCCAGAACCCGTTTCATATATGCATAACTTTTGCTGCGGCTCTCTTCACTCTTACGGTCAACCAGCACACTGCCTCTTCTGTAAATCAATCCAAACAAAGGAACTTTTGTAAACTCAATTTTAGCAATGGTTTTATTGCCGCCGGGTATGCCGGGAGAAGTAACAGGTACATCCATCAGAGAATTATGATTGCATACCACCACATAATTTTCTCCCTGCTTAAAATTTTCCCTGCCTTTGATACGCAATATCACCCCCACCAATGGTAACCAAACCCCCATCCAGATTCTTGACAGGTTAATGAATGCCTTTGTTCTTTTGGGTTCAGGCAGTAACCCCAAGGCCCATGTTGGCAAAATAATAAGCAGCATGGTTACAGCAAAAGTGAGAATGGCCCATAATGCAAAAATTCTTCCCAATATATTTTTAATAATGTTCATGGTAATTTCCAGTCAATTGGTTCAAGGCCCTGCTGCATCAGCAGTTGATTTGTTTTTGAGAAATGACGGCATCCAAAAAAACCTTTATCCGCACTGAAAGGGGAGGGGTGTGCTGCTTTGAGAACAAAATGTTTTGTTTCATCAATAAGCACTTGTTTTTCCTGTGCAAATTTCCCCCATAATAAAAACACAACACCTTTCTTTTCGTCAGAAATTTTTTTAATGACGTTATTGGTAAATTCCTCCCATCCAATTTTGGAATGACTGGCAGGTTCATTGGCCCTCACCGTTAAAAATGCATTGAGCAGCAGCACACCCTGCTGGGCCCATTTGGTGAGGTTGCCATAGCGTGCTGACATGCCCACGCCTGTATCTGCTTCAATTTCTTTGTAAATATTTATAAGCGAAGGTGGTGGTGGCACACCATCCTGAACAGAAAAACAAAGTCCATGTGCCTGACCTGCACCGTGATAAGGATCCTGCCCCAGCAATACCACTTTTACTTTATGAAAAGGTGTTTGATCAAACGCATTAAAGATTAAACTGCCGGGCGGATAAATTGTTTTTTTTTGCAGCTTCTCTGTTTTCAAAAATGTAACCACCTGCTGAAAATAAGGCTTGCTGAATTCAGTTTTTAAAGCTTGTTTCCAACTGTCTTCTATCTTAATGTCCATGCATAAATGGTTTGGATGCAATGGTACTAAAAATTATCTTTGCCAGCCCAAAGCTTAAAAATTGGTTCTGCAAATCATCATGATATAAGCAGAAAGCTTTCTAAGCTTCGGCAGAAATAATTGGGTCCCGTAGCTCAGTTGGATAGAGCAACAGCCTTCTAAGCTGTGGGTCACACGTTCGAATCGTGTCGGGATCACCAGTAACAAGCCCTTTAACCAGGGCTTTTTTATTTTGCACAATGTTTTTTTACTGATTCAAAAAAATAGTTGTTCAAAAATTTGCTAAATCCAAATTGGACAGTATTTTTACGGTCTGATTGAACCCGGTCCATTTAAACCATTCGTTACCGTTTTCAATTCTTCTTTAAGCCCCTTTATCCGGAAACCCTCCAATCTTCCTTTTTTAAGCCTGTAGTCCATTACCTGTGTATCCGTATTAATCCCTGAACTGATCATTATATGAAAACAGTAATACTTACTTTATTCTTCGCAGGCATATTTGGTTACACGGCTTGTTATGGCCAGCAAACCAATGATTTATGGCCAACTGTTTCCGGCGTTCAGCTTATTCAAAGCAACGCTTCTCTTTCACTTAGCTGGGTGGCCGATGGCGAATCAAAAGAATTATATTATGAAATTGAACGCAGCACGGATGGTATCAATTTTAAAACGATAGCCCTTGTACTTGGTGGCTTTGAAACCAATGGTAATTTCAGTTACCAGTACCGTGAAAAGCTGTCATCTTCCAAAACATTTTACCGCATTAAACAAATAAAGCAGGACGGTTCTTCAAGAATTGTTTCCAAAAAAATATTGTAACCATATTATAAACCTACTGTTGGTTCTCTTATAGGTAAATACGCCGTCCCTATTCTTAGGGATGGCTTTTTTTTGCATACCTGTCTTTCCACAAAAACTATCAACTGTTTGCAGGAGGCTTTCCCGCCCTTATCTTTGCGCCAAATTTTAAAGCCATGCAGTTTACTCTTACTGAAGAACAATTGATGATTCAAAAAGCAGCACGTGATTTTGCACAAACTGAATGTTTGCCCGGTGTTATTGAAAGGGATGAGCATCAGAAATTTCCCAAAGAACAAATTTCAAAACTGGCTGACCTTGGTTTTATGGGCATGATGGTAAAACCTGAATATGGAGGAGCAGGTATGGATACTGTGAGTTATGTGCTGGCGATGGAAGAAATCAGTAAGATTGATGCAAGCGTGAGTGTATGTATGAGTGTGAACAACAGCCTGGTGTGTTATGGGCTGCAGGAATTTTGTAATGAAGAGCAGAAACAAAAATATTTAACACCACTGGCACAGGGTAAGAAAGATGGCGAACTGTATATTGGCGCTTTTTTGCTGAGCGAGCCTGAAGCAGGGAGTGATGCCACATCACAAAAAACTACAGCAGAAGACAAAGGCGATTATTATTTATTAAACGGAATCAAAAACTGGATTACCAACGGTTCTTCAGCATCGGTATATTTAGTGATGGCTCAAACTGACGTTTCTAAAGGAAGTAAGGGCATTAATACATTTATTGTTGAAAAAAACCGGCCGGGTGTAACAGTTGGAGCCAAAGAAAACAAACTCGGCATCCGTGGCAGTGATACACACAGTATTTCTTTCCAGGATGTAAAAGTGCCGAAGGAAAACAGGATTGGCGCTGATGGTTTTGGGTTTACTTTCGCAATGAAAACATTAGCCGGCGGACGTATTGGTATTGCATCACAGGCATTGGGTATTGCAAGCGGTGCGTATGAACTCGCATTGAAATATTCTAAAGAACGCAAAGCATTTGGAAAAGAAATCATGCATCACCAGGCAATTCAGTTTAAACTGGCAGATATGGCTACAAAGATTGAAGCAGCACGTTTGCTTTGTTTGAAAGCTGCCTGGGAAAAAGATAATGGAATTGATTACACGCTCAGCTCTTCTATGGCCAAAGTATTTGCCAGTGAAACAGCGATGTGGACAACGGTGGAGGCGGTGCAGGTACATGGTGGCTATGGTTATGTAAAGGAATTTCATGTGGAGCGTTTGATGCGTGACGCCAAGATTACGCAGATTTATGAAGGCACCAGTGAAGTACAAAGAATTGTGATTGGCAGAAGTATTTTGAAATAAGTTAATAAAGCAATACTGTTAAATGTGCTGATTTGAAAACAGTCAGCACATTTTTATTTTAAATAATTTTGAGCCATGCCGGTTAATAAAGATGCCTACTTACAAATTAAAGAACAACTTGATGCCGGGAAGGTAACCCTGGTTGCTGTTTCCAAAACAAAACCTGTTTCTGATATTTTGGAATTATATGAATTGGGCCAGAGGGATTTTGGTGAAAATTATGTGCAGGAACTGGTGGACAAAGCTGCACAATTACCCAAAGATATCCGCTGGCATTTTATCGGTCATCTGCAAAGCAATAAGGTAAAATATATCGCTCCTTTTGTGCAGCTGGTACACGGAGTGGACAGTGAGAAATTATTGAAAGAGATCAATAAGCAGGCTTTAAAGCTAAACCGCATAATTGATGTGCTGCTGCAAATTCACATAGCTGAAGAAGAAACCAGGTTTGGACTGAATGAAGAAGAATTAAAAGCAGCTATGCAGGTGCAATTAAGTAACACTACTGTTTGCGGATTAATGGGAATGGCCAGTTTTAGTAATGATAAAGAGCAGGTACGTAATGAATTCCGGGGTTTAAAAAAGATGTATGATGAATTTCCCCAATTCAAAATTCTTTCCATGGGTATGAGTGGTGATTATGAAATAGCCGTGGAAGAAGGGAGCACGATGGTTCGCATCGGAAGTTTGTTGTTTGGTGCGAGGAATTATTCTTAAAACATTACTTCTTTTAAAGTGCAATCCATTTCAAGCAAACAGGTCTTGGTACTTTAATTCTTTGCCCGGTATCAGTTAGCATTCCTGTTGATATATCTCTTTTAAAAACCACCACTTCATCGCTATCCCTGTTGGCAACGAGTAAAAAATTTCCTGATGGATCAATTGTGAAATTTCTTGGATGAATACCGAGTGTGGATTGAAATCCAGCAGGTATCAATATCCCTGTTTCTTCATTAATTGAAAAAACAGCAATGGAGTTGGCATCACCACGGTTGCTGCAGTACAAAAATTTCCCATCGGGGCTCACATGAATATCAGCACTTCCTTTAGCGCCTTTAAAATCTATGGGATGAGAAGAAATGTTTTGAACAAGTGTTAATTTCCCTTCTTCATATTTAAATACACTTACAGCGCCTGATAATTCTTCGATTAAAAAAAGAAATTTTTTGTTGGGGTGAAATTCCAGGTGACGTGGCCCTGCACCCGGGTTCATAAGCTCTTCTGCATTTTCGGCTGCTGTAAGCATGCCTGTTCGGCTGTCTGCTTTATAAATCATCAATTTATCCATTCCCAAATCAGGAACAAATAAAAATTTATAGTCTGGCGAAAAAACGGTTGCATGCACATGTGCTTTTTCCTGGCGCTGGCGGTTTACACTGTTGCCATTATGCTGTATGGTTTGTTTGGCCTCACTTAAAGTTCCATCTCCATTTACATCAAATACAGAAAGATTACCGCCGCTGTAATTACCCACAACCGCATGCTTCGATTTTTTATCAAGCGAAATATAGCAGGGATGTGCACCCTTGGTTTCAACCGAATTTAAAAACGTTAATGTGCCTGAATCTTTGTGAAATGAAAAAGAGGAAACTGTGCCGGGATTATTTTCATTTACGGCATAAACAAATTTTTGATTGGCCGATACGGCCAGGAAAGAAGGGTTGGATGCTTTGGCGCTGCTCAGGAATTTTGAAGACGCATCTGTGCTATTGAAGCTGTAAACATAAATTCCTTCGCTGGTGGTACTGGTGTAAGTACCAATAAGCAGTTGCTGAACCTGTGCCTGTAATGTAAAAGGAAAGATAAGTAAGAAACCAAAAATATATTTCATGCTGGTAAGTAGCTTTTAAAAATTAAGCCGGCAAAAATGTATGATCCTTTCTTTGTGTTCTTTGTGAAAAACTTCGTGTTCTTTGTGGTCAAAAAAAATATAGTACCACAAAGGTACACAACGAAAATACAGCACAAAGTACACAAAGCATTTCAGTTTTGTATTTTTAAACAGTTTGTAAGGTAGCATCATTTTTTATATGCTGCTGCTGTTGCTTTAATTCCTTCGTCGTAAGTAGTGATATGGAACTGAGGGAACGCTTTCGCAAACTTCTCACTGCTGAATAAATAATCGGCCTCACTCTGGTATAACATTTCTACAGCTTCTGCAATATTATAATCAAACCTTCCGGCTTACTAACCGTATTTGATTGGTAAACTGAGGAAGTGTTTTGGCGATATGTGTGCCAATGACGCCGTTTGAGCCAAGGATTGTTTGCATAGATTCTTTTTTATGATTTAATCAACGGTTTGCCATTCAATGCCTGTACCAGGCTTGCTGTAACTAAGATAAAATAAACAACGGCAATAATGATAATGGATGATTTTGTTTTGCTGATATAAAAACCAATCAACGGTAAAATTTGCAGCGCATGCATTCCTAAAAAATGCGGCACTCTTAAATCGCCAAACTGTTTACTCCAGTTAAGAATGGGTAATCCTTCGCTGGCGGTCATTTCACCACCCACATTATGACTGAGTTTTGCAGCCATTATACCACCTGCAAATGCAAAAATCACAAACAGTACTAACCCCAGCCTGATTCCCCAAACATAAGCATCAGGAAGTGTTGGAAATGATTTTTGAAAAATTAAAAAGGCAATATAACCCGTCCACGCTGTCATAATACTAATGGCAATACCCATCAAACTAAACATCATTGATTTAAACGGAGAACTGATGTTGAAATGTGAAAGTTCACCTTTAGCTGCCTGCCAAACAATATAAATGAGTTCAAATGCAAGTACAAGAATAACCACCCAACTGTAAACATTTACTTTTTGTTCTTCCTGTAAATAAACCAGGATCCATCCCATCGTCCACATCAAAATGGCTGAAGAAAGAAAAAATTTTACAGGCTTATACCGGGCATTAATACCGAGCACCTGTTTATCAGAAGTAAATATGAGTGCAACGCATATAACAGCGCCGGCAATAAAAAGCCATCCTGCCCAGTACAACATCTCATTCCTGTTTTTTAGTTCAGTTAAGAAACTGTTCATAACAACACATTAATAATTATCTGCAAAATATTGTTTGGTTCTCATCAATCTTATAATCAAATACAGCAGCAAACCAACAGGGCCCAGCATAAATGTAAACAGCAGGCAGGGAATGATGAGCCAGTGGCTAATGCCATACTTCATGGAATTCTTTTTAATCCAGATGCCCGTCATTAAATCAAATGCCAGGTAATGCACCCATCCTGCTGTTACCGCCATTTTATTGGTGAACAAACTCATCACTCCATCGAGCGTTGAAAATTTTTCAACATCCCCTGCTGCAAAACTCTGGCTGATGCACCATGCATACACAATGGCAAACAAGGTAACGATGATGCCGATTAATAATTTATCTGTATCAAACCAAAAAGGACTTACAGAAATTAAAATAATCCAGCCGATGAGGGCAATGCTGTTGCAGATGCTGAAGATGGAATCGGGAGTCATAAAAGAAGTTTAATAACTCCCAAGCTACACTCAATTTTTCAATCAGGAAAGTTTTTGGAGGGAGCTGGTAATTCTTTCAAATGTTTCTTCATCACTCAGCTCTTCCGGCACAAATTTTTCACCAATTACTTTTTCATACAGCTCAATATATCTTTTGGAGATGGTATCAACCCATTCATCTGTCATTTCAGGAACGGTTTGCCCTTCTTTACCCATAAAATTATTGGCAATCAGCCATTCCCGTACAAATTCTTTGCTGAGTTGTTTTTGACGTTCACCTGTTTGCTGCCGTTCTTCAAAACCATCGGCATAAAAATACCGGGAAGAATCAGGGGTATGAATTTCATCCATCAGCACAATTTCTCCGTTGAGTTTGCCGAATTCATATTTGGTATCAGCTAATATCAAACCCCGTTTAGCCGCAATTTCTTTACCTCTTCCAAATAATTTCAAGGCATAATCGCTCAGCACCTTCCATTCCTCAGCGGTGCACAAACCTTTTTCAATAATTTCTTTGGGGCTGATGTCTTCATCATGCCCGGCATCTGCTTTTGTAGAAGGTGTAATAATGGGAGTGGGGAAGAAGTCATTTTCTTTCAAACCTTCAACCATCATCGCCCCGCACAATTCTCTCCTGCCACTTGAATAAGTTCTCCACGCATGACCCACCAGGTTGCCACGCACCACCATTTCAATTTTAAAGGGCACACATTTTTTGCCGATGGATACATTGGGTGCAGGAACATCCAGCAGCCAGTTGGGGCAAATATCTTTTGTGGCATTAAGCATATAAGCCGCTATCTGGTTGAGAACCTGACCTTTAAACGGAATGGGGCGGGGGAGTATTACATCAAAAGCGCTGATGCGGTTGCTGGCCACCATTACCAGCAAATTATTATTAAGGGTATAAACATCCCTTACTTTTCCGCTGTAAAAATTTGTTTGATGGGGAAATTGCATAACATTCATACAGCGAATTTAAAGCGGCAGCAATTGCAACAGTTTATTTACACGATTAACTTATCTACTTTTGTGGAAATTAAGTTTTAAAAGAATAGTTTTGAAATTAGGTTGTAAAACCTATTTTTGCCCACACAGTAAACCCTGCTATATGAGAAAATTCTCCCTTATTGTATGCCTGGCATTAACAATGTCGGCTTTTATGATTGCTTGTAAACAAGATGACAGTGGCAAACAACAGGCACGTTTGTTGGTAGCCAATTTTGCTTTAAGGCCGCCCTTAGGAAGCCCACTTCCGAGTCGTGGCGATTCGATTGACGTTAGGTGGGATGGCTCAATAATAATTCCGAATGTAATTTATGGTTCTGCAAGTATTACGACTGGTACCCCATTAAGCAGAGCTGCTATTGACAATCCTTTGGGAGTTCCTTCCTCGTCTCCGTTGTTTAATTTTCCTGCTGCCACGGTTGCAGCTAGTTATGCACAGGTAAAATCGGGTGCATTTGGATTAAATTTTGCAGTGGCCGGAAGTTCTGGAACAACAATATATGACAGAACAACTAGCTTTTTACCAGGCAAAAGTTATTCTGCATTGTCATTTGATTTTATGCCTTTTTATAAGACTTTGATTATGGAGGATAATCTTGAGAACCCACCTGCCGGAAAAGTAAAAGTTCGTTTTGTACATACAATACCTCAAGCCTTGCTTGCTTCCCTTCCCCGAAGAGATACGGTAGATATTGCATTAACTGGCGGCGCTATTGCAAACCCTTTAAATGGAGCAGTGCTGTTTTCTACCCGCAGTTTTGGGGATGCGTATAATAACACCAGATTGCATCAATATGCAGTTATAGATAGCGGTAGTTATAATTTTGCATTTAGAATAGCCGGCAGTTTAATTTCGGTTGGCACAATTCCTTCAATAAGATTAAGAGAGGGCAAAATCTATACAGTTGTTGCAAGGGTACATTTCCCATCTTTGCCGACCTCGGCTGCCGGTTTAACCATCATCACCCACAACTAATACCAACCCAAAACATACGTTTATGAAAAAGCAAATAAAAATATATTTCCTGTTTCTGCTGGTTGCCTTCAGCGGGCTGGCGGCACAGGCACAAACCACTATTTTTGGAACTGTAAAATCGAAGGCATCGGGCGAAACACTTTCTGCTGTTTCGGTGAGCATTAAAGGAACTACTAAAGGAACTTTTACCGATGACAAAGGTAATTTCAAACTTACCGTAGATAAGTTACCTGTAACATTAGTTGTTTCATCTGTTGGCTTTGAAGACCAGGAAATTAATGTTACGAGTGCAGCAACTGTTGATATAATACTGGCTACAAAAGCGTCTTTAGGTCAGGAGGTGGTTGTTTCTGCAACACGTGTGGCTACCAAAATTCTTGAATCGCCCGTTTCTATTGAACGTATTAGCGCTGCCCAAATACGTGAAACACCCCAGGCTTCTTTCTATGATGCCGTTCAAAATTTAAAAGGTGTTGATTATGTTCGTTCGGGTCTATTGTTTGGTACAATAGGTACCCGTGGTTTTAATGGTAGCGGTAATGTTCGTTTTAACCAGTTTACTGATGGTATGGATAACCAGGCTCCCGGCTTAAACTTCTCCGTTGGAAACATCGTTGGTTTAACAGAGCTGGATGCTGATAATGTGGAATTGCTGCCCGGCGCTTCTTCCGCACTATATGGAAGTGGTGGTATGAATGGTACATTATTAATTAACAGCAAGAACCCCTTTAAATACCAGGGTTTAAGCTTCCAGGTAAAACAAGGGTTAATGCATGCAGATGCCCGCCAACGTTCTGCGGCTCCTTATTATGACTGGAATTTTCGCTGGGGTAAAAAAATATCAGAAAAGTTTGCGTTTAAAATTGCCGGTCAGTATATACAGGCACAGGACTGGCAGGCAAATGATTTAAGAAACTATGATGTGGTAAACGGTACTACTGTTTTTGGAGATCGTAACAAACCAAGCTATAATGGGGTGAATGTGTATGGCGATCAGATAGGTTCTACTCCTCCGATTGTAAATATGCGTTCTGCCATCCGTGGTTCTATTTTTCAGCAGGCTTATGCTGCTGTATACGCACAAGCTATCAGCGGAGGAGCAACGCCACAACAAGCTGATGCTATTGCCAGGGCGCAGGCTACTTCTATTTCTAATTCGCAAAGCAGTCAATTGTTTGCAACCGGCTCGGACTCCATCATCAGCCGCACAGGTTATGCTGAAAGAGACCTGGTTGATTATAACACTTACAATGTTAAATTCAATGGAGGTCTGTATTATAAAATAAAGCCCAACCTTGAACTTTCCCTGGTAGGTTATTGGGGTTCTGCCACTACTGTTTATACGGGTGCAGACAGGTACTCCCTTAAAGATGCTCAGATTGGCCAGTATAAAATAGAGCTGAGGGGTGATAATTTTTTTGTAAAAGCATATACTACTCAGGAAAACGCAGGTAAATCCTATGCTGCTACCCTTCTTGCATCACAAATGTTACAACGCACTTCTGAGAGTTCATCAACATGGTTTCCGACTTATATAGGAACATGGGCAGCTGCAAGAGGCGGTACTTTGCCCGGTTTTTCTGGTGTAAATTTTTCAGAAGACCAGGCAAATTTTTTAGCACGCCAGGCGGCAGATGCGAATCGTCCTTTGCCTGGCAGCCCTGCTTTTAATACTTTAAAAGATCAGGTTAGCCAAATTCCTATTTCAAGAGGTGGCGCACAGTTCTTTGATAAAACAGATATGTATGTAGTGGATGGTATGTATAACTTTAAGAAAATTACCTGGGCTGAAGTGCAGGTAGGTGGTTTGTTCCGTCATTTCTCACTCAACTCACAAGGAACTTTGTTTACAGATACCACTGGAAGCCGAATTGGTATAAATGAACTGGGTGGTTATGTTCAGATTCAAAAGCAGGTTACAGATTGGTTTAAAGTAACCGTTGCAGGACGCTATGATAAAAATACCAACTTTAAGGGGCGTTTTACCCCGAGAGCTACTGCTACCCTTAAGATTGCAAAGGATAATTTCCTTCGTCTATCTTTCCAGCAGGCGTATCGTTTCCCCACAACTCAAAACCAATACATCAACCTGCCTCTGGGTCAAAAAAGCAATATGTTGATTGGTGGTTTGAGAAGTCTTTGGGATTTTTACAACTTTGATAATAACAAGGTTTGGGATAGCGCAACTATTGGCCGTGCAGCACGTGGACAGGGACCTGCTCCTACGGCAACAAACGCATTCCAGTACAAAGCGTTTAACCCTGAAGTTGTAAACTCATTTGAAGTTGGATACCGTGGTGTAATTGCAAAGAAACTGTTGTTTGATGCCTATGCTTATTATGCTATTTATACCAACTTTATTTCAACGGCTATTTTAGTTCAGGCTCCCGGTACTCCCAACCAAAGAACATTTGGTATGTCAGTAAATGCAGCAGGCAATGTTAAGACATTTGGATGGGGTGCCAGCGTTGACTGGAAGGTGTATAAGGGATTTGCTATCAGCAGTAACGTTTCTTACAATGAGCTGAGAAATGCTCCGGCTGATCAATTATCTTTCTTCAATACTTCTCCCTGGCGTTATAACATTACTGTTGCCAATAGCAAGATTACCAAAAACATCAGCGCTTCTGCAACTTACAGATGGCAATCGCAAATTGACCGCTGGGAATCAACCTTCCTCCAGGGGCGTGTAGATGCGTTTGGTGTGCTGGATGCACAGGTGAGCTTCCGCATCAATAAAACAAAGAATGCCATTAAAGTTGGCGCCAACAACCTGCTCAATAAATATTACAAAACAGCTTATGCCAATCCTGAAATTGGTGGATTGTACTATGTGAGCTTTGGATATAACATTTTCTAAACTTGATCAACTTCTTAACTTTTATCCCCTTGTTTTTGCAAGGGGATTTTTTTTGTGCGCCATGCATGCCATTGTTCTTTAAAGTTAAAGTCTTGAACAGGCCATCTAACGGGAACTGTTAATCCAAA
>JAIEQM010000100.1 GCA_019747705.1 Chitinophagaceae bacterium | reverse complement strand
GAAACCGCCGTACACGCAAGTACATACGGTGGTGTGAGAGGGCGGCAAAGTTTAATATCTTTGCCCCCTACTCAATTCGTGTATTTTTTCTAAGCTGCATATCTGACGTGGTTTGCATGAAAATATTTTTGTACTTGTTTTCTGTTCTTTTTTCTTTTGGTCATAAAATCTTCGACGTTGCTCCGCATTTGTGCCTTGTTAACCGGGCGCTTCTTGCCTGTTACGTTTGTCTTTACATCTTGATTCAAATACTCCTGCGCATTCAGCTCCGGGCTGTAAGGCGGGATAAAGAATACTTCAATCCGCTTTTTGTTTTCTTCCAGCCATGCTTTCAGTTTCTTTGTTTTGTGGGCCGGGTGGCCGTCCGTTATAAAGAATACTTTTTCCCTGCTGTATTTTATCATCCGCTTTAAAAAGTCTGTAAACACATCACCGTTGAACCGTTCAATGATCATAAATTGTAAATGCCCTTTGTTGCTAATAGCCGAAATCCTGTTCAGCGAAAACCGCTGCCCTGTGTTTTTCACAACAGGTGTCTGACCTTTCGGTGCGTAACTCCTGCCTGCCTGATGGTCGCTGCGCATACCTGTCTCATCGCCAAAATAGATAATGCCTTTTTCTTTCGATGCCTTTTTCTTAATAGCCGGGTATTCTTTCTCCAGCCATTGCTTTACCTCCTCCGGTTTTTGCTCAAATGCTTTGCGGATGGGCTTTTGAGGGGTATAACCCCACAATTTTAAATAGCGGCCAACCTGCTTTACGCTTAGTGTTATGCCATAACGGCGACCTGTCAATTGCTGAACGGCTTCCCTTGTCCATAACCCATAAGGCAGTTTTAACTGGTCTGGCAATTTATCCTTTATAATGTTACGTACTTCGGATGCCCGGGTACCGTTCAGTTTCATTCCGCCTTTGACCCCTCGCTTCTTACTTATCAACGAACGTTTACCTTCAGTTTTATACTTGTTCCAAATTTTATTTACTGCCCTTTCAGTAACCGAGAATATCTCAGCAGCCTGCTTTTGGGTACCCCTTCGCTTTTTTAAATAATCAACAATCCGAAACCGGCACTCCTCCTGGGCGGCCTTGTTCTTACGCTTCGTTTTTTGCATCCGCAAATATACATAATAAGAACTAAATTATGTCCTTATTAATAAGAATGTCGCAAATATATGGGAAAACCTTTTTTAGGCATTTATGCCTATAATATTTTTTACTAATACACCCACCTTGCCTATGTGAACAACACGAGAGATAATGATTTACTGATCCGTTTCGGAAGCCATCTGAAGAAAATCAGAACATCAAAGAAAATGTTTCTTGAAAATTTAACTTTGAAAGCAGATATTGAAATAAACTAGGTACACAGAATTGAAAAAGGAAAAATAAACCCTACGCTTTCTACATTAAACCTCTTAGCTAAAGCACTTGAATTGAAATTGAATGAGCTATTGGATTTCTGATCCGTTTTAACTTTTTTTCTTCACCGGCTTCTTCTTCAACTCCGGCAGCTCTGATATTTTGGGATAAATATCTTTCATTCCTTCTTCGCCATAAAAACGCATGAGCAGTTGCACACTTTCACTCAGAATGTTATAGCGGTTGGCATTAAACATCATCATTTTATCTTTGGGCAAACGTAATTTAAAGGTATTGTTGCCCGCCAGCGCTTCATCAAACTTGGGATTGAGGTTGTTAAACTGGTACAAATCCATCACTAAATTTTTCGCCATCACTACAGAGCTGAATTTTCCTGCAATCACCTGTACTTGTATATTACTATCCAGCTTTTCAGGTGCAAATTCGTTGAGTGCCGGTTGTTTACCATCATTCACCATAGTTGTTACACCGCCTTTACCTTCCATAATATAATGGGTGGCAATAAATTTTTTTACATGGGTGCGGCTTTCTTCCGGCAAATAATATTGCAGTTTCCAGAAATCACGGCTGCCGCTTTTTTTAATAGCGCTGTACACACGGCCGGGCCCGCCATTATACGCAGCTATCACCAGCAACCAGTCATCTAAGTCATCATATAAAGAACTGAGATATTTAGCAGCAGCATGTGTACTGCGGAAATAATCAGTACGTTCATCCATCCATGTATTTACCATTAAACCATAATCCCTTGCAGTGCCGGGCATAAACTGCCAGGGGCCCCGTGCACCTACCCAACTGGTAGCATTGGTATTCAACCCGCTTTCAATCAACGCTAAATATTTTAATTCATGCGGAAGGCCGTATTGCATCAGCACATTATCAATCAACGTAAAATACGGCATGCCCCAGCTTTTCATATTATTTAAACTCTTGCCATGACTGTCTAAGTAATCTTTAATAAAACCCCATGCCTGCGGGTTAATTTGATAGTCGTAACGCAAGGCGTTGTTATATTCTTTGTCAGCAAAAAGGTTTTTAAACCCATAGCGTTCCACATTACCGGGCCTGGCAGTTTCTTTTATAACAGCAGTTGAATCTTTCTGTGCATATAAACAGAAAGAATATAAAAGCGACAGTATGATGAAGAAAAACTTGTGCATTTTGTTTTTAAACGGCCCTGTATGTTTCCATCCATTTATGGCCAAGGCCGAGCAAAGATACTTCATCAAAATGGTTGGTCATCAATTGAAGGCCAAAGGGCAGCCCGTTGCTGTGTTTAAATAACGGAATGGAAATAGCAGGAATGCCTGCAAGATTAGCAAAAACAGTATAAATATCAGCCAGGTACATTTCAACCGGATCATTACTTTTTTCTCCAATTTTAAAAGCGGTAGAGGGTGAAACAGGCATCAGCAACACCTCCACTTCATTGAAAACCAGCCTGCATTGCTCATATAATTTTTTCCGTACCTGCTGGGCTTTGGTAAAATAGGCATCATAATAACCGGCACTTAATACAAATGTTCCGAGCATAATGCGGCGCTGCACTTCTTTACCAAAACCTGCTGAGCGGTTGGAAGAATAAAAATCCGTTAAATCTTCTTTTACAGGTGTTGATTGATGGCCATAACGCACACCGTCATAACGGGAAAGGTTGCTGCTGGCTTCAGCCGTTGTAAGAATATAATAAGTGGGAACAATATAATCCAGTAAATCAAAACTCAGTTCTTTTACTTCATAGCCATCTTTTTGTAATTGATGAATAAAAGAAAGATGTGTTTGTTTAATTTCTTCATCCAGCCCATCATGCAGCAGTGTTTGTTTGAAATAACCTGCAATTGGTTTTTTATGAGATGATGATTTGATTTGTGCTGAATAATCAGGAACCGGTAAGGAGGAAACAGTACTGTCAAATTCATCAGATCCGGCAATTACCGAAAGCGTTACTGCAACATCTTCCACTGAATGGGCCAAAATTCCAATCTGGTCAAAGCTGCTGCCATAAGCAATCAATCCGTGCCGGCTGATTCTTCCATAAGTGGGTTTCATGCCCACCACGCCGCAAAAATCAGCAGGCTGGCGAACAGAACCACCCGTATCGCTTCCTAAACTAACCATGCAAAGATGAGCCTGCACAGCAACAGCCGAGCCACCGCTGGAGCCGCCGGGCACCCGTTCTTCATCCAAAAAATTTTTTACCTGGCCATAAACTGAATTTTCATTACTGCTGCCCATGGCAAACTCATCACAGTTACAAGTGCTGATAATGATTGCATCTGCCGCTAAAAGTTTTTCAACAGCACTTGCGCTGAAGAGACTTTTAAAACCATCCAGCATTTTTGAAGAGGCGCTTACAGGGTGTTGCCGGTAGCAGATAACCTCTTTAATAGTTACAATTACGCCATGCAAAGGACCCAACGTACTTCCATTTTTTCTTTTGCTATCCAGTTCTTTTGCTCTTTGCAAGGCTTCTTCTTCAAACACATGTACCAAAGCATTGAGATGCTGATGATTTTTTATTTGGCGCAGGTAAAACAATACCGCTTCTTCACAACTGGTTTGTTGCTGAACGAGGTGCTGGTGATAAGACGCTATGGTATTAAACGGATACAATGAATCTGTTCCGGCAGGGGAAATAGAAAATAAAATACATTAATCAATTACTTGGCTGAAGGAGTGTCGTTGGAATTGGTATTGGGGGCTTCCTCAATTTCCTTGCGAACAGTATTCTTGGCATCGTTAAACTCACGGATACCTTTACCAAGTCCACGCATCAGTTCAGGAATTTTGCGGCCACCAAATAACAACAGAATGATAATGGCAATAATGATAATTTCCTGTGTGCCGAGTACGCCTAAGAGTATGGGTTGAAAGTTCATGATATTTATTTTAAAGAATTACAAAGGTACAGTTAAATGCCTTAGTACAGGAAATAAAAAAACCACGCAACCGTGGTTTTAAAATTTTGTAAGCCTGTACAGATTTAACGGATATAATGCTTTCCGCATTTACCAGCTTTACCATTTGCGGCCTGGTAAGGGGAAATACCACGGCTGCAGGAGGTTAAAACAAATCCAATGACTACGGCTGCAATTAATAATTTTTTCATTGTTCGAAACTTTGAGTTTAAAATGAGTGTGCAGTTGGCTCAATTTGGAATAGGACTCTTAGTTTCGAATAGGGAAAGGATTACGAGATTGTAATATGCGGTAAATATACGGCAAATATCATGCCCTGAAAAAAAAAGAGGCGGTCATTTTTTTACCGCCTTTTTCTATTTTAATCTTATTTCATACGCTTTTCTTTGATGCGGGCGCTCTTTCCGCTTCTTTCACGGAGATAGAAGAGTTTAGCACGGCTCACTTTACCTACTTTGTTCAGTTCCACTGAATCAATATTGGGAGAGTTTACAGGGAAACTACGCTCAACACCTATACCATCAGAAATTTTACGTACTGTAAATGAGGCTGTTGCACCTGTGCCCTGGCGTTTTACCACATCTCCACGAAAGCTCTGGATACGCTCTTTACCACCTTCAACAATCTTATAGTTTACAGTAATATTATCTCCTGCTTTAAAAACAGGGAGAACTTTCTTTACTGTTAATTGCTCATGTACAAATGCTATTGCGGAGTTCATAACTTTAAATTTTTCGGACGGCAAAGGTAGGGGGAAATGTTCAAAATTTAAGAATGTAATTAGAGATTTTTTATCTCGCTACATTCACCGCTCTTTTCTCCCTTATAACGGTCACTTTAATCTGCCCCGGGTACACCATTTCGGTTTGTATTTTCTGGGCCATTTCAAAACTCAGTTTATCACTTTCACTGTCGGTAACTTTTTCTGCCTCCACAATAACCCTCAGTTCACGACCCGCCTGGATGGCATACGCTTTTTCCACACCGGGATAACCCATCGCCAGGCTTTCCAGGTCTTTTATACGCTGCAGGTATTGCTGCATAATTTCCCTTCTTGCGCCGGGGCGTGCACCGCTGATGGCATCACAGGCCTGTACAATGGGTGAAATAACATATTGCATCTCCATTTCATCATGATGGGCGCCTATTGCATTTACTACAGCGGGGTTCTCACCATATTTTTCAGCCAGCTTGGCGCCGAGCAATGCATGGCTCAATTCAGTTTCCTCATCGGGCACTTTGCCAATATCATGTAACAATCCGGCACGTTTGGCCAGCTTTGGATTTAAGCCAAGCTCTGCAGCCATAATGGCGCAGAGATTAGCCGTTTCCCTGCTGTGCATTAACAGATTTTGCCCGTAAGAAGAACGGAAACGCATACGCCCCACCATTCTTATTAATTCTTTATGCAAGCCATGAATACCCAGTTCAATAGCCGTACGTTCACCAATTTCCATCACTTGTTCTTCCAGTTGCTTCTTTGTTTTCTCCACCACTTCTTCAATGCGTGCAGGATGAATGCGGCCGTCAGAAACGAGGCGTTGCAAACTCAAACGGGCAACTTCACGGCGCAATGGATCAAAAGAGGAAAGAAGGATGGCCTCCGGTGTATCATCCACAATCAAATCCACACCCGTAGCTGCTTCAATGGCACGGATATTACGGCCTTCACGCCCAATGATCTGGCCTTTGATTTCATCGCTTTCCAAATTGAACACGGTAACGGTGTTTTCAATGGTTTGCTCAGCGGCTGTACGCTGTATGGTTTGAATAACTATTTTACGGGCTTCTTTACCGGCTTTTTGTTTGGCTTCTTCAATAATTTCCTGTTGTAATGAAAGCGCCTGTGTATGGGCTTCGTTTTTAAGACTTTCTACTAATTGTGCTTTTGCTTCTTCCGCACTCAGCCCGGCAATTTTTTCAAGACGGCGGATATGTTCTTCCTGGTGCTTTTCCAGCTCGGTACGTTTTTGATTCACCACTTCAATCTGGCGCTTAAGGTTTTCTTTAATCACCTCATTTTCTTTGATTTGTTTGTCAAGGTTGCCTTCTTTTTGATTGATGGATTGTTCTTTTTGGCGGGTGCGGTTTTCGCTTTCGTTTATTTTTTTGTTGCGTTCCAGCACTTCACGGTCGTGCTCAGCCTTCATTTGCACAAATTTTTCCTTGGCTTCAAGGGCTTTTTCTTTTTTGAGGGTTTCGGCCCTCAGTTCAGCTTCTTTAATTATGTTTTGTGATTGAAGTTCAGCTTCCTGTATTTGTTTTTGCGTGTTTTTGGCAAAGATGAGTTTACCCGCCACAATACCCAGGATGAGTGCGGCTGCGCCTATAATGATGTATAGAATGAGTGGTTCCATTTTGTTTAAAATAGTTTGATGAATGTTTCTGCAACAGTTCCCTGAATATGGCAGCAAATGCGTTCATAGCGGAAATGTAGTGGGCGAAAATACGAAAATTAAGGAAGTAAAATGCGGTACCCTTTGACCTTTACTGCCAAGTTTGGAGATAAAGTAAACAACAGAGCAGACCTTGTTTTGTTGAGATAATAGCTAAATGTAAGTTTGTAACTGTTTTTTACAAAGAGATTAAGAGAAAAAGGGGGAGCCCTTTATTTCTTTTAAACTCTTCTTCTTTTGTCAAATATGTTAAAGAAAGAGGTTAAAAGAATAAGAGATTTTTGTGGCTTTTTGTGATGGGTGACTGGCGGTAAACTTTACCCAGCAAACGATCGCCCGATTGAAAACGGAACCCTGAACGGAGCGCTGTCCCGAAGCTTCGTTCGGGATTTCGTTTCACTCAACAAAAACGCCGCCACTTGCACAAATGCCGGTAACAAAAACTATTCTTCTTTTTCCTGCGGCAGTAGTTCGGTTACCTGTTCATCTAATTTTTGAAGAGCTTTGAGTAAATCCGTATCATCTTTTTGAGCAGCACCTGCAGTTATTTGTGTAGCATACCAAATGAGCGCCATGGCAATATAATCCTGCATATCCTTTCCGGCAAAATTGGTTTTAAACTCAATGATTTTTTCATTGATGGTTTTAACGGTTTTGCGTACATGCTCTTCATCTTCCGGCGAAACTTTGATACGGTAGTTACGGTCGCCAATTAAAATATTTACTGGAATTAATGTGTCCATAATGTGCCGGAATTAAAAATTGTATCTATATTTAGATGCCCCGTTGAAAACTTCTGCTTTTAAAAACACCCACCTTATCTTGTTTAGTGCGGCTTTGAAATTTCACCCAATTTAATACGATTCAACCAAAACCAACCAATTGTATGCTTGCAAAAGTAAAACCACAGGTGTTTCTAGATTCGCTGAATATTGAAGTAATGGAATACCCCAGCCTGGCTGTAACCGCTATTTTACGTGATGAAAAAGGAAGTATTTGCCGCTGTGCAGATTACCAGCACAGCCCTGAAAAAGCATTTACATGGACGGGTTTGAATGATTTGCCTTATGGTGTTTACTCCCTTGAACTTTCTAATGGCGATGCCCAATTGCATGTGCGGCTGGTGAAACGGGTGTAATTAACGGCTGAGCATGGAAATGCAGCGGTCAATCTCCGCAATAAAATGCTGGAGTTTTTTTTCCATCTCCTTTTTTTCTTTATCCGTTAAATGCTGCTGTGAGGCTTTGAGCATGGCGTTTTGCATTTCAATGATGTTCATTTCCTGCTTAATGGCACGGGTTTGTTCCTTGTACACTTCCACATCTTCTTTCAACTGCTGGTTTTCTTTCACCAACTGACGCTGGTGTTTGGCCAGCAACAGCATTTTTTGCTGAAGGGCTTTAATATGTTGTTCTGCAGTATCCATAAGCAAGTAAACGCTAAGCTAACGAATGAAATTGAAATGAAGAAGGGTGGTTTTCATCCACCCCTTTTTACTTTATACAGTTGATAAATGTAATCCGTCAGACGAGGGCGTCAGACGGGGCGTGTTTTAATTTCTTATCTCCGCTCCCAATTCTTTTTTCAGCTGCGTCATAATCTGGCTCATCATTTTATCGGTTTCAGCATCAGTGAGCGTTTTCTCTGCATCCAGAAACACGAGATTCAAAGCCATTGATTTTTTATCAGCTCCCAGTTTTTCACTTTCAAACACATCAAACAATGAAACATTCTTCAGACGTTTTACTTTGGCCTGAAGTACGGTTTGTTCTATTTGTTCATAAGCAATGTTTTTTGCAATCACCAGCGCCAAATCTCTTTCTACTGCTGGGAAGCGTGGTATTTCGTTGTAATCAATCTTTGCTTTGGATGCAATTTTGAGTAAAGCATCCCAATTGATATCAGCAATAAATACCGGTTGTTTAATATCAAATGCTTTGAGCTTCTTTGTTTGCACAGAGCCGATCACAGCCACTTCTTTTTTATTGATGCTGTAGCTTACACCATAAGCATAATCATCATTGGCTTCAATTGTATTTGCTGCTGCACTTACACCCAGTTGTTGAAACACCGCTTCCACATAAGCTTTCAATTGAAAAAGATTGCTTGCTTCAGGCTTATGTTTCCAGGAAGCAACACTGTTACCTGTAAGGTATAAAGTGAGATGTGCCGTTTCATCATACACACCAACAGCAGTAGTACTGTATGTTTTTCCAAATTCAAAAAAGCGAAGATTGAGATTGCGGCGGTTGATATTAAAGCCGATGCTTTGCAAACCTGTCTCCACCATAGAAGGACGCATTACATTTAACTCTGCACTGAGGTTGTTGAGCATTTTCACTGTGGTATTCAACGTTTCTTCACTGTACCAGGCACTGTTGGCAATGGAGTTGGTAAAAATTTCATTAAAACCAAGACCAGCCACATAATTAGCTGCTTTCTCTCTTAATACTTCGGCTTTGTAATTCACTTCCACCGCCGGAGAAATGGAAATGCTGGAAGGAATTTCCACATTATCCAAACCATCGATACGCATGATCTCTTCCACAATATCAGCAGGATGCTCAATATCTGTTTTGCTGAATGGCGCAGATACCCTGAATTCATCGATGCCTTCTTTATCTATTTCAAAACCCAAAGCCTCCAGTATTTTTTTTACTGCATCAGGATGATAATTTTTACCGCTGAGTTTTTTGAGGTAATGCCATTTTACCGCCACCTGTACTTTTTGTTTGGGTGATGGATAAACATCCACCACATCACTTGCGATTTCTCCCCCCGCCAGTTCTTTAATCATCAATGCTGCACGTTTCAAAACATTTACCGTATTGCTGATATCCACTCCTTTTTCAAATCTTGTTGCTGCATCTGTACGCAGGTTATGACGGAATGATGTTTTACGGATGTTCACCGGATGAAACCAGGCACTTTCTAAAAAGATATTTGTAGTTGCATCAGTTACACCGCTTTTCAATCCGCCAAATACACCGCCAATACACATGGGTGTTTCTTTATTGCAAATCATCAAATCTTCTGCACTGAGTTTTCTTTCTTTTTCATCAAGTGTGATGAAAGGGGTTCCTTCTTCACAATTTTTTACAATCACTTCAGCACCTGTAATTTCATTGTAATCAAATGCATGAAGCGGTTGCCCTGTTTCATGCAAAATGAAATTGGTAATGTCAACAATATTATTGATGGGACGCAAACCAATACTTTTAAGACGCTTCTTTAACCAATCGGGGCTTTCTTTTACAGTAACTCCTTTGATGCTTACACCTGTATAACGTTCACAGGCTTCTTTATTTTCAATGGTTACTTTAACAGGCAGTGTATTATTATCTGCCTTAAACCCATTGGCAAACGGGCTTTTTACAGTGTATTGTTTTTTCTCATGAAAGTTGACCCATGCAATTACATCACGTGCCACACCCATATGGCTCATGGCATCCATGCGGTTGGGTGTTAAACCAATTTCATAAACCGTATCGGTGCTCAATTGAAAATAATCAGCAGCAGGCGTACCCACCACAGCATCTGCTTTTAAAACCATGATGCCTGCATGACTGTTGCCCAATCCAATTTCATCTTCGGCACAAATCATTCCCTGGCTTTCCACACCACGGATTTTTGCTTTCTTCATCGTCATGGGTTCGCCGTTCAATGGATAAATGGTGGTGCCCACTGTTGCCACTACTGCTTTTTGCCCCACAGCTACATTGGGAGCACCGCAAACAATTTGCAAAGGCTCAGCGCCACCCACATTTACAGTAGTAAGTGAAAGCTTATCCGCATCAGGATGTTTTTCACAAGTGAGTACTTCACCAATCACCAATCCTTTCAATCCGCCTTTTACTTCTTCATACGCTTCCATACTTTCCACTTCAAGCCCGATGGAAGTGAGAATGCGGCTCAGCTTTTCCGGTTCAATGATAAGAGGCAGATATTGGTGCAGCCAGTTGTAACTAATGGTCATATTGTTTCTTTCGTGTGCTTTTTTGAGGGAGCAAAGATAATTCATTGCCGGTTAGGCTAAGCACATACACCTGAAATGCCTCCATGTATTTATTATGATATCACCAAAATTTCCCTTAAAAATGTTTTAGCACAGCGCTGTGTGTAAATGTTTATTGTAATGGCTGAAAAAAATATTAATTTGAGGATAACCGTTGATTTGATGTGAATGAAGCGGGGAATAAAGGTGGACAACTGAAATTTGAATGTGAATAGCGGGCGACAAAAATTAATTTCAATATGATTTTATTGTTAAGCGTTTTGCAGTTACATTCGCTCCCCCCGTTAACATTTTATCCAAAACCAATTGCTGAGAGGAAATTGAAAAATGGACATTACGAATTTAAATAAAGACCGAAAAGCCAGGCGTAAACCCGGTATTGACCTTACCACGATGGTATATGGCAAAGTACCGCCTCAGGCAAAAGAACTGGAAGAAGTTGTGCTGGGCGCCATCATGCTGGAGAAAAGTGCGTTTGATGCTGTAAGTGAAATTTTAAGACCGGAATGTTTTTATGTTGATGCCCATCAACGCATTTTCCGTGCCATGCAATCACTCACAGGCAAGAGTTCACCCATTGACCTTTTAACAGTAGTGGAAGAATTAAAACTGCGTGAAGAACTGGAAATGGTGGGTGGCGCTTATTATGTAACACGCCTCACCAACTCCGTTGTTTCTACTGCCAATATTGAAGCACATGCCCGTATTGTGCTGCAAAAATTCTTACAGCGTGAACTCATCCGCATTAATGGTGAAACCATCAGCGATGCGTATGAAGACAGTACCGATATTTTTGATTTGCTGGATGAAGCGGAAACAAAGTTGTTTGAAATTACCAACAACTATCTGCGCAAGAATTTCGATTCTTTCGATAATGTATTAATCAAAACCATCCAGCGTATTGAAGACCTGCGTAACAAACAGGAAGATGTTACCGGTGTGCCCAGCGGTTTTGCAGGGCTTGACCGTGTAACTTACGGATGGCAATCAACGGATTTAATTATTCTGGCTGCACGCCCTGCGGTGGGTAAAACAGCTTTTGCATTGAACCTTGCTCGCAATGCTGCATTGCATCCCACCAAACCAACAGGTGTTGCGTTCTTTAGTTTGGAGATGAGTGCGGCACAATTGGTGCAGCGTATTCTTTCTGCTGAAAGTGAAATTATGCTTGAAAAAATTTCACGTGGTAAACTGGAAGATCATGAAGTGCAACAGCTCTATAAAAAAGGAATTGAGAAATTAAGTAAAGCGCCATTGTTTATTGATGATAGTGCGGCATTGAATATTTTTGAACTGCGTGCCAAAGCAAGACGTTTGGTAAACAAACATCATGTGGGTTTAATCATTATTGACTACCTGCAATTAATGAGTGGCAGCAGCGGTAATAAAAATACCAACCGTGAACAGGAGATCAGTACCATCTCAAGAAATTTAAAAGGGCTTGCAAAAGAATTGGGTATTCCTATTCTTGCATTGTCACAGTTAAGCCGTGAAGTGGAGAAACGTAAAGAAGGAAACAAGATGCCGCAGTTGAGTGACCTGCGTGAATCAGGAGCTATTGAACAGGATGCGGATATGGTAATGTTCCTGTATCGTCCTGAGTATTATGATATCACCAGTAATGAATTTGGTGAAAGCAACCGTGGTGAAACACATGTGCGTATTGCCAAACACCGTAATGGTAGTTTGGAAACCATTAAGCTGCGTGCACTTTTACATATTCAAAAATTTGTGGAAGACGACTTTAATGATTTTGGCGGTGGCTTGCCCGGCGGTGGTGGCAGCAATCCTGGTCCCTTGCCCGGTGGCCCCGGTATGTTCCCCGGTGGCAACTGGAAACCTGTACCAACAGATGATGGCCCGAAAGTATTTGTACAGAAAGGCAGTAAGATGAATGATATGAATTTTGATGAGGAGACGCCGTTTTAAATACGAAGTACGAAATACAAAGCAAGAGATACAATCCCGCTGATTTTGTTGGCGGGATTTTTTATTTAAAAAGAGTAAAGTCTCAACTGGCGCAGGTCTCCCGACCTGTTGCCACTCGTCGCTAAGGACATTAACCTGGTTATATTCGGTAATAAGTAACGGGTATGCACAGGTCGGAGACCTGCGCAAGAAAAGATATTGAATAGTCTGAGTAAATATTTATAGAAGCCTTCATTTGTTTTTTGGAGGTCGAAATTTGCGACCTCCAATTTCAGCTATTATATTTACGGGGCTAAATAATAGTAATGATAAAAAAAGAATTACAAGCGCTGGTAATTGAACAAAAAATTTTAAGCCGTATATATGTAGTACGCAATGAGAAAGTAATGCTTGACAGGGATTTGGCACAACTTTATGGCATTGAAACAAAACGATTAAAAGAAACTGTAAGAAGAAATATTGAGCGTTTTCCAAAGGATTTTATGTTTGAAATGAGCAAAAAAGAATTTGAAACCTGGAGGACGCAATTTGCGACCTCCAAAGAAGACCGTACGGGTCTGCGTTATGCCCCATTTTGTTTTACAGAACAGGGTGTAACAATGCTTTCCTGTATTCTAAACAGTAAAACGGCAATTGAAGTAAACCTAAGAGTTATAAGGGTTTTTGTGAAAATGAGAGAATATGCATTAACACATAAAGAGATTTTTTTGCAGCTTGCAAAGCTGGAGAAAGAGGTAAAGGGCAACAGCAGGGATATTGAAAATATTTTTATTGTATTAAAGGAGTTGATTGAAAAGCAAAACAAACCATTACCGCCAAGGAATAAAATAGGGTTTAAACAATATGAATAAAACCTGTTCAATATTCAGCGGTTTCATTAATTTCAATGCATGCGATTTCTTTTCTTATTTGTTTTCATTCTAACTGGTGCTGCATCCCGCACTCAACCCAAATACTTTGATCAAGGTTGTGATGCTTCCAAACTTCCCGTCGTTTTTGTACATGGCTTTCTTGGAAGCGGCGATAATTGGGCCACACAAATGCAGCGCTTCAGCAGCAATGGTTATTGCAATCAGCGGATGTTTGTGTTTGACTGGAATTCTATCACCCGCAGCAAATCAACCGATTCATTGCTCAATGTTTTTATTGATGAAGTGATGCGTAAAACAAAAAGTAAACAGGTAGATTTAATTGGCCATAGTGCAGGCGGTGGCTTGTGTTACAATTATCTCAACGATAGTTTGCATGCATTGAAAGTGGCGCATTACATTCATATCGGCAGCGGTAAAATGAAAACAGCCGCAGGAAAGAATGCAGAAGTAAAAACAATGAACATTTACAGCAAAGCAGATATGGTGGTGAAAACAGGTGGCGATATTGCTGGTGCAACCAATATAATGCTCACCAATGCAGACCATATGCAGGTGGCAACAAGTGAAGAAACGTTTGTGCATCTGTATCAATTCTTCAATAACAATCAAAGACCGAAGACAACTAAAATTATCTCTCCCCATAATCCCAATAGCTATGTTACCTTAAGCGGCAAAGGAGTTACGCTTGGTGAAAACAATCCTTTAAGTCTTGACAGTTTTAATGTGTACATCTTTAATCCTGCAACAGGAAAGCGAAATTTGATTGAAAGAAATGTGAGATCAAAAGGCGCTTATACCGGCTGGACAAAATTTGCAAAAGACGGCAGTTTTGGATTTGCAATTACCACCAAAAGTTATTTTGAGTTTGAGGTGCGTCCCAAAAACGGAAGAAAGATTTATTATTTTTTTGAACCGTTGAAAAGAACGGATAAAGCAGTGTATCTCCGTGCATTTCCTTCAGCAGGAATGATTGCAGGTGTGCTCAATCAAATTCCGAAAGATGAAAAACAAACCGTGCTGGTAATTTTCAGCAGTAACAATGCAATTATTGCAGGAAAGGATACATCAGCTATTGATTCCATTCCATTATCAACACCATTACTGGCACCTGCTTCCAAAACCATGATTGCTGCTTTTTTGTTTGATGATGGTGATGGAAAAACTTCTGTACAGCCTTTAAAGAATTTTGGTGGCTTTCCTTTTTTGGGAAGCGCTGATGTTTTTATTCCTGCTGATGCAAACGGAACGATGCGGATTTATTATAACGGCAGAACGATGGTGCTGCCGAGACGTCCGTCAAGTGATGGAGTGATGATTGCGGTGTTTCAGGCCCCCTAAATCGCCCAAGACACTTTGGTCTTGGTTAAGAACCCAAAGGGGACTTTAAGTTTACTATTGATGGCATTAACTTTTTATGGCTAACAGTACAACACATTTTTCAGGTAATGTTAAAAACAAGATATGAGTTTGCCTTTTTTCTTTACAGAGAATTATGATGCATCTGCTTCATTGATTACGTTGAATGAAGAAACAAGTAAACATGTTGTTCAGGTGTTGCGAATGCAGACAGGCGAGCAAATTAATTTAACAGATGGAAAGGGGAATTTGCTAACTGCACAAATAACAGAAGCGCATAAAAGAAATTGTGTGGTAAAGATTCAAGGCACAAGTTATAAGGAACAAGGTGCGAGGAAAACACGCATTGCTATATCATTGGTAAAAAATGCAAGCAGGTTTGAATGGTTTTTGGAAAAGGCAACAGAAATTGGTGTGAGTGAAATCATTCCGCTGATTTGTGAGCGAACAGAGCGGCAGCATTTCCGTTATGAACGTATGAAAGGAATTTTGGTGAGTGCGATGCTGCAGAGTATGCAGGTGTGGTTGCCCGTGTTGAGAGAACCTGTGAAATTTGAAGAGTACGTTCGTCAGACGTCCCCGTCGGACGATATCATTAAGTTGATTGCACATTGTGAAGATGCTGAGAAGCAGCAATTTTCAAATTTTCAAATAGATAAATTTTCAAATTGCACTATTCTTATTGGCCCTGAAGGTGATTTTACTCCGCAAGAAATTCAACTGGCTTTGCAAAATAAATTTCAGCCTGTTGCTTTAGGTGAAACAAGATTGAGAACGGAAACGGCGGGGATGGCGGCGGCGGTGATGCTGTGTGTTAAATAACGAAGATTTTTGCAGTCTAATTCTTTGTTTTGTTTTATGTGGCTTTCAATTCCTTTCTAATATTTGGTTCGCTTTAATGTTTTTCTTTTCTTTTTGCTTCTCCCCCCGATGATGTTGCACTCATCGGGGGAGGCAACAGAAACAAAAAGGAGCCCGGTTTCCATGACGGCCCGAACCTGACGGCAGGCAGGTTCGGAAGGTTCCCTGATTAAGCTTTTGTATTACTCCCGGCTTTAAGGCGGGACAAGTTGTGGTTAACTACTGTTGAACATTATTGTACATCCTATGCACAACAGTAATCTATATTGTAAGCCTTCTAATTATTTGAGTGGTTGATATGTGATGATTAAGGTTTCAAAGCTGATGTGGTAGGAACAATAGATTGATAGAGTGATGCAGAACCGCTCCCTCTCCGTGAGGAGAGGGAGCAGGAGGGTGAGGTGATTGTATGAAATTAATGAGCCCGATACACCCGCACACCAGCGATGCCATGAAATACTGAATGTACCGCCGATAAATCGGGGTGCTGCAAAAAAGACGAATAGAATTGATGCAGCACAAGGTGCGACGCAAGGAACGATGCCACATGCACCATTGCTGGTTACCAAAAACTATTTCAGAAAAATGCAGAGGAGACGAAGTTTTGAACCGTGCGACGCAAGGAACGATGCCACATGCACCATTGCTGGTTACCAAAAACTATTTCAGAAAAATGCAGAGGAGACGAAGTTTTGAACCGTGGTTCGCACGGTTGGGGATACCTGCGAACGTTTACAATCAGTTCACAATTTTGTTGGCGCAACTGCTGCTGGCAAAAGCCTCTGGTTTGGCTTTAAAGGCAAAGCCCATACCGAGAATGTAACCCATTGCTTCACGCAGGGCTTCATTGCTTTTGAAATGCGGATTGGTGTTAATGTCCGCATGCACTTCCATGTCCACATCGTACTCGGTAAACAAATAACAGAGTTCATAGGCAATTTCAATACTCTTTGCAACTTCCACCAGCATGCGTTCTTTGATGGAATAAGCCTGGCGTGTTTTTTCATTGTGAATGAACATAAAACCTCCATGACCTTCACGCAAAAAAACAATGACTGTTGCAAACTCTGTTTCTTTTCCTTTAACCTGGCTATCGGTGCCAATACATACTTTGAGGCGATAGCCGTTTTCCGTTTCACGGATGATGGCTTTTTTCACTTCTTCCTTAATGGGAAGGTGAATGTGTTCTCCATTGAATCTTCTCCATTTCATAAAAAAGGGTTTTCTAAATGTACGCAATATTTTTTGGGAGCAGCAAGCAGTAAAAGCGAAGAGGTTATTAACAGGTGGGGATAAGCGCCCCTTTCTCCTTCTCTTTCTCCCGAGGAGAAAGAGCGGTGCTAAATGCAATTCCAAACAATTTAACTACCACATTATTTTATTGTAAAATAATCAACACGTATAAAAATTGTTAGTGATTTAGTTTACGCTTTGAAAAGCGTGGGCTGTGTTTGGCATTTCTTCCGCCTTTTGAGGGCGGAGAGATTAAGAGGGGCTTAATACTGATTGGTACTCAGCATCACCAATGTGCAGGCTTCTACAGGTTCAATGTTGTTTTGTTTTGCCAGATGAACCAGCTCTTCATTTTCTGCACCAGGATTAAAGATGATGCGTTGAGGTTTTAAAGAAAGAATATAATTGTAATACTGCTGCTGGTGTTTGGGATTGAGATAAAGTGTTACCGTGTGAATATTGCTGAGCGAAATTGCTTCGGTTAAAATTTCTTCGCCTGCCACTACTCCTTTGTGTTTACCAATACCCACAACATCATGACCCTTTGCTTTTAAACGGTTCATGGCTAAGAAGCTGTAACGTTCAGGATGGTCGGAAGCGCCGAGGACGAGTGTTTTTTTGTTCATGTTTTCTTAATCTGGTACTACAAAAGTAATGGGTTGACGACGGTATGCTTTTACATTTTTTCCGTTTTGCATGGCCGGTTTCCATTTAGGCCCTTTGCGAATGGCATTTACTGCAATCAAATCAAGCAATGGATGAAAACTGTTAATTGCTTCAACAGAACAAATTTCGCCATCATTGCAAACAACAAACTGAATCATTACTGTACTTTTTTGCTGCCGCCTGGTGTTCATTACCAATTCAGGGAAATCAATATTTTTTAAAAGATATTTCTGCCATGCAGTAACACCTCCCTGAAATTCTGCTTCCGATTCAACTTTACTAAAAACGTTTGTAGTGTCTTTTTTTAAATGTTCGTTTTGCAAGGCCTTTGTTTTGGCTTCATCATTAGCTGCTGTATTGCTGAAAATGGTTTTTGAGCTGTCTGTAACAATATAATGCAATGAGTCAGACAGCTTTCCTTTTTTATCAAAAAAGTACCAGTAACCACTTGGTTTGCCGTTTACATAAATACCTTCGTACAACTTTATGCCTTCCCAATAAAACTTATGCGGACCTATGGGTGTTAAAAAAGTGGAATCTGTAAAAAAACCTGTTTGTACAATTCTTTTTTTTCCATCATAATCTGTATAGGCAACATATCCCTTATAAGGTTGTGTAAGCCGAATAAAAAATGCTTCTTTTTCTTCTGTTGTTACTTCAAAATACCTGTTGAGGAGATATTGTTTTACTTCCTGAGCAGAAAGTGACATGTATATCAATAAACATGTGAAGAGGGAAACGATTTTTTTCATAACTTTTATTAAAGCAGCACAAATATCAGGATATTCTTAAAACAAATGATATTGTTTGCGGGGTACTTTACTGATGACATCTTTCAACGCAGCTTCTAACTGCGGATACTTGAATTGAAAACCTGTTTCCAAAATTTTTGTGGGCACCACCCACCGGCTTTTTAAAACCAGCTCTGCTTCTGTGCCTGTTATTGCTGTTCCAATTTTTATCATCCACTCAAATGCAGGTAAACCAATTTTATAACCCGTGACTTTTCTTAGCGTGCTCATAAATGCTTCATTGGTTACAGGGTTGGGAGAGGAGCAATTAAATGTACCTTCCAACTCATCATGTTCATACAACCATTCTATCATACGGCAGGTATCTTCTATATGCACCCAACTGTACATTTGTTTGCCACTGCCCTGATGACCACCCAATGCAAATTTGAGTAAGTTGAAATAAGGAATCATCACACCGCCAGGCCCCAATGTTATGGCCATTCGTAAAGCAACTTTTCCTGTAAACGGTGTGCGTTGATTGTAAAATGTTTCTTCCCATTGTTTGCACACCTGCACCGAAAAATCATTTTTTATTTCGCCTGTGTATTCATCCTGCGGTTTATCCGTTGCATGGCGGTAGATGGTGGCAGATGATGCGTTAATCCAGAGTTTGGGAGGTGTTGTTAATTTGCTGATGGCTTCACCCAATGCTTTTGTGGGAAGTAAACGGCTTGAAAAAATTGCTGCTTTATTCTTTTCTGTATAACGGCAGTTAACCGATTTGCCTGAAAGATTTATAAGAATGTCTGCAGCTTCCAGCTCTCTGGCCCAGTCTCCAACGGTAACACCATCCCAATGCACATAGCTTGTATTTATTAAATCTTCTTTTGACAAAGAGGAGAATTGATTACGGTTATTGGCTGAATGGGTTTTATTTCTTGTGAGGATGATGAGCTGATTTTCTCTGCCGAAGTGTTTTATCATTTCCTCCCCTATAAAACCTGAGCCGCCTGCGATGATGATTTTTTTATTTTTCATACTGATAAAATTGGTTGAATTAAAATAAGGCTGCCATTAAAACAGTGAACGTAAAAAGATTGATGGCAACAATTTTTTTGTTTGATTGTAAATCAGCAAAATCAATTCGCCTGAAATAATCAAACACCAGCAAGATACTTACACCGGTAAGATAAATTACATCAAACAGGTAATGAAAGCTGCTGATGGAATGTGCCAGCAACAGCGGCAGGTTTAAAAGAATGGCTGATAGCGCCAGCATATTCATCTGCCCTAAATATTCCATTCCTTTTTTGCCACCGAGTAAGTTGCTGATAAAGCTGTTTGTAAAAACAATGGCCAGATGAATGAAGAGCAATTGTGTAAAACCAAGCTGATAAAATGGAATATTGCTGAGAATGATTTTGTGTATGGGCAACAGCATTACTGTAATGAACACAAATGACAGCAGGATGAATAAAAACCGGTAAAAGAAATTATAATCGGGTGTGCAATCCACACAATCAAATTTGGTTTTGTTGCCTACAATTACTTTGCGGTTATAGGAAATGAGTTTGTACAAACGAAGCAAAAAATATTTTACAGGTTTAATGTTACCAATTGTTTTAATGAAAGGAATTTTGCGGTTGAGTATTTCCAGCAAAGCATCAATGCCGTAAAATGTTTCCTCTGTTGCAGTGTTGAGAAAAGGAATTTCATTTCTGCTTCTTGTAAAATCAGCCAGGTTGAGCCAGTGTTCCCCTGCCTGTGTAAATGACTTGCGTTCTTCAGGTTTGAGAAAACCTGTTTTTACAAACAGGCTGGTGTAAGCCACACACATGGGGCAACCTTCATCATAAATCAACATGTAGTTATGCTTGCTCATAACGTTGGTTATTTGAGGTGAATTAATTCTTTGAATTTGAGAACCCGCCACTCACGGTAACAAATGAATAAATAAAACAAGGCCAGCAACGGAGAAGCAAACAGCAGAAAATAAATGCTGATGCCTGTGGGAAGTAATGCAGCCAGAACTAACAAAAACCAATTGTAAAATGTTCTGAGTGATGCATTGCCTGTAAACCAACCTTTGATGATGTGAATTACAATAGACAGCAGTTGAACGGCGCCAACTGCAAAATATCCAATAAAAACAGGTTCAATGTTTTTGGTGAGCAGGTATATCAGCAGAAAAAAACTAATGAGAATGGTGTTGATAATGAGTTCGAATCGTTTATAATTTTTCATATCGTGTATTTTAATATTTCAGAAAAAATTGAAAGAGCATTGTTTTAAAAAAGCCGAATTGCTTTCGGCTGCAGATGTTTATCAGCTAAACTATTTAAAGAGCTTGAGTGCGGTGCTTAAGAACCAGTTCTCATCACTTTTTACAACCACATCCAGCATATCATTGGCATGTGCACCAAATTTTTTAATTCCGGTTACGGTATCTACAAACACTTTTACTTCTTTATCACGCCGGTCGCCTTCCACTTTGCTCAACTGATCCATCAGTTTCATCATCGGATCCAGTTCCCTTTTCTTTCTTTCTTTTATGATTTGAGTGGCTACTTTAAAAATATCTTTTTCTGCTGTGAAATATTCCTTGCGCTCGCCCTGGATGAGCACACGGTCAACCAACCCCCAATCAATCAAATCACGGATGTTCATGTTTACATTACCACGACTGATGTTGAGTTGTGCCATGATATCATCCTGTGTCAAAGGGTCAGGTGCAATCAGGAGCAGTGCATGCACCTGTGCCATGGTGCGGTTGATGCCCCAATGCGTACCCATTGCGCCCCAGGTGCTGATGAATTGTTGTTTGGCTTCTGATAATTTCAAAATGAGATTTTATTTGAAGAGCCTAAGTTAGGCCATGTTTCCGAATTTTCAAAATATTTTGAAAATTAATTTTATGGAATATTCAATCTGTCAGGTTAGTGACTTTGAATCTGTGGGTGTTTAACCTGTCAGGTTGGATACACTTATGATGGTTTTGTTTACTTATTCAAACCGTTTTAAAGCAATTAACCTGACAGGTTAAACACAATTAAAACGGCTTACCATGTGTTTGTTGAATCAATGGCGAAGCAAGAAACGGAAATGTTCTGAAGGATTGAATAAACAGATTGGTGATGGATGATTTGCCAAAAAAACGCTGAATCATTCTGCCTGTGCGGAGCCGATGTGCAAACTGCTGGTTCCAGAGCTGCACATACCGCTGCTCCATTGCTGCCCTGCCGCTATTGTTTTGCAGAAACGCATCCACACATTCAAATGCAAGTTTACTGCTGTGCAGGGCCATACTCATACCGTTACCGCAAAGAGGTTTAATCATGCCAGCCGCATCACCCAGCATCAATACATGATTTTCAAGCTGGGCTTTGTTATCAAAACTGATTTGCGAAATGGTAACTGGCGCTTCGTATAAAAATTCAGCATGCGTAAATATTTTTTTGAGATGCGGATTTTTGTATAGAATGGTTTGCTGCAGTTGTTCAATACTGTTGTTGCTGCGTTTGAGATTTTCAGCCGTGGTTAAATAGCAGAGGCAATATTTTCCATCTTCAATTTGCGAAATACCGCAATAACCATTTTCAAAATTGTGCAGCGCAATTACATCAGGTGGGTGTTGTGTTTTGATGTGATACTTTACGCCTATATAATTGTTGAGCTTATTTGGTTTTTGCTGAATGAAACTTCGGTTCCACTTTACATCAAGGTTGCTGCGTTTGCCGAAGGAACCACATACAATAGCCCCCTCCCAACCTCCCCCCAGGGGGGAGGAGCCAACCTCTGAAATTTTAAATACTCCATTGTTATATTGTACATCATTCACCTTTGTATTTTCAAGAACTGTTACCCCAACTGCTTTTGCAATTTTTGCCAATTCATTATCCAATGTATAGCGGCTGATGCCAAAGCCGCCCAATGGTAATTTTGTTTGAAATAATTTTCCGTTGGGGGCTGTTACCTGTAATGTTTTAATAATGGGCAAATTCATCTGTGAAAGCGGCAAACCCAACCGTTCCAAAAAATCCCAGCTTTCTAAACTGATGTATTCGCCACATACCCGGTGAAAGGGATATTGTTCTTTTTCAAACAACACTGTTTTGTAACCTGCTTTAGCGGCCTGAATAGAAAGGGCAAGACCTGCCAGGCCTCCACCAATAATTGCTAAATCATATCTGGAATTTTCAATGCTCAATTTTCAATGTTTGTAAATCAATAACCAGCGAAATGCCCATTTCCAATTTAATTGATAATGGATAATGGATAATTCTCTGAGTATTTGTGACAGTTCTTTTTTATGAAACCCCCGCAACACACTCAAAGGTGCATCATTTTTTACAAGATAGGATTTAGAAAAGAGTTGTGTTAAAAGTTTGATGGAATAATAGGCCAGGGGATGCCTTTGCAAATCATTCACAAAAAAACCAACTCTGGCATTTTCCTTCATCCATAGAAACTGTTGCTGCAATTCTTGATTGGTAAAATGATGACAGAAGAGTGATGAAAAAATGACATCAGGTTTTGTTTCAAGCTTTACATTTCGGTAATCATCTGCAATAAAATCAATATCAAAATTATCGTTCCGTGAGCGTGCATACGTAATGCAGTTGGGATTCATATCAATACCGATGAGTATCACAGAAATATTTCTTTGCCTGCACCAGTTACCAATAGCCCGCAGGTTATCACCGCCGCCACAACCCATTTCACAAATAGTCAGTTTATCAGAAAGCTGGTAGCTGGAAAGTTTTACCAGCGCTTCAATTCCTTTGATGGTGATGGCATGACCGCCCAGCCAGGTGTTGATAAAATCCAGCTCCTTCATATTCTGTTTGATATCTTCAAACGGAATATCATCACGGTCAAGTAATTCTTTTTGTGAGCTGCGGTTAGAAAAATCTTTCATGTTAAAAAATCAAACATCAAAATACAAGAACCAAGAACCAAAAATCAAGAACCAAAAAAAGAAGACAAACGTCAAAATCAAAAATTAAGAATGGGTTGCAACAAAAGTTTCCATGGTTAAACCCGGGCCAAATGCTGCGCCAAACACGGCTCCCTTTTCTTTTTTCCGCATCAACTCTTTCAGTACAAATAAAATGGTAGGAGAGGACATATTGCCGAACTGCTGCAATACGTCATAACTTTTTTCAAACAAAGAAGTTGGTAATTGTAAACTTTTTTGAATAGCATCAACAATACGTTTGCCGCCCGGGTGAATACACCATTGACCAATTTCTTCTTTTGAAACACCTGCATGCTGCAGCGCACGCATCACCAATGGCTCAAAATCTTCTTCAATCAAATCAGGGATATAGCCACTTAATGTCATAAGAAATCCTGTTGAAGAAAGTTCCCATGCCATATCCCGTTTTCCCTTGGGCACTACTTCACTGTAAAAGCTGCTGAGGTGTAAACCGTCACTTTTAAAATCATCATGTGTAACCAATGCGGCAGCGCTTCCATCAGCAAATAACAATGCAGATGCAATATTATCTTGGGTTGGTTCTTTCTGAAAATGTAAAGTACAAAGCTCTGTACACACAATCATCACTTTTGCATCTGTTTCAGTTTTGCAAATAGCATCGGCCATTTTTAAACCATGAATGGCTGCATAACAACCCATAAAGTTGATGGAAGTTCGGTAAATATGTTTGGGTAAATCCAAAAGTTCCATCACCTGTAAATCCAAACCCGGCGCACTCATGCCTGTACAGCTTACCGTAATGAGATGCGTGATTTCATTGGTATGAATTTTATCTTCCACACAATTACGAATGGCATCAACAGATAAAGGCCCTGCATATTTATTGTACCACTGCATGCGTTGCTCCAGCGATGGAAAGGGCTCCAGGTTTTCACTATGCGGATAAAATTTCCATTCGCTCATGGTATGACTGTAATCGGGCACCACTGAATAACGAGTATCAATACCGCTGAGGTTGTACATAAATTTCAGCTTGCGGTTTTCTGTTGCATCCAGTGCATACACCTGCTGCATAAACTGCTGAATATCTTTCTGGTTATGCTTGTGGGCAGGTGTTGCGGTTCCTATTGAAATTAATTTACTCAAGGTGATTTAAGATTAAGACAGTAATAAAACCCAAATTGGTGCATGTGCTGGCCAGAATATTCATGCGCATGGTGTTTTTGAAATCAGCAGCATCTGTATGCTTCCACACTTTTGCAGCCCACCAAAAAAAATAAACAAGTATGGGCAGGAAAAAGAGTAAGATGATTAAAAATTGTGTAAACATGAGGGATGATAAAAAAGTATGGCCCAAAAATAGCATGGCTACAGAGTACACAGAAGCACAGAAAACGAATGTGCCTCTGTATCCCAATTTATAACTGATAGTTTCCACACCATCTGTTGCATCTGCTTTATGCTGATAAATTTGTGTGAGCGGATAAAAACCGCCAATCAATAAACTGGCTGCTATCATTCCGCTTACAGATGCTTTCATATACAATGCTTCACTGCTGCCGTGATACACCAACCAATAAATAACCGCTCCCTGGAAAATAATTACCGTTGCGTAACCAATGATTGGATACCGTTTCAATCTTATTTTCCGGTAACTGTAAGCTCTTGATGCCATGATGTAGAATGCAATGCCCAATGCAAAGTAAATGCTGATGAAGAAAGAAATCGTCACAGCAATGACATCCATTGCCACCGTCATGTTAAATAACTGTTTGGTGGGCTGCATCGGATTTTTTAAACCGCCGATGGGTGTTTCATCCCTGTCCATATAACTGTTGTAACCGTTGCTGGCGGGATAAACGAGTATATGTAAGATGATGAATATGATGACAGCTCTCCACCAGTTAATATGCACCAGTTGTGATAATGCAAACCAGTACACCGGCATGAGAAAGAGTGAAAAATGAAAGCGTAAGAGCTGTATTGTACTTTTTTTCATGTGTTCATTTTTATTTTAATTTTTGCCACAAAGTATAATCATTAAAAATTATCATCCCGGTTGGTGTAAAGATGGGCTGCTGATTTTTAATGATTATTTCATAATATGAATAAGTACAAGTTCGTTTAATTTTTATTACAACAGCAAATAAATTGTACTCAGTTGGTCATTTCGCTGGTTGTAACAAAATCCAGGTTGTATTTTTTTGCCATTTGGGCAATAAAGATGAGGCGATCCCTGCTGATGTTATACTTATACAAAGGATTATTGATTTCGTGGGCATACAAAAAAACACAGTCATGTTTTTCTGCCGCATTGCGGATGTGATCTTCAATGGTATTGTTAGTGGCCCATGAATTCATATCTACCGGAAGTGCACGGAATATCTGATCTTTTCCTTTATTGGGTGCAAAACAGGAGTTGGGATTGTTTTTGCCTGTGGTAGCCCTTAAACTTTTAAAATAAGGCATCAGTGCATGATCCATGCTCAGTATTACGGGCGCTATACGGGTACGCAAAGCTTACAGGATTAAAACCATCCTGTTTCATTTTTCCAGTTCTTCTTTAACTTCTGTCTTCAGTAAATTATCCATTCCACTTTTTGAAAGCGCCTTCACCATATCAGAATGGGTGGTTGTATGAAATGCAATTTCATCGCCGTGCGATTCAATGTTATGCAGTTCTGTTTTTTGAGCTGCATTCAGTTCATGATAGCGGCAAGCATAAAACGTGGCCTTCATACCCAGTGAATCCAGCAGGGGCAGGTATTCATTCCAGTTGGCAACTGCATTATCATCAAATGATATTGTAATAAACCCTGCGGACATTTCACCATTGGGTACAGTATCTCTTTTACAGCTTAACAAACAGCATGCTGTTATAAGTGCGAACAGAAGTTTCTTCATAATTGTGATGGCAAAAATAAAAAGTTATGATGAAAAAAACTGCTGACCTCCACTTTATTGCTATCTCTTTGTTATTTTTTTGCAACAGCTTATCGTTGAGAAAACTGTTGAGAATACAGTTTTAAAATGTAAAACAGTTTTAGTGCAAAATTTAATAAAAGCGTGTGGTGAACTGCTGGTGAGTGTGCTTGTACACCCTGCGTATTGCCTTATCATTCTTCAAAGTTTCAAAACTTTGAAGGGTTTGCAAACAATTTCTCAGTAATATAGAAAAGTCTCCAGACTTTTAATTGAAAGATTCAAAGCCCGGAGACTTTAAGAGCGGGGTAATCGTAAACTATTGTGTTGTATTATTCGCAACCGATAAACATTATTCAACAACGGGCATTCCAGCTTCTTTCCATGCCTTGATGCCACCATCCAGGTGCGCCACATTTTTGTAACCCATTTGTTTTAATGTTGCGGTTGCTAATGCAGAGCGGCCTCCTGATGTACAATGCAGAATGATTCTTTTTTCTTTATCAAATTCTTTTTTGTGATAAGGAAGTGAAGGGTCAGCTAAAACTCAAGTATTCCTCCTGATGCGTGTACCGAACCTGAAATTCTGCCGTTTTGTTTTAGATCTTCACTTTCACGAATATCCATAAGCGTAACATTTCCTTTTTCTAATTCTTCTGCAACCTGTGTGGGTGTGAGGTTTTCAATTTGCTGTTTGGCTTCTTTTACCAAATCAATTGCTGATTTTGATTCCATAAACTGTAAGTTTTAAGGTTAAAGAACAGGAAGAGAATAAAGTTATTTTTACTTTATCAAGCTCTGCGAAGTTTGGAATTTTTTGCAGGGCTGTGCAAGTAATTTCAGATTATTTCTTTTGTCACTTTTTGCTTCTCCAAAAAGTAACCAAAAAGGAGGCCGATTTCGATGACGGCCCGAAATCGGAGGGTTCCCTGATTAAGCTTTGGTACTACTGTGGTGAATTACAATATAACATTAGTGAACATCCTATGTGATGCAGGTTGATTAATCTTTTACTTGCTGATGTTGTGATACTCAATTGGAGTGATGGATATGTGCCGAAGGTTATACAAAAGATGAAGTGGAAGTTAAAAAGTTGAAACATGCGATGCAGCACCGCTCCCTCTCCGTGAGGAGAGGGAGATGGAGGGTGAGGTGAAAATTGAAATTAATGAGCCAGATTCACTCTCAAACCAGCGATGCCATGAAAACGGAACCATGAAACGAGCGTGGCAAAAACGACCCCTCGTCTGCACCCCCGCCCGTAACACCACCTTCCTCATCTCTTTCACACACAGCAATTAGGTTATTGAATGACTCCCGTCATTCACCAACCTTGCAGGGTCGGGTAATTTCGCTCCTCAACCAAACAGGTTTATTATGTCAACCAATCAAACAAAAAAGAAAGTGGATGTAATGGATGGCAATGAAGCGGCGGCGTACATTGCTTATAAGTGCAGTGAAGTGTGTGCCATTTACCCCATTACTCCTTCCAGCGCCATGGGCGAATGGGCTGATGAATGGAGCGCCAAAGGCATGAAAAATATTTTCGGCGCCACGCCACGTGTGATTGAAATGCAGAGTGAAGCGGGTGCGGCAGGCGCTATTCATGGTGCGTTGCAGGGCGGTGCACTGGCAAGTACATTTACAGCATCGCAGGGATTGTTGCTGATGATTCCCAACATGTACAAAATTGCAGGTGAGTTAACGCCTGCGGTGTTTCATATTGCAGCACGCAGTTTGGCAACACATGCACTTTCCATCTTTGGCGACCATAGTGATGTGATGGCGGTTCGCTCCACAGGTTTTGCCATGCTGTTTGGCAATAGCCCGCAGGAAGTAATGGATATGGCATTGATTGCACATGCTTCCACATTAAAAGCAAGAGTTCCGTTCTTAAATATTTTTGATGGCTTCCGTACTTCACATGAACTCAATGAAGTAGAAATTATTCCTGATGAAATCATTGAGCAATTGATGGATATGGAAGCCATTCATGCACACAGAGACCGTGCATTGAACCCCGGCAGCCCTGTAATACGTGGCACAGCACAAAACCCTGATGTGTATTTTCAAAACCGTGAAGCAGCAACTCCTTATTATGAACAAGTGCCTGAGATTGTGCAGGAACAGATGGATAAATTTTATGAGCTCACAGGAAGAAGATACAACCTGTTTGAATATTACGGTCATGAACATCCTGACCGTATCATCATTATCATGGGCAGTGGCGCTGGTGCTGTAAAAGAAGCAGTTGATTATTTAAACTCAACAGGTGTACATGTGGGTATGGTAATGGTTCGCTTGTTCCGTCCGCTGCATGTGGAATCATTTATGAAAGCCATTCCAAAATCGGTGGTGAATATTGCCGTGCTGGACCGTTGTAAAGAACCAACAGGTATTGGTGAACCTTTGTATATGAATGTGGTGAATGCGTTGAATGAAGCGCAGGAAAATCATCATGCACATGTTATTGGCGGACGTTATGGATTGAGCAGTAAAGAATTTACGCCTGCTATGGCCAAAGCGGTGTTTAAAGAAATGAAAAAACAAAAACCGAAAAACCATTTTACCATTGGTATTAATGATGATGTGAGCCACAGCAGTTTGGAGTATGATAAACATTTTAACCTGGAAGAGCAGCATTTGTTCCGTGGTTTGTTTTTTGGTTTGGGTGCTGATGGTACAGTGAGCGCCAATAAAAACTCCATTAAAATTATTGGTGATAAAACCAACGACCATGTGCAGGGTTACTTTGTGTATGATTCAAAGAAATCGGGCTCACTTACTGTTTCGCATTTGCGGTTTGGTGAAAAACCAATTGAATCCACTTACTTAATTCAATCGGCCAACTTTGTAGCCTGTCATCATTTCAATTACTTAACCAAGTATGATATTTTAAAGGATGCAGAAAAAGGCGCTACTTTCTTACTCAATGCGCCTTATGATAAAGAAGAGCTGTGGAGCAAGCTGCCAAAAAAAATACAGGAAGAAATTATTCATAAGCAGTTGAAGTTTTATGCCATCAATGCATATACCGTTGCTAAAGATGCAGGTATGGGCACACGCATCAACACCATTTTGCAAACCTGTTTCTTCGCCATCAGCAATATACTGCCAAGAGAAGAAGCCATTGCAAAAATTAAAGAAGCCATTTATGAAACGTACTGGAAGAAAGGTGAAGCGGTAGTGCAAAAAAATTACGATGCGGTTGATACCACACTCGCCAATTTATATGAAGTGGATTATTCAAAATACACTGTTGGCAATTTGCCATTGGGCGAAGTTGTTTCAAACGATGCGCCTGATTTTGTAAAAGATGTGCTGGCCAAAATTATGGCGGGCGAAGGTGATGAACTGCCCGTGAGCGCTTTTCCTGCAGATGGAACGTTCCCCAGCGCAACCACCAAATGGGAAAAACGAAACATTGCAGATGCAGTACCCGTGTGGGATACCAGCTTGTGTACACAATGTAACAAGTGTGTAATTATTTGTCCGCATGCAGCCATACGTGCCAAAGTGTTTGATAAGAATTTATTGAACGAAGCTCCATCCACTTTTAAATATGTTGACCCTGTGGGCAAAGAATGGAACAAAGAAACGGAAGCTTACAGTTTGCAGGTATCAACTGAAGATTGTACAGGCTGTACCTTGTGCGTGGAGTATTGCCCCATCACTTCAAAAACAGATGCTTCGCACAAAGCCATCAACATGATGGATAAAACGGATTTGCAGGAAGCCGAAAAAACAAACTGGGATTATTTTCTTTCATTGCCAGAAGTGGACCGTGCAAGAGTAAACAAAAACACAGTAAAAGGTTCACAGTTCTTTCAACCCTTGTTTGAATTCAGCGGTGCCTGTGCAGGTTGTGGTGAAACTCCTTATCTCAAACTCATTACACAATTGTTTGGTGAGCGTATGATTGTGGCCAATGCTACAGGTTGCTCTTCCATCTTTGGCGGCAATCTTCCAAGCACTCCATGGAGTACCAATAAAGCAGGTACAGGGCCCGCATGGGCCAACAGTTTGTTTGAAGACAATGCAGAGTTTGGTCTTGGTATTAAACTCGCCAATGAAAAGAAAAAAGAAATGGCTTTGCAGTTGCTGGATGAAATGCGTCCGCATGTGGGCGATGATTTGGCAACCTCTATTTTTAACACCACAGAAAGTAATGAAACTGATATTCATACCAAACATGAACTCATTAAAGTATTAAAAGAAAAACTCAGCGGTATGAAATCAATGGCGGCATTGAATTTATTTCACCTCGCTGATTTTCTTGCCGAAAAATCTGTTTGGATTATTGGTGGCGATGGTTGGGCTTATGATATTGGTTATGGCGGATTAGACCATGTACTTTCTACAGGTGAAAATGTAAACATTCTTGTTCTTGATACGGAAGTGTACAGCAACACAGGCGGACAAAAATCAAAAGCAACACCGCTCGGCGCCAGCGCCAAGTTTAGTGTGAATGGTAAAACAGCAGGTAAAAAAGATTTAGCCCTGCAGGCCATTGCACACGGCACGGCGTATGTTGCACAAATTGCATTGGGTGGAAATGATATGCACACCGTACGAACAATACTCGAAGCAGAAGCCTATCCCGGCCCTTCATTGATTATTGCATACAGTCATTGTATTGCACATGGTATTGATATGGCACATGGCGCCGAAGAACAGGACTTTGCGGTGAAGAGCGGTTACTGGCCACTGTTTCATTACAATCCGCTCAAACCAAAAGGTGAACGTTTTGTAATTGACAGTAAAGAACCCTCCTTGCCATTGAGTGAATTTATGTATCATGAAAACCGTTTCAATGTTATCAAAGCCAAAGACCCAGAGCTGGCAGAACAGTTTTTAGAAGCGGCTGAGCATGCTAAAACAAGTAAGTGGGAACGGTTGGTTACGTTGAAGGGCCTGTAACTTTTACTAACTGTAACATAAAAGGGAATTGTGAAAGCAGCTCCTTTTTTTGCTAGAGACACATATGAATGCAAATACAAAAACAAAGAGGTTAGGAGAATAAGAGAGGCGTGTTATAAAATGTTTTTCTTAGGTACTCTCAGATGTCTCAGGTGGTAAAAACAAAAGCAAAAAGGCGCTAAGGTACAAAGGAATCCTCTGTGTCCTCATCTTCCGCTCTGTGAGAAAAAATATTTTGTAGACAGGGGACATAGTGTTCACAGAGTTTTTTCTCTTAACCTCTTTTCCTCTTTGTTCAAAAAAACATTCCGTGCCCTCCGTGCTTCCCCCGCACATGCGGGACAGGCTGTGGCAAATATTTTTCTTTGCGGCAATAACTTTATTATCTTTCTCCCACAATCAGCCACGCATGAAGAAGTTAGTTCCCTACGCCCCACTCCTGCTTCGTTTTATTTTTGCATTGTATTTGTACACGGCCCTTAAGTTGAAAGCCTATGAACTTTCGGCCGTTGAAAGTTTCAGTAAAAATCTGGCCGATTTAAAATTTCCATTGCCTTATGCGTTTGCATTTGCGGGCACATGGATGGCGCTCATTGCGTATGCGCTGCTCATCATTGGCTGGAAGGCGAAATGGGCTGCTGCTGCCGTAGCCATTTACTTTGGAGTCGCTTTGTTTGTGTATCATATACCCAACGGTCATGGCGCCAGTAAGATGATGCCCGCATTGGGCCCGTTGGTGATTGCATTGTTTATTCTTTTCAATGGCGTTGGAAAACCTTCGGTGGATGAAGGGTTATGATACCAGCAGCAGTTCCTTGTGGCATCTTCGTTGCGTCGCAATCCTTTCATCGCCTTGTTATCTATTAAGCTGAATTCTGCACTAAATGAATTATCAATATGAAATTATCTCTTGATTCCGTTATCATTTACACATTTGATGTAAACCTGCTCCGGGATTTTTATGTCAATCATTTTAACCTCAGCATCCTGGAAGAAATAAAAGATGAATGGGTGTTGTTGCGGGCGGGGCACTGCAGTATCGGTCTGCACAGAGTTGGTGAAGCTTACAGAAACAGCAACATACAAACCCAAAGCGAAACAAATATAAAATTGGTATTTGAAACAACAGAAGACCTTTCTGCTCTGAGAGAACAATTGCTCAGTAAAGGAGTTGCCATGCGAAACATTAAAACATTTGACAATTATCCATTTTGGGTATGCGATGGTGTTGACCCCGAAGGCAATGTGTTTCAGCTAAAAAAAGCAAAATAAAAATTGAACTGTTCGATGTCTGACGTTTGCAACGTCCTGACATCTATCCCTCCGAATTTCAAACTGCGGTTGGTGTCAGCACTTCACAGAAGCCTGCATGACAGTAGGCAGGTCAGATACCTTTTGAAAGAGTTAAACATAACGTGTTGTATTTTTTTACAGCACCAGAGGTGCGATATATCAGTAGAAGAATCATTTTAGAATAGTCAGAGCCCCAGCGGGGCGAAATGTGTATTTTGGTTTAAAAAACATATCGCCCCGCTGGGGCTCTAAATACATTTCGTATTGTTTTTTTCTACTGACATTTCGCCCTTCCAGGGCTTTTAAAAAACAATCCTCATCCTCTTTTCGCCAGTTCTTCTTTCAGCTTTTTCCAGTTGTAATAATTCAAATACCAAAGCGGTAAAAATAAGATGGGCATAAGCGTTGAAAACGTAAAACCCTTTTGAGAATACAAATAACCGCCGCTGATTAACATCAGTCCTACACATACACCAAGTACAATGATGGCTATCTTCATACCTTTTTCTTTTTTTACCAGTTCTTCGGTGGGTAATTCTGAGAATGGATTCTGACGCATAATTTGTTTGGTTTTAAAACAAAGAAACAAAGTTAAAGGGAAATGGTTCGTTGGTGGGGGAAGAGTCGGTTCTAATGCTGGTTAGTTAAACTATATAATTCTTGAGTTTTTTCCAGACAGTTTTTGCAAGCGGCAGGAAGAATAATCAAAACTTACAGGCAACGTGTTTATAAGCAAACAAGGGGAAACGTTACAGAATGAAAAATTTAATTAAGCAAAACCAGTTGACTGCAAATGCCTAAGAGAAACTTCAAGATATTTTGGATTAGAGAATAATGTACGTTTTCTGTCACTCCATTTTTCTAAACCTTTAGAAATTACTTGTTTGTCAAAAGTGTTTTCCTTTGTAGATATATAATCAATTGATGATAGTAATTCTAAGGCAAAATCTGAATAAAAACCTCTTAAAAAGAGAATAGTTTTATTTGCTATTTCTAATAGCTCGCTGTTTTTTTCGATATGGTTTTTTATAGTCTCAAAAGCATCCGGAATCAACGTTAATGGCTCAAAAGGTTTTTTATTCATATCACTATAACCCATTAGGTAGCTTCCATTAATTGCATTTAAGACAAATCGAACTTTGCCTGAATATGGGCCATAAAAATTTGGCTCAAACTCCAACTTAAAGTATTTCTTTGCTCCAAATTTTTGCAAGAAATAGCAAACCTTTTCGCTCGAAAACTCCGAAACATATTCACCATTTTTAACTAAGTCATACAAAACATATAGTAGTAAAGCTCGAGCATCTGTAAGCTTTGCTCTTTCTTTCATTAAATGTTCTTGAATTTGTAATGTTGGTTCGTAGACATAAACATTGATATCCAAATGTCCAAGTTTTTGTTCTATTAGTTTCTTTACCCTTTCCCAATTTAAACCCCCATTTCCTGCGCCGAGAGGCGGTATTGCAATACTTTTTATTTGTCTGTCATTAATTACTTCAACAAGATTGTCTAGACCATCCTCAATATATTTATACTCTGAAGGTTTCCTCCAGTTAGTTTTTGTAGGAAAGTTAATTATAATCCTTTCTCCTGTAGTTGTATTGCTATCAATAGCGACAAACATTTTTCCAACTTTAACCTCTTCATTTTTAGACGCTTTTTCGTAAGCTTTGTAATTATTAGGGTAGGCTTTTTTAAATTGCAAAGCAATGCCTTTCCCCATAACACCCATAGTATTTACCGTATTAACAAGAGCTTGGGCTTCGCTATCAAGAATATTGCCTGTAATATATTGTATCATTTATGTTTATTAATAGTAAGCACTAGGTATTACTTTGATTCTATGCTCTCGATCTCCAAAATCAATTAAGTCGTTTTTAGCGTTATCATTATAACAGACGAAGCCCATTATGAGATTTTGTGCTAAGTCTCCGAAAACTAAAAATTCAGCTTGCTTTTTCCGCTTTACATTTAAATCGTCCTGCCCGCCCCAATAAGCAGCTTTAATTGCATCCCAATCTATAATCTTTTCCAATTCATTAACTCTGGTTTTGTCATAAAATGAAGTTAAGCTATCAGTAGCATGACCATCTGAAAAATAGTAATTCTCATGCTGATTAATTATTCTGCTAACAGAACAAACTATGTAAACAATTCTTGAAGCAGGCGTAGACTTTATTACAAAGTTACCTCCGTTCTGTATAACATATAACATTGGCATTTTTACACCGAAGTAAAACGGAATAAAATCTCCAAGAGTTATTGTAGGTGCATGAAAATCGAGGAAATCGCCATTATCAACCTTAACTTGCTTTGTATCTCTTGTATTTATTAAACTAACGTCACCGATGGTAATATAGCTAGGATTGTGATTTGGAGAATTTCTATGCGTAACCCCGTTTTGCAATATGTGTTCAATATTGTTAATATGAGTCATTCGAAAAATCTTAATTTCTGCCAAATTCATTAATACACTTATTTGAGATTTCAAATATAGCGATTTCAAAATTTAGAGAACTTTTTGCACAATGACACCCTCCACATAAATTTACACAACCTCTTACATAAATTCAAATTGGTCATAAGTTCCAAAATATAAAAATGATACCCCCTCCCTCACACCCCAAACTGCCTCAAATGATGATCCAAATGTTTCCACATGCTGCGGCCCCATTGGTCGGCTGTTAATTTTCCAAACATGGGATGCACTTTATCACCAATACCAGCAGCGCCTTTTTCATGAAAGGCTTTTACAATGGAAAGCATTTCGGCTTTCTCTTTTTCAAAATCACGTTCATCTTTTACAATAAAATTGGGAGCGGTGGGCAGGCTTTGTTTGTAAGGATTATCGCTGTACAATACTTTTTTAAACATCCATCCGATGATGGAAAGCGGATGTTTCTTCAGCGGTTTGCTGGTTAACGGAACTTTGAAGGCTTCCTTGCAATGCGTGAGCATTTGTGCAGCCGTCATCTTTCCCCACTGGCGTGCACTGTCTGCACTTAAATGATTCAATCGCTGCAAGATGCCTTCATAAGCAGCTTTATCAAATAAAGATTTTACTTCCATGAGTGTATGTATTCGTCTTTGGAAAAATATGGAATTGTATCGTTGCTCACGGTTTCTTTTTGCTGCCAGTAATCAACCGTAACAATATGCCCGTCTTTTGTTTTAAGCATACGGCCCATCAACGCATTGGTAACATTAAACCGCACATCCGTAACACCGACGGTGAAGGTGGAAGGTGTGGGGTTTGGGGTAGAAGGTTCTGGAACTGCAGCTTCACCTTCTGCGGGCTTAGGTGTTGGTGCAGCTTTTGGTGGTGGTGATGGAACAACCACAACAGTAAATCCATTCAGCTCCAGTAATGATTGTAAAAAATCAACACGTTGTTGCGAGGCGTTCTTTTCCACCACGGCGCATTTAACACCGTTCAAATCTTCAAACTCATGATTTTTATTGATAGCCATTGTTCAATCAGTTAATCAAAACTAAATTATAGATGTATTGATAAGCGCCGCTTGCCAAACCTGTAATTACAATACCAAGCACACAAACAGCAGCGGCCAGTTTTGCATACACATTCAATTCGATTTTTGCAAGTGGTGTTTCATTGGCATCCATAAACATCGCTTTGATGATGCGTAAATAATAATACAATGAAATAACCATGTTGAGCGCTGCAATGGTAATGATAACATAATTGCCTTTGGCAGCGCCTGCAAAAATCAAAAAGAATTTTCCAAAGAAACCCGCTGTGGGCGGAATGCCTGCCAGCGAAAACAAAGCAATGGCCAGCAGCCAGGAAAGCAACGGATTGGTTTTATAAAACCCTTTAAGGTCGTTAATGGTTTCTTTACCTGTTGCACTACTGATGATGCTTACCACACCAAAGGCACCGAGGTTGGAAAACAAATACACCAGTACAAAATACACCACTGATACATTGCCTTCAGTTGTTTGCGCCATCAAACCCAATAAAATAAAACCCACCTGCGCTACAGATGAAAAAGCAAGGAATCGTTTTAAGTTCTGCTGACGGATAGCAAATAAATTACCAATAAGCATCGTTGCCAGCGAGAGTATGATGAGCAGGTGATACGATGTGGCAGCAAGCGGCGCAAAGGTTTTACTCAGCGCCTGGACCAGCACAAACAGCAAACTTCCTTTGGAGAGTACTGATAAAAAAGCAGTAACACTTACAGGAGCGCCTTCATATACATCGGCTGTCCATAAATGAAAAGGAACGGCTGATATTTTAAAACCAAATCCCGCCATTACCAACACAAATGAAAAGATTTGCAGCGGACTGCCATTCAATCCATCACTTATTTCTGTAAAGCCCAGCGCACCTGTGGTGCCATATAAAAAGGAGATACCAAAAAGCAAAAGACCCGATGCAAAAGCAGAAGAGAAAATCATTTTCATAGCTGCTTCTGACGAACGTTTTTTATCCAAATCAAAATTCACCAGTGCGGCTATCGGAATAGCGGAAAGTTCAAGACTTAAATAAAACATCAGCAAATTCTGACTGCTGATTAAAAACTGCATACCGAGTAATGAACTCAGCAGTAACATATAAAACTCAGGTGCATGCTGATGCTGTTTGAGCCAACTGTATGATTGCATGGAAACCAGTAACACGCCAAGATTGAGTACATTTTTTTCAAATACAAACAATTCATTGGTGCGATACATATTACCAAACAAACTGCCTTCTGTGTTCCGGAAAAAACCTGCAACAAGGTTTATCAACAACAAAACATTTACAGTATGCAGCAATATATCTGTATTCCAATCTTTCTTACCCAGTTTAATAAACAGAAGCAGAAAGATGATGAGCGCCAGCATCAGCTCCTGTTTCATGATTTGTATGAATGCTAAAAATTCCATAATTAAAACCAATATCGAATAAAGAACAGGGAATAAGAAATGTTGAACTTGTTTAAACTTTAAGCATCTCCCTTTTCTTTATCTTTTTTACTTTTTTGATTGTTTCTTCTTGCTGTTTCCACACTCTTCATAAATATCGAAATCAACTCATTGCATTCCTTTGCAGCTTTATCAAGCAAATCAATTTTGGGTGAAAGTTTTGCTTTTTTGATGAGCTTCAAAGCCGCATTGGTTTCCCGAAGCTCTTTGAGCAACACTTTCAACTTATGAATAAAATCATTTCTTGACTCAGCGCTTTGCGCTTCACCATAATGCAGCGCAGGTGATGTACCCGACCTTACAATTTGTCCTGCCAGATGATTTCCTGCTCTTGAGTTCACAATACTTTCTGTTATATCAACTATCGACACACCAAAATCAACCAGCCTGTCTTCCAGGTCAAATTTTCTGTTTGTTTGTGTATTCATAATTTTTAGTTTACATATTTACATATCTCACTGTTCATTAAACTGTATTCATCCTTCATTATTCTTTATTCCCTGTTCTTTATTCGGTATTCAATACCACTTCTCACTTAGCTGCAATTGTTTGTTTCATTACATGT
>JAIEQM010000081.1 GCA_019747705.1 Chitinophagaceae bacterium | reverse complement strand
AAGAAGAAAAAAATAGTGTAATAAAGGTTTTTCTATCTGACTCAACCCCAACCCTTCTCTGCAAGCAAAGAAGGGGGGAGGTGCGACTCCGAAACGTTTAAACGAACTTTTATTCAATGTTATCTATCACATCACTTCACAGCTTTCTTCAACGCTTCCACTGTTTTCTTTTCACTGCCAACAAAAATGGATTGATCAATAACAACAACAGGCCGTTTTAAAAACGTGTATTCATCCAGTATCAACTGGCGGTAATCTTTTTCGGTGAGCTTTTTATCTTTTAGCCCGAGCTCTTTGTATTTTAAAGCACGCCGGCTGAAGAGGGCTTCATAACTGCCGGCCAGTTGTTTCATTTCATCAATTTGTGCCGCAGTCATTTTTTCAAATTTAATATCCTGCATGGCAAAACCTTTTTGGGCAATGCCTGTTTCTTTAATAATGGCCTGGCTGGTGGTACAGGCGCTGAGGTGATAGATTTTTTTCATGTGTTCATTTTAATGTTTTTTGCCACAACTTGTCCCGACTTTTCGGGATAGTATAATTATTAAAAATTATCACCCCTGATATTATAAAATTGGGCTGCTAATTTTTAATAATTATTTCAGCTTATGTAACGTTTATACCTTTCGGGCAACCAATATAACAGTAAATAATTGTTTTAGTTGAAACCAACCACTGTACAGGACGAATTTTTAAAGATTGTAAATGAAAACCAGGGTATCATCCGCAAGGTTTGTCATGTATATGGCCGTGATGAAGCAGGTAAAGAAGACCTGTACCAGGAAATTGTGATTCAGCTTTGGAAATCTTACAGCAGCTTTCGTGGCGAAAGCAAATTCAGTACCTGGATGTACCGTATTGCTTTAAACACAGCTATTTCTGATTTGCGCAAACAAAGCCGGCGGGTGGATTTAAAATTTCCTGAATTTATACCCAGAGAAGATGCTGATATGCGGGACGATGCCCGGGAAGAACAGTTGAAACAGCTTTATACTGCCATACAAAAACTGAGCGAAGTGGAAAAAGCAGTAGTAATGTTATACCTGGAAGATAAAAGTTATGAAGAGATGGAAGAAATACTTGGTATCAGCAATGGTAATCTTCGTGTGAAGATGAACCGCATAAAAGATAAATTAAGAACAATTGCAAAGGAGGAAGCTTATGGAACTTGAGAGCTTAAAAACCATCTGGAAAGATGTGGGCGCCAAAACCGCCGGTACTTCGGCCGAAGAGCTGGAGCAGTTGCTGAGCAAAAAATCAAAAAGCCCCATTGCCAAACTCAAACGCAATTTGTTTTGGGAGCTGATGGTGGTATTGGTATTGTACAGCGGTACCATTGCTTTTTATTTTGTAACCTATAAAGGTGTTATCCTGAGCATGGCATGGATGCTCATTATTATTGGCGCTGCATATATTGCATATTATGTTCGCAAACGCAGGCTGCTCAAAAATATGGAATGTGTAACCTGTGAAGTAAAAAGCAACCTCAGCGCTCAGCTGAAAACGCTTGAAAAACTGGTAAAAATGTATTTGTGGATTGGCACTTTAATTTTTCCTGTAGTCATGATGTTGTCGTTTGTTGTTTGGTATTTTTATTTCCCCGAAAAGGATATGACACAATTGAAACAGGTTCCCTATTTTACTTTTTTTTATATGCTGGTGAGTTTTCTTTTTACTGCCGGTCTTACCATTCCTGTTTATTTTTTAAACAAATGGTATGTACATAAACTTTACGGGCAGCATGTAAAAAAACTAAGACAAATTGTGAATGAAATGAATGAATTTCCGTTTACCGCAAGTTGAGAAGAGATGATGTAACCGGCTTTTGTAAATATGGCATCGTCCCTTGCCACGCTCGTTTCATGGTTCAGTATTTCATGGCAACATTTTTTGCGTGGTCCCGCAATTGCGGGATACTGAGCGGAGCCGAAGTATCGCACACCCGTCCGAACGGCATTTGGCCGGGCGGGCTTGTACGTTTATATCATTGGTGAGCAGGTACATCATCAACCATCAAACAATTATAACCATCAACCCATAATTAATAATGAAAACGATAATACTTTTTCTGGCACTAACCCTCTCCCTCACCTCTTTTGCACAAAAGAAGAATGCAAACAGTTTGCTGTGGGAGATAAGCGGCAATGGTTTGTCACAACCTTCTTATCTCTTTGGCACCATTCACATCATTTGCAAAGAAGATTATTTTATGCCGGATGTGGTAAAGCAAAAATTTGCAGCATCTCAAAACATTTTCCTGGAAATGGATATGGATGACCCCAAAATGCAAATGACCATGATGAAACTGGCCACACTGCCTGCAGGTGAAAACCTCAAAAAAATATTCGGCAAAGATTATGCAATGGCGGATAGTTTTTTTAAAGCAAAAGCAGGAATGGGTCTTGCCCTTTTTAATCAGTTTAAACCGATGATGGTGATGAGCCTGCTGTATTTAAAAATGCTTCCCTGCCAAAACACGGAATCCTACGAAACCAATTTTATGGCCATGGCCAAAACACAAAAGAAAGACATTAAAGGACTTGAAACCATTGAAGACCAGATGCAGGTGTTTGATAATATACCCGATAGTGTGGAAGCTGCCAATATTATAAAGATGATTAAAGAATTTGATGCACAGGAAAAACAGTTTGCTGACATGGTACGTGTTTATAAACAACAAAACATCAGTAAACTTTATGCATCTGTTTCTTCTTCTCCTGATTTAATGGAAGCGGAAGATGATTTGTTAAAAAAAAGAAACAGCAACTGGATTCCGGTAATGGAAAAAAACATGAAAGAAGGCAGCAGTTTTTTTGCCGTGGGCGCTGCACACCTGGGAGGAGATATTGGAGTGATTGCTTTGCTGAGAAAGGCGGGGTATAAAGTGAGGGCGGTGAAAGCACAATAAAAGCCCGCTGGATTAACAACAGGCTTTGTTACGGATTCATATGTCAATAAAAGAAAACGCCTTTTAATTCATGGGTATTGCAAACAACTGGTTTTCTCCCCAAAAAGAACTTCCCAGTGCACCTACAGCAGCGCCACTTGAAGGAGCAGAAGTATTTCTTGATCCATTTGCCCAGAGAAAATAAGTTTTATTTGCCCCCGATGTATTGTTAACGAGTATTTGACCTGAAGCAAATGAGAATGTATTAGAATAGCTGAAATTACCGCTGATGAGTCCACCTGTGCCGGCAACAATATCTGTAGTTCCTGTAGCAACTGTTGCGCTTTCTGCCAGATAGGTTCTGATGAAAATACCACCACCAGCAGGCAAAGATGTTCCATTGATAAGAAGGTTGGCAAAAACAACCCAACGGCCGGGGGGAAGCGTAATTTGTACAGTAGTATATTTAGAAGTGCCTGCATTTGGGAAAGAACCCATTTCAGAGTAATCGAAATTTGCACCGGTGGAGCCAAACGAACCTGTTCTTACCGATTGGGTACTGTTAAACTGTGTCCATGTTGCAGTACCGGCGGCATCACTGGTTAAAACCCTTCCATTGCCCTGTGAGCCATCGGCAATTTTTACTTTACCAGTAGTTGTATTCATAGTAAACGACCAGCCCGAACCGCTGTTACCAAATAAACCAACAGAGTTATCATTTTCCATTCCAATAAATGCAGGAGATGCAGTATTGGCCAAATTGTTTAACCATAAACCTGCAGTACCACCACCACCATCTCTTATTCGCATGCGGCCATTTACATCTAACCTGAAGTTGGGAACAATACCACCAATTCCCACATTACCTGCGCCGGTAATACGCATGAGTTCACTGGAAGTGGTTGCAGAAGTGCCGGCATAAAATACATGATTGTCAACTCCTGTTCCGGCCTGGTAGCGGAGTACCCCGCCATTTACACCAAAGCCATAAAACTCGTTATCATTATTGCCTACTTCAAACAAAACAATTTTTCTGTTACGTGTATCCGATGCAAATTGAAGCGGAGCGTTGGGCGTTGCAGTTCCAATACCCACATTTCCTCCATTTGTAATACTCATGCGGTTGGCACTTGCAGTATAAAAATCCAGTCCGTATTGATTGCCGCCAAAACTTCGCTGGCTTCCTATTCCCTCCCCGCTGCCGTTACCAAAGGTTAAAGCGTTGGCTACTGTACCGGTATTGGCATCGCCGGCATCAATATTAGCAGCACCGCTTACGGAAAGACTGGTGGTGGGTGTTGTAGTTCCAATACCTACATTGCCGCTGTTGAGAACAGTTAAACGGGGAGTTGCTTGTGTAATTAAATGCAATGCGCCGGTTGTTCCGGCATAGGTGCCAAAATCCACATCATCTGCCGTTACACTCTGGTTAAAGCTGCCGATATACCCTTTGGGCGAACCGTTTTCAGACAGTGTAATATACATTTGGTTAGCGCCATCAAATGTAGCAATATCAGATCGGGTTGTTGATTTTACATGAAAGGGGTTTGAGGGAGACGTCAACCCCACACCAACATTACCTGTGTTATTGTTATAAATATTAGTGCCGTTTAATGTCCAGTAATTTTCTGCACTCAATCGTATCCAATTGGGAGTTACAGGCGTTCCTGCATTGTAATAAAAACCAGCAAGTCCATCGGTTTGATACACCAGCAGCCCTGTTGCAGGTGTTGCAATGGCGGTTCGTTGTGCTAATAACATGCGTGGTACTAAAGCGCCTTTTGTTGTTGAATTCACATCCAGCATGGCGCTTCCATCAGCCGCAGCGCCGGAGTTATTTACAGCCAGGCCCTGGCTCATGATTTGCCCCGCTGTTAACAGCATTAAGAAAGAGAGTATAAGTTGCTTCATAAATGATTGTTTTATACAGGTGACATTAAGCTTTATCAGTTGCAGGTCAATTGATTTTGTATAAGTAATACTGAATGCATTACCTGTACATGTACTGATGGTTACTGTGAAAACGGGTAAACGAAGCAGGGTTAGTAACTGCTCTCCAACAAAAATGAAAAAAAAGGGCAAACCGGTCAATCCCTGAAAACCGGGAGATTTTAAAAAACACAAAACCCGCCGCTGTTACACGACGGGTTCTTCTGATCAAAAACCACGGGGAGTGTTTTTCAGGGATTACTGTTTTACCAGCTTTATAATTTCGGTTTTTTGTTCATTACTGAGCCTTATGGTATAAATACCGGCCGGCAGTTTTGAAATATCAATATTGAATTGTCTTGTGCCTTCATTTACCTGCTGCTGCAGTACAACTTGCCCGTTACTGCTAAACAACTGCAGGTTGGTTTTTAAAGAAGGCCGGCCGAACAGCAGCGTTGCAACATTTTGAGCAGGGTTGGGTGTAAGAATAATTTTATCATTCTTACTCATGTTTACCCTTGCAACAGAACTGTATTCAAACTTACCATCAAGATCTACCTGCTTAAGCCGGTAATACAAAACCGTACCTGCGGGAGAAACATGTACAAAACTGTACTGGTGTACCCCCGGCGTGTTCATAGATTTTACTTCGCCAATTTTGGTAAAGGTTCTTGCATCGGTACTAAACTCAACATCAAAATGCGATGTGTTGTTTTCATTATCTGTATTCCAGTTGAGCAATACATTATTATTAGTACCCACTGCTGTAAAGGAAAGGAAACGCAGCGGTAAGGCTGTAAGCACATCATTGGTAACCGTAAAGGGAGAAAAATTGGTATAACCAGCCTGCAGTTTACTGAACCTTCCTGCAACCGTATCTGTAGCAGCCGCACCTGCATTTCCTACCTGCCATGATGTGGTGTAATGCGCTGCCCGGCTGAAAGTCCTGTTAAAACCTGACTGCTCATGCCCCGCAAACCAGAACATCTCCACACTGGCATTGCTGCCTCCGGGCACCTGCTCTTCAATAAACCAGGTGCGGTTTACATTTCCTGCCCTGATGGTATCACCAGCAGCTCCATTTCTCAAAACGTACGGCACCACCCTCACGCTGAAGTTATCCTGCGTGCCGCTGTTGTTGAGTTTCAGGAAATTACTGCTGAACAGGGAGGTTCCTACAGGATAGATGTTTTGATTACTGCTGTTCACGATGAGCAACCTGCCGGTACCGTTAGTGATAATGAAATGGGCCGTATCATAATTCACGATGTTTCCGTTAACTGTTAAGTTAAAATTATCCAGTATGATTTTGCCACCTATCCATCCGGGTAATTGTTGCGGCAAACCTGCTTTCATATCCAGGTTGTTTACAATCAGATTTGCTTTCATTCTCACAACCGTGTTGAAATAAAGCGTATCTGTATTGTTCAGCAGGTTTGATTCATCAGGTGTGCAGTTAACAATTTCCATCACTACAAATCCGGAATCAACAGCAAAGAACATTTTTCTGGACAATGCAGTGTTTGCATTGGGCGCCAGTGTAAACTGTGTACTGTCAAGAGCAAGGAGGGATCCTGACATGTCAAAGATCTTGAATCTTGCCCATGCGGTTCCTGTATTCGTACCTGCATTTTTAACCTGATACGAAACCGTTACACTATCGCCTGCATTAAATCCATTGGGGTTGAAACCGATGGGTTGTACTGCATTTCTTGTCATATCCGGCGCATCACCCACAATAATAATGCGGGTCGCTTCATTATTGGTTTTGTCTTCTTCATCAACCAGGTTTTCCTGGTCCACAACAATCTTTATCACTTTCAAACCGGGTATGAGTGAGGAGTATGTTGTTGTAGCAGCAACGGTTGTATCCTGTCCTATCTGCAACGTATTAAAAGGAACGGGAGCGCCTAACTGGATGTTGTCCACAAAGAAGCGAAGTGTGCTTGGCGGCGCCACTTTGTTGCCAATATTCTTCACCGTACCTGCAATGGTGATGTTTTGACCGGTATTGGGGTTTAAGCTGCTGGGTGAAATAAACTGCGACAATACCTGGAAGTCTGCCTTACTGTCTGTTACCACAATATTGTAAAGCGAACTGTTATTGGTTTCATTTATTTCACAGGCAACATTAGCCGTATCAGTTGTTACTGTTACAACTGCATTACCCACTGTTGTGAAGGTGTAATTGAAAGAAGCAACTGCAGGAAACTGTTCTCCTGCTTTTATAACAGGAACGAGTGCGCTGCCAATGGTGTTTCCGTTATACACAAACCGAACCGTTACATTTGTTATATCTCTCGAGCCCAGGTTGCGGATATAAGCATTAAACTGTTTGGCCGTATTCACCCGCACTCGTACCGGGTTGGAACTTGTTCCAAACTCACCTGCTACCTGTATCGGTGTGATATCTGTTCCAAACTGAATGCTTCTGGTGTTGTTCGATTCATTGCTTTCATTCACTGTTCCGGTGGCATCAGCAAAAGCTGTAATGGTAACGGGGCATGCTTTATCCGTTGTAAGCACATTGTACACATTGGAGCGTGCAGTAACCGTACTGCTCTCGCCAATACCGGGTACGGCTGTATTGCTGCCAATGGGCAAACTTCCATCCCTGAATTCCACTGCAAATGCTCCTGCTGCAATACCGGTGTTGCGGATGGTGGCGCTGAACGTGATGGCAGAACCGATGGCGACATTCGTATTGGATGGTATGATGGTGTCAATACTCAGATCCGGCAACGGTACAACGATGGTAGTTTCAAACGAGTTGTTGTTTTCGTTTACTTCTGCTACCTGCGCCAGGGTATCTGTTACAATACGAATCCTGTATGTACCCGCAGCTAAGGTGGGTAAGCTTACACTGATGGGCACTGCACCACCACCCGGCACTGCAGCAACCGTTGTTTCAAACAACTGCACCGGGGCCCCTGTAATATCAACCACCCGCACCACATGAGCACCTGCTGTTCCGCATTGGATATTGGCATCATCAAAGCGGAAGCTTCTGAACCCTGTTTGCGAAAAGTTATTAATGGTAAGGTCGGGTGCATTGGGCGTTGCAACAATGGTAGTACCGGCAGTAGCAGTTTCATTCGTAAAGATTCCCTTATAGGTAGATGAAGGAATCTGGAAGAACTCATTGTACTGATAGGTAGCAATGGCCGTGATATTATTGGGTCCTGTAGTGTTTAACGGCACTGTAACCGGATATGTTTTCACATCACCGGGGAAAGTGGCTTCGCTTCCAAAATCAGGAAGATCATTGGTGAAATAGGTTTGAATAAGTACACCATTGTTGAAAATTTTAACGGTGTCTTTCCAAATCTTGTCCCAGGAACTCCAGAAGTTGGCCGTATTTCTTCCACGGTAGGTAATGGTTACGTTGGTAGTAGCATTACTTCCCGCAACAGTAGCACAAGGCGCAGTGGAACTGGTAACAACTATTGTTGCATTTCCGGTAATGGGTGGTGCACCACATGCATTGGGTGGAGGACATTGTACATTGATAGCGCCCGTAAAGGTATTGCTGGTAAATGTAAAGTCAGTAACACTTACAGTATAAGTAATAGCGCCACCACAAGGCGGGTTCTGAACCACCAGGGTAAAGTTGCCATTTGCATCGGTTGTTGTTTTCAGAATTGAAGTGCCGGTGTTAATGGTTACTTCTGCTCCGGCAACAGAGGTTGGCGAACCTGTACCAAAGTATTGGGCGCTGCCGCTGAAAATGAGTCGCAGACCCGGACAGTTTTGTACCAATGCGCTTCCTGTAACAGTGATACCTCCGGGTAGAGTGGGCGAACCAACAATCACCGGTCGTATGGCATAGTTGTTGAGCACATTGCTTTCATTTAATGTTCGGGCAGAATCAATCCATACTTTAATGGGATAGAAACCATCAGCCGCAAATGAAAGTGTTCGTGTAACCGCTGCCGTACTGTAAGCATTTACCGCAGGTACTGTTGTACTTCCGATTAAAATGGTATCACGGTAAAATGAAACCGGCACATTCACTGCATTGAAGGCGCTGTTGTTGGTAATCTTTGCTGTAACCGTAAATGTTTCGCCCGGCAATGGATTGGTTTTGCTGAAGCTGATGTCGTTTGCAAACAAACGCAAATCCAGTTGCTGGAAGGTTACAATCGGGCCGCTGTAATAAGCAGTGTTTACTGTAGTGGCTGCGTTGCCCAGCGAATCGTTGGCAAAGAAGCGATAGCCCAGTGTGTTACTGTACGAAGTATAGTTTACTGAGTAAGTATAAACAACACCTGTAACAAAGTCATTACTGGTACCTTCTTTTGTCATTGCATAGATACCTTCACCTCCATCGGTAAAATCCTGGTCGCCATTTGCATCAAGCCCTATTTGCGGATAACCTGCAGCAGGAGGTCTGTTATCAGCAGAGCGATACACAACTTTGTAGGTAAACACACCTAACTGACCTGCAGCAGGGTTTACACCACGCACACCATCATAAGGCGAAGCACTAACAAAGTTTAGTACAGGTGGTGTTGAAGGCGTAAATCCGGTTCCGTTCAATACCGTTGTTACTGAATCAGGCCCGCCGGCACTTGCTTTAATTTTTAATACACCACTGTAAGATGTAACTGCTGTTGGATTAAAAGCAACCGGCAGATTAAGTGTACCACCCACAGGAATAATCGTTCCGGCAGTGAATGCGGGCACAAATACCGGATTGCCTGTACTTACTTCGTTCAAAGTAATGGAAGCATTACCTGTGTTACGGATGGTGAAGTTGAAGCTTGAGGAGTTACCTGTTTGCACATTACCATAGTTATAACCGGTGGCAGGCTCTAAGGTCCATGAATTGATAACGGCCACACCTGTACCTTTTACCGGGGTTTTGTAAGACCCTGCAGATGTTTGTACAACAATCGTATCCTGGTATGCTGATGCAGCAGTGGGCGTAAAGCTGATGCGGATAGTATCAGTTGATAAGGGATTTACCGTTCTTGTGGTTGTAAAGTTGGATGTAAAAGGAGCGCCCACCGTTACACCTGTAATGGTTTGCGGTGTGCTGCTGTTATTTCTTACTACCAAACTCCTGGTGGCAGTAGTGTTGATAATGGTTGACGGAAATACAATACTATCTGGCAGTATTGTTATTGTACCCACATTAAAGGTTCTGAAATTGGTTATACTCCATTTGCCATCTGCACTGCGGCTGCGTACATAAAGGTTATGCGGCCCCACTGATAAAGCGGTAGTGTTGATGCTGAGAGGAATATTGCTGATATCCAAACCAGGTGTAATGGAAATGGCTGTACCATTGCCCAACCCCGAATCTGTGTCAATAAAATATTCAGCCTGTGAAATATTTTGCGGCGCAGGGGGAGCAGCAGGATAAACCGGATCGCTTACAATATCCACCACAAACGTAGCAATATTGGTGATGCTCCAGCTTCCTTCATTATTTCTGCTGCGCAGGTATAAACGGTTGGTTGTACCCGGCGATAATGCCGAAGTATTTACACTCAACGCAAGATTATTAATATCAACTGCCGGTGTAATGGTAATGGGTGTTCCATTGCCAATACCGGGATCGGCATTAATAAAATATTCTGCTCTCACTACATTTTGGGGTGCAGGTGGAGCAGCAGGATAAACCGGATCGCTTACAATATCCACCACAAACGTAGCAATATTGGTAATGCTCCAGCTTCCTTCATTGTTTCTTGTGCGCAGGTATAAACGGTTGGTAGTGCCCGGTGTTAGTGCTGATGTATTGATAGCTGTAACTAAATTATTAATATCAACTGCCGGTGTAATGGTGATGGGTGTTCCATTGCCAATACCGGGATCGGTATTAATAAAATATTCAGCTTGTATAACATTTTGAGGTGTTGAAGGTGTTGAAGGATAGGCAGGGTCAGAATCAACAATAAAATCTTTGTTACTGGTGATGCTCCAGCTTCCTTCATTATTTCTGCTCCGAATGTATAAACGATGGATGCCATTGCTTAAACCTGTTGTATTAATTCCTGCAATCAAATTAGTAATATCAACTGCGGGTGTAATGGTAACAGATGTGCCATTACCAACACCAGGATCCGTATCAATAAAATATTCAGCCCTTATAATATTTTGCGGCGCAGGTATAGTTGGATAGGCAGGGTCAGAATCAACAAGAAAATCTTTTTGATTGGTAATACTCCAGCTTCCTTCATTATTTCTGCTCCGAATGTATAAACGATGGATGCCATTGCTTAAACCTGTTGTATTAATTCCTGCAATCAAATTAGTAATATCAACAGCCGGGGTTATGATGATGGCTGTTCCATTGCCGGTGCCGGGATCTGTATCAATAAAATACTCAGCCCTCACTAAATTCAGCGGTATGGTAACGGTTGGATAAGCAGGGTTAAAATCAACAATAAAATCAGATGCCAGTGCAATTGACCAGCTTCCCTCGTTGTTTCTGGTGCGTACAAATAAACGATGAAAGCCGTTGCTTAACCCTGTTGTGTTCACTGCCACGCTGAGGTTATTAATATCTGTGGCGGCTGTTACAGGTATATTGGTGCCATTGCCAATGCCCGGGTCAACATCAAAAAAATATTCTGCTTTCATAATGTTTTGCGGGGCAGGGGGCGATGCCGGGTAGGCAGGGTCCTGCGCCATCAACCCGCAGGCAAACAACACCATGCTTATGAACAGGATGAACTGTTTCATATAAAAAAATTTATGGTGATGCAATCTTCTTTACAAATGAAATGAAAATTGCATGTGCCTGTTATTAATTGTTGTTCCTGGTGCTGATGGTTACATTCATATTGGCAGTGCCGGCCGGAATAGAGATAGGCACTGTAAATGTGTAAATGCTTGGAATATTAGGAATGCCCGATAGCTTATAAGGATCTGTTGCACCAAATGCACCACAATCAGGTTTTATAACAGTGCCTACTGAAAGCCCTGCTTCAATAGCGGGATTGGTGGCAGGAGTGCCTGGTATTAAAACAGCTCTTGAATCTAAACTGCCTGTAGTGCCGCCAACATATACAGTGCTCATATTTACATTTACCTTGTTATCAGTAGCAGTACCCGGTAAGCTTTGATTTGCCTGGAACAGGTTGTTTTTAATAACACAATTGGTAAAGCTTGATGGAGAGGGAGTACCAAAAATATTATTGGCCACATACGCATTTGCCAGTGTAAAGACAGATCCGAAATTATTGATGACACTATTGTTGCGTATAATATTTCCGGTGCCGGTTAAAACAGGAAGATTTATATATGAAGACGATCCATTGAAGATGGTGTTTTCACAAATAAAATTACTGATGACAGCGGTGTTAATGGCAGAGATAGTAGTGTTATTAAAAAAACATTTTCGTACAGCTATTCCGTCATAGTTACCTGCAGTTTCAAAATAAAACCCATTGCTTCCGTTGAACAAACATTTTTCAAACGAAAGGTTATAAGCAGTGGCGCTTGCACCAATATAAAACCCACCGTCAAAAGTTACCCCAAGAAAACGGCTGCTGTTTGCGCCATTCTGAATTCTGAAAAAATCGAGCCGGCTGCTGTTTGTAGTTGCCTGAAGACCAGCATTACCGGGGGTTGTTGTGTTAGCTGGGTCTAAAAAATAACCAACACCTATTACCACCAATCGTTTGGTAAGATTAAAGCTGCTGGTTGCATAACTGGTGGCGCTGGGTTCAAGATGGATAGTGTCTCCTGCGGTTGCAGCGGTTGCAGCAGCATTAAACGTTGTAAAATCTGCCGCCACACCGGCGTTGTTGTTTACCCGCCATATTCTGGCGCTGGCAGTTAAAACGGTAAAAAGCAGAAATGTAATTCCCAGGGTAAATGTTTTGCGTAACATAGTTTTTGATTTTTAAGTGAATGAAATGATAAAACAGTTGCCGGTTTTGCAAGTGATAGTGGGGCTGGTGTTTTCAAAGGCACAGAATAAGGAACCTGTATGATGTTGTTGCAAATATGCTGACTATACAGGGTTAAAAAAATCCCCTAAAAACAGGAGATTTTGGAGTTAACAAAAAAATCATAGAAAACAGGGAGTTTTTATTTTGGGCTGAACTGTTTAATTTGTAAGGGTATCCTGTTTCCTGGAGAAAAAAGCAATGAAGTATTTGTTAGTGATATATTGTTGTTTGCTGTTGGGCATGAATTCTTTACATGCACAGGCAGATCCTGTGAAAGACAGTTTGCTGCGGTTGATTGCCGGTGCAAAAGAAGACTCCGCAGGTGTTGAGTTGTATATAAAAACGGGGAATGCATTGGAAAGCAGCAACCCGGCAATGGCGGCAACGTTTTACCAAAAAGCAAAAAGCATCAGCGAAAAAATAAACTATAAACGGGGGGTTACCAAGTCGCTTATTTATTACGGTTCGGTAACATATTTGCAGGGCCAATATGATTCAAGTATTTATTATGAACAGCAGGCGCTTGAATTGTCAAAAATAAACCGGGATACTTTGTACATGGGTATCTGTCTCATGAATATGGGCATTTCAGCACAACAGGTGGGCGATAACGAACAGGCGCTGGAGTTTTTGCTGGAAGGGCAAAGGCTGATTGAAAGCACAACGGATATTAACATTAAAAATATCCGCCTGCAAATGCTCATTGCAGTACAAACAATTTATAGCGGCCGTGTGGAGTATGATAAATCCATTGCTTATGGTGAAAAAGCATTAGCGCTGGCAGATGAACTGAAAGATGAAGTGAACAAACCATATACACTCCTCAACCTTTCAGCAGCATGGCGGGAAAAAAAGCAGCTTGAAAAAGCGGAGCAATTTGCCAATGAAGGAATGCAATTAGCAGCAAAAACGGGGGATAAACGGCTGGAAGCGGCTGGTATATTGGCTGTAATAAGTGTGTGGGATAAACAGGGGCTGTATCAAAAAATGCTGCCATACGCACAGCGTGCGTTAAAGCTGAGCAGGGAAAGCACGGCTGCTGATATGGAAATTATTGCACTCAACGCAGTTGGTGTTTGTTACCTGCAACTCAAAGATTTTGAAACCGCCGAACGTTTTGCTAATGAAGCGCTGGAAATGAGCAGGAAACAACAGGTTAAAGGGGAGGAAACAAATGCATTAAGACTTTTATCACGCATTGCTTATGCAAATGGAAATTTGGAGAATGGCGCACGTTATGAAGAAATGGCAAAAGAAATACAGGATAGCTACGTGCAGGAAATCATTTCTTCCAAATCAGCCAACCTTGAAAAAAAATATGAAACTGAAAAAAAAAGTAAAGAAATAGCGCAACTTAAAAGTGATCAAAAAATCAAATCGCTCTGGAATTATATTTTGGCAGGCGCTGCAGCAACGCTGCTGATTATTTCCCTGCTCAGCTACCGCACTTATAAACAAAAACAAAAACTGCAGCAGCAGCAAATAGCCGAACTGGAAAAAGAAAAACAATTACTCGCCGCAGAAGCTGTTCTCAAAGGCCAGGAAGAAGAACGTACACGTCTTGCCAAAGATTTGCACGATGGTCTGGGCGGAATGCTCAGCGGCATTAAATACTCCTTCAATACCATGAAAGAAAATTTAGTACTTACCCCGGACAATGCACTGGCATTTGAACGCAGCATGGATATGCTGGACAGTTCCATTAAAGAACTCCGCCTGGTGGCCCACAACCTTATGCCGGAAAGTTTGGTAAAGTTTGGACTGGATACAGCGCTCAAAGATTTTTGCGGCAACATTACGGCCAGCGGCGCATTAAAAGTAACTTATCATTCTTTTGGAATGGAAGCGTTTAAAACTGATGCAGGTAAAGAAATTATTGTGTACCGCATTGTGCAGGAGCTTATTAATAATAGCATTAAACATGCAGCAGCCACAGAAGCCATTGTGCAACTGGAGTTGCAGAACAATCAACTGCAAATAACTGTTGAAGATGATGGCAAAGGGTTTGATGTAAACAGTTTAAACGCTGCAAGAGGTATTGGCTGGGGCAATATTAAAAACCGGGCAGAGTATTTAAAAGCAAAATTAAACGTAAATTCACAACAGGGTAAAGGAACATCGGTGCACATGGTACTGGATGTATAAGAAAGATGCAACCACCCGCAACCATAACCAGCTAATGAAACATTCTATCACCTTAATACTGCTGACAGTTGGCTTCTTTATCTCTGTTAAAGCTCAGTATAAATTCCTGAATGCTGACAGTGTGCGGAACAGTTTTCGTAAACAGCCTGATGATACCGCCAAGGTAAACCGCATGAATGATTTTGCGGCAGGTGTAATGAGTATTGAACCGGTGCTTGCAAGAGAGGCGCTCACAGATGCCCGCATAGCAGCAGAAAAAATTAAATACAACTATGGGCTTTCCGTTTCTTATGGCCTGGAGTCAAGGCTTCTTTTTTACCAGGTAAAGTTTGACAGCGGTAAACTTTTACTGGATAAAGCATATGCGTTAATTGAAAAAAATACTGATAAAAATTCGGTTATTCAAAAAGCAACACTCATTCATACCTATGCCAACATTTATCATCAGAAACAGCAATACGATTCTGCACTTACCAAATATTTAGAAGCCATTGCTTTGTTTACACAGGTAAAAGAAGAGAATAAAATTTTCTTTTCCTATTATAACATTTCAGGAATTTACAATTTGCTGGAAGATACAGCCAGGGCCATGTTTTACGCAAAAGAAACCCTTCGTATGGCAGCAGGCAGCAGTGATTCCAATTATATAATGCGGAGTTATATGGCCATGGCCGAAGCCTATGCCGGGGAAAAACAATACGACAGTGTTTATGCCACTTCCCGTAAAGGGCTCCGGGTGGCCAGGAAGATCAATTCTGTTTTTGGTGTGGGAAAATTTTATTCATTGCTGGGCACGTATTATGTTGAAAAAACAAAACAGTATGATACAGCGGTTTCATATTATAAAAAAGCTCTTGAACTGTACAGCTCTATTGATATTTATTATGACATTGCACTCATTAAACAACTGCTGGGCAATGTATATCTCAAAAAAGGTGATTATGCCAATGCTGTAACGTATTTGAAAGAAAGCGATGAACTGGCAGAACGTTTAAAACTGGACCAGGTGCGTTTGCTCACTTTATCTGATTTGGTAAAAGCAGAAGAAGCAAGAGGAAATATTGCTGCTGGTTTTGCTTATCTCAAAGCATATACAATGGTGAAAGATTCTGTTGCCATCCGTAACAACCGAAAACTGGCCAGTGAACTGGAAACAAAATATCAAACACAAAAAAAAGAAGCGCTGCTGGCAGTACAGCAATCTACCATCAGGCAAAAAAGCCTTGTGAATTATATTTTAACCGGCAGCGCTGTTTCATTGTTTATTATTTCTTTGCTTTCCTACCGCAATTACAAACACAAACAACAACTGCAGCAGCAGCAAATTGCAGAACTGGAAAAAGAAAAACAATTACTTGCAGCTGAAGCGGTGCTTAAAGGACAGGAACAGGAACGCATACGGCTGGCAAAAGATCTGCATGATGGATTAGGGGGAATGCTCAGCGGTATTAAATATTCATTCAGTAACATGAAAGGGAATATGATACTTACACCCGATAATTCTCTTGCGTTTGAGCGGAGTATGGACATGCTGGACAGTTCCATCAAAGAACTGCGTCTTGTAGCGCACAACCTGATGCCTGAAAGTCTTTTAAAGTTCGGACTGGATACAGCGTTAAAAGATTTTTGCAATCATATTACAGCAAGCGGTGTGCTCAAAGTAAACTATCATGCTTTTGGTTTGGAACAACTGAAGCTGGGTGATGATACAGAGGTAATTTTATACCGTATTGTTCAGGAACTCATTAACAATATTATTAAACATGCCGGGGCCAGAGAAGCGATTGTACAACTGCAACTCATCAGCAACCAGTTACAAATAACAGTGGAAGATGATGGAAACGGATTTGATACGGCCATATTTAACAGTTCTGATGGCATTGGCTGGAGTAATATTAAAAGCCGGGTGGAATATCTTAAAGGCACTATCAGCATTCTTTCAGAAAAAGAAAAAGGAACCAGTATTAACATAAACATCAGCACATGAACCCCATCACCGTATTTATAGTAGATGATCATTTTATGGTAATTGAAGGTATACAGGCCATGCTGCAAAATGAAAATGATCTTCAGGTGGTGGGGCATGCTTCCAATGCAGCATCCTGTATTTCTTTTTTAAAACAGCAACAACCGGATGTACTGCTGATGGATATTAATTTAGGTACAGAAAGCGGCATCGAATTGTGTAAAGAAGTAAAAACCATGTATCCGCAAATTATGATACTGGCATTAAGCACCTTTAACCAGTTTAGTTTTATTGATAAGATGATGGAAAACGGAGCATCCGGTTATTTATTAAAAAATGCAGAACGAACTGAAATAACAGAAGCCATTCATCATGTACTAAAAGGAGGCACCTATCTGAGCCGTGAAGTAACTGATACCATGAAAGCTGTGGAAGAAGGTAAAAAAGATAAACCTGCACTTACCAGGAGGGAAAAAGAAATACTGGAACTGGTGGCAGATGGTTTAACCAACCAGGAAATTGCTGATCAGTTATTTATTGGCGTATCAACCGTTGACACACACCGTAAAAATTTACTGGCCAAGTTTAATGTAAAGAACACTGCTTCACTAATAAGAATGGCTGCTAAACTTCAAATGATTTAGATCAGGGCTATTTTTTTACAAAGAGGTGAAGATAAGAAGAGAAACTTTTTTCGAAGAAACTGTAAATGTTTAAAAACCTGTTTGAAATTATACCATTTGGATATATAAATCAAACTTTATTTTAAATGACAATGAAATTGTCATTTACTCTGCGTTCTCCTTCCCTCTGCGTGAGATTTTTTTGCACGCTGAGAAGCAGAGTTCGCAGAGGAAAAATGCTTCGCATTAGCATAAGTTTAAAGTCTAAATGGTATTAAATCAATTTTACGAAGAGATCAGGAGAAAAAGAGATGCTTTTTATCACGAAACCTCTTCATTTCTTCAGCTCTTTGTTTATTCCGGAATTTTAAAGTACGATCTCATACAATTTACTCCTGAACTTATTTCATCACCAAATCCACATTGGTAATAATCTCACTGTCTGTATTCTTCTTATCGTAGAAACGGCATTTTAAATGATAGGTTTCACCCACAACCATTGGGTCGCCGGTGGTAAGCTTTGCCCTGAGATTATTGCCTTCTTCTTTTTTTACCCCATCACCCATACTGCTGAATGCATCAGGGATGTTCAGCAACTCTTTACCTGCTTTATCAGTTAGTATAATGGTGCAGCCGGGAAATACTTTTCCATTTGCTTCAACATAATTTTCAACACCTGTTAACTGCACATTAATGAGTGAGCCCAGTGCTATTTGATTGCTGCTTATCTTTTTTCCTTCTTCGCCTTCAGTTAAATACACATCTTCAACAGCAAAACCATTGTAAGAAGTGGTGAGGCCGGTATTTAAATCTTTTTTTACACCCTTGCTGAAATTGCAGGATGTAAAAAACAGAATGGTCATGATAAAAACGAAAGTCTGTTTCATATTGATTGATTTTTAGTTGACAAAGTATAAAATCTATTCAGGATTTTTTAGTGATGTGCTATTAATTTGTTTTTCGTTTTACCTGCACTGAATCTTTGGGCATGGTACGAATAACCGGTTTTTTATTTGAAGGCGGTGCAGGAGGCGCTGGTGTTTTATCATTACCCGGGGCAGTGGTGTTGGAATTTGAATTGTTTCCGCTGTTGTTATTATTACCGGAGTTATTGTTGTTTTTGTTATTGCCTGATTTTTCAGTTGATTTTTTTGTTGGGTTATCCGTTACGGGATCATTACCGCTTTGATTTTTCCGTTTTACTTCATCATCAGCAGGTTTATAGGAAGCAGTACAGTTGGTACGGGCCGAAGAAAAAGGTTTATTGTTCAAAAGTAATCCGCAGGCAAGATCATGACTTATAAAGTAACCCATAAATCCTGCCCAGTAGGGTGTTGGTAAGCCAAATTTATTTTTTTCTGCCACCATATAGGTAGCATATTCACTGAGTGTTGCATCTAAAATAATACCTGCCTGTACTCTTTCTTTTGCAGAGTCCTGGGAAAACACACGCTTCAAAGGTTTATTACCATCAAAATGATTTGCAACTATGGAACTGGATGTAACAAATGTGGCATCCAATTTTGAAAGAAAATTTTTATACACCATGTTGTTTTGTATGTTATAACTTTTTAATTCACCCCATGGAGCTTCCGGCACAGAATCCATAAGCCGTTTGATCCACTCTATGGATGCACGTTCAGCTATTTGTACGGCCACTGAATTATATTGTCTTTGAGAGTTGTCTTTATTAAGCGATTCATGAGAAGGATGCCCATTAAACGGCGGTTCATAAATGCCGGTATATAATCTCATTTTGCTTCGTTCTTCCGGCGATGCTTCATACCAGGTGGGAATATCAAGCAACCTGTATTGCAAATGATAGTTGATCCAGTTGGAATGCGAATAAAAATCCTGAACCGTGTGCAGGCTTGCACCGATGATATTGAAAAAAACAATCAGCCTGAATCCCGGCTCTGCTGCATTACCGGCAGAATATTTTCGTAATAATGTTGTTGTGTTTTGCCACAGATATTTCCAGTTATGTTCCAATTGATCATTATTAAGAACCGCATCAAAGTGAAGAAAATCATAGGAGACATCGCTTTTAAACTGAAACGCACTGAGATTGGCTTTCTGCAATTTTACATTTGCCTTATCATGTACAACGGCAAAAAAATCGGTGAGATAATTGGATACCTGCATCGCCAGTCTTGCATCACCAGAAAAACCATTGGCTGTTGCAGCTTTACGTGTACACTCTGCATGCCACCAGGTATCAAACGCAAATGATTGTATTGAAACAAAACAGGCAAGTGTAAAAACTAACTTCTTCATATTAAAGCGGTTTAAAGTATTGTGTTTTGATGCCGGGAATTAATGCTGATAGTTTTTTGATTCTTGTTTCATCACTTGGATGAGTTGATAAAAACTCCGGCAGACGACCTCCTGTATTTACAGCCGCCATCCGTTGCCAGAAGGGAATGGCTTCATCAGGATTGTAACCGGCCATGCTCATAAAGATTAATCCAAGTTTATCTGCTTCACTTTCCTGCAGACGGCTGTTGGGTAATTCATAGGCCAGCTTTGTACCAATTAAATACAATCCAAGAAATAAAAGTTGTGTTTCATTTTTTTTCTCTTTCAGCGCTTCTTCCAAAACCATTCCGCCCAGGGCCACTGCCAGGCTCTGGCTCATGCGTTCATTGCCATGCCGGGCAATGGCATGTGCAATTTCATGCCCCATCACTACAGCCAGCGCTGTTTCATTTTGTGTTACAGGCAGTAAACCTGTATATACAACTACTTTGCCGCCGGGCATGCACCATGCATTAATGATGTTTTCATTAATGGTATTAAACGCCCATTTAAACGTTTTGAGTTCTTTACCCATATTGTTTTGCTGCAAATATGTTTCTGCAGCCTGTTGAATTCTAACGCCCACCTTTGTTACCATTTGGGCCCTTGCATCAAACTGTGAAAGTGTGGGGCTTGCTTTTACCACAGAATCATATTGTGTAAACGACAGTTCCTTGATCATAAAATCAGGAACCAGGTTCAATTGCTTGCGGCCTGTAACAGGTACTGTTTTGCAGGAGCAAATCAATATTGAAACAGTAAACAGAAAGAAGCAGCAACTGGGTGTTGTTTTCATGCTGTAAAATCTTTTTTAAATGTATCACGCATTGCAATCAAAAACCATCCACTAAAAACAGGATATTTCAATTAGCCGCCTGCTCTTCTTAGCGTCAGCACAAACTCAACTGTTCCTTTTGATGGAGGAGTGATGGATATGTTTTTGCCCTTTGTGTCAGTGTACAAATATTCAGTGTAAGTAATGGTTGAGGTGCGGCGGATAACAATTTCTTTTTGTCCACGGCTGATGGTGCCCATAATGGTATCCATCTGATTAAAGTAACCATAGGTTTTGAATTCCCCTGTTGTGGTATCATTTACATTGCGTAGATAATTGTTTTTAGGCTTGGCATCTTTATTCACCTTCCATATTTCTATTTGCTGTGCATCGCAGCGAACCAGGGGCATGGATAAAATATAAGCGCCGGTACTGTAATCAATCTGTAAATCATAACCATGGGTAACGCCTTCTTTTAATTGGGTAACACTGCCGGCTTTGGTGGTGCGGAAATTATCATGCGGTGTAAGACAGCACTGGTCAGAAGTGATGACGGTTACCTGGTGCAGACTGTCGTTGATATAGCTCCAGCTTTTTTTACTGCCCTGCGGAAGCCAGGATTCCCAGCGCTGTTCATTGTAGCGGTCGGGCGCATTGGCACGCATAGCACCTTTTATTTCACTGCTCAGTTCCACATAACCTGTGTGTATCCTGTCATAATTTACATAGTAAGAATAAGGTTTGGGCTGGTTGCCGCTGCCATTGAGTTTAACCGTGTACAGGAATTGACCGACCCATCCTCTTTTTACATTGGGGGGTTCGGGCAAGGACGGCAATGTATCATTTGTTGCAAACGAAAAATGTTTACTGGTTGTTACCGGTTGTTCTTTGTTTGCCAAAAACAAAAAAGTGAATGCAGCAATGAAAGAAAATAGTTTCATATAAAATTGAAATTGCTTTTTAGCTAATAAGAACCGCTGACGGGGTTGAAAACAGTTCTTAATACTTCACCTGTACATTATTCAAATAATACATATCTGTTTCTTCTTCGTTGCCTGACCTGTACCGGCTGAAGATATAAGCATTGTAACGAACAGCGCCGGTAAACACATTGTCAAATTCGCCGGCAAGGGTTCCGTTATCTTTTACAATGAGTTTGTTTCCTTCACGGCTTATTTGCAACTGATGTTTATTTTTTTCTCTGAAGAACTGCGGCAGCAAAACTTTTTGATCAAGCACTGCCACGTTTCGTTTATCATAAACCGTAACCTGTAACTGTCCGCCATCATTAAAATAAGGGTCAAAGCGAAGTGTGATGCGGTTGAATTCAGCAGCATAACTGTCATAAAGGCTAGAATAATCACTTTGATTACCTTCTGTTTTAAATCCCTGCATCACATTATCATAGGGCATCTCCGCCAGTGTTACGGCAAACAGCCCGCTGTAGTAAGAAATTTCTTTATTCCATTCTGCATTGAAGGAAAGGGTAAAGCCATCTTCTATTGGTTTATTAAACTGTTTGGGATACCAGTAACCGGCTTTGCTTAAGGTCAGCCATTTGCTGTTATTGCAATCCTGTACCGAAATATTTTTCATGCCATTCCATCCTGCCGGAAAACTGCCGGCTGCATCTTTTTGAAAGTTGATGGAAACAGGCCCTTCTTTTTCCTGTTGATTTTTTGTTTCTGTTTTGGCAGTGGTGAGAGAGGCAGTCATGGTGTTAAAACCCGAAGGCTTCTTTGCAGTTTCACCCACCATCTTGCAAAGCACATCTAAATTGAAAGCATCACTAAAACGGTCAACAAATAATTTCTTAGGCAGTTGGTCATCCTGTCTTCTTACTTGCAGAAAAATAAACTGTGGCGCATCCGCACTTTTTGCTTTATCAAAGAAAGAAGGGTCATCCATCCACACATTAAAACCTTCCTTTACGTCTAATTTTTCTATTTCCATATTTCCCCTCAGCCTTTCCACTACCGCAGGTACATCCAGATTGGCTGATTGCATTTTGCTGCTGTACCATTTTGCCAGTTCCACTTTTTTTTCTTTGAATTCACTAAGTTCTTTTTTGTTGCGCTGTATTACATCGGGCCAATAGTTTTCTTCTTTCTTTTGTTCTGCAGTTAAAGTGTTGTAACGTTTTTCATTTGCAGGAATTGATTTTTCATATTGGGCAATCCAGTCGTCATAGAATTTATCCATGTACAATTTATAAGAAGTAAACAATTCTTTCCGGGTAAGCCGCCGAACAGGAAGTTTGTTATTGGCGCTGAAACAATAACCTGCCATCACATTTTCCTGGCCATAAGAAGAAGTATAAAGTACACGGTTGCCATTGGCATCTGTTTCCACTTTCAGGTTGCATACATATAATTGAAAATTGCCACCATTAAATCCGAAGTCGGCCATACGGCCGGGTAAAAACCAGTGAAGCCCGTTGAGCGTGTTGGTTTGAAAATAAATCCAGCAGCCGGTTTCACCTTCCTGTTGAATTTTTTTGAGTGATGAAACATATTCATATTTCTTCAGCATAAGATAAGGGCCATAAGATTTTGGTGTGCCTGCTCCCATAGCAGGGTCATCACCTGCGGAAATGCTAAACGTAGCATAGATGCCATCGGGCAGCGGCTGAAAAATGCGTTGCAGTTCTTTTTGAATGGGATTTGTTATTGCCCATTGATTGGCGTTGCCTTTTTTTTGCCACACCCATTGCGGGGGTACTTTATCCAGGTCAACTGCATTGCGGATTTGTGCAGTGGTGCACAATACAGAAAGCAGCATAATGCTAAACAGCAAAAAAAATGATTTTTTAAAATAATGTTTCATTGACTGCTAAAAATTAGTGAGATAAAACCATTTGGCCACCGCAGCATACCTGAATTTTTTGCCGGGCATGCCCTGCTGTAAATAAAAATTTTCTTCTGTTATTTTTTTTGTGATATACCTGTCTGCTTTATCAAATCCTGAATTATATACTGCGGCATACCATTGCATTTTTTCCGTTTCATTATTAAATGTTTTGTGTTTGTATAATTCGTTGCAAACACAAATAAAAGCCGTGAGGTAAATCAATTGCCAGTCAGCATCCTGCAGACGTTTAATACGTTCAGACCGGATTGTTGCTGCATCTGATGATTGATAGTTTAACTGCAGTTCATGGTACATACTGTCTGTTAATAATCGTTTAGCATTTAATTCCAGCAGCTCTGCAAAAGAAGGTTTCATTTGAAACAGGCCAACAGAAAAATCGGCATAATCCTTACCAAACTGTACATACAATGTGCGGAGGCTTTCTGTTTCTATATCATCTTTCAGTTCGTTAAAACGCATTACTTCAGGAAAAACAATGCTTTGCATAAATAATTTACTGCTGCGGCAAATGCTGCCGCACAACTCAAAACTGTTGTTCATGGTTTGCAGTTTTTGTTGGGCAGTTGCTGCTTTGGTTCCGAATGTTTTTCCAAAATCAGGATTGCTGTATTGCTTTTTTGCCAATACAAAAGCACTCAGCAGAACGGCGCAACCTGCAGCAACAGTAAGAAGCTTATAATATTTTTTTACAGAGGTAAACATCTTTATCACCGTTATCCTGTTCAGCAATTTTGTAATAATAAACAGCATATTCATTACCCAGCTTTACAAACTTTGGAAACACCACACCTGTGAGGCTTTCTTCACTGCCATCACCCCTGTAAAGCTTACCAGATTGATAGAACACTGATTTTTTATAATCGGGCAGAATAAATAAACGGCTCAGGCTGGTAACGGGTACTTTAAACGAAGCGGCTTCTGTACCATTTACCATAAGTTGTGTGGGGCTTTGTGAAGGAATGGAAATAATATCACCATTATCTGCAACAGTTGTTGAAGATTTGTTGCCGGTATATACTTCATTTACATTTCCTTCCTGTTTTTTTCCGGTTGATGAAACAGTAATTGATTTTTGGCCTGAATTATCAAGAATAGTCAGCGCCGCAGCGGAAAAAGTATTACTTACCATCAGCTTTGCAGGAAAGCTGGCATCGTCACCTGCTGTTTGTTTTACCGCTGCTTCATTTACCAGGAATGTTTTTCCCATGCCCATATAAGCAACAGCTCCTCCGCTTACCACAGCCGCCCAGAATTTTTTCTTATCCGGCGATACAACCATTTTTGCAACAAAATCATAAGGGCCATAGTTTTTACCATTAAAAACAATGTATAATTTGTTGCTGATGGTTTTGCTGTATTGCATAGCTACCGGGTCTTTTTTATTGCCCCCAAGTTCAATCCTTCCATCATCATTGTTATCACCTGTTTCATTCTCCGGCTTTTGTACCATGGCACGCAACTGGCTTACAGGGGGTTCTTTAAAAGGGCCGGAACGGGTACCGTCTTCAATTAAAAAGTATTCATATTTTTTATTGCTTATAATAAAAGCATAGCTGAGTTTACCATTACTGGCTGTTACTTTTGTTTCATCATAAAAAAATGTTTCGCCTGCAGCCAGCGTAAATACTTTTTCACAGCCGGGAACAGGTACCCACTTTACTTTTGTTTTGCTGCTGCCTTCATCATTGTTGTTTGCAGCAGGCTGAGGTTCATTTGCTTTTTTAGGCTCTACTGCCTGCTGGGCTTTCTCTTTAATTTTTTTCAGCAGTTGCGCCTCCGTATTTACGGCATACATCAAAAAGCACATAAGAATAATCTGTTTCATGTTTGTTTTTTTTATAAAAGTTATTAAGCCGGTTGTACAGAATAACAAATGTTCTGAAAATAAAAACACGGGTCAATCCCTGAAAAGATGGAGATAAAACGAAAATTTTTTTCATGGCATTTTGTTGAAAGAAAAGGATGTTACTGTTTTACTCTGTACTGCATCCTGTTTTTACCTGGATATTTTTTGTTGATACGCCGCAGTTGCTAAACCTGTAAGGTCTGCCGCCCGGGTAAGCAGGGCTGCAAGACCTTATAGGTTTTGGCCCTGTTATTTCACTCTGTACAGGATCATATTTTCACCTGAAAATTTTTTGTTGATAAGCCGCAATGTGAATCCATATTTCACTGCTTCGAAATAGCAGGTAAATTCACCGGGGTCATTGGCTGCTCTTCCGGTAGCCGTTAGAGTTACATCGTTGAGTGAATAAGTGCCGCTGTAATTACTTTTTCCATGACTTACTGAACCCTGAAATGTAGAAGTTCCTGTGTGTTCGCTTTGATAAGTGCCGTTATTGTTGAAAACAAACCTGTCGCTTACATGAGCCGTGGCCATACCTACAGAATTGCCGGTGTAGATATTGTAGTATTCCATGCCTGCGCCGCTTGAATTTTTCCATTCGCCAATGATATCAGATACTGTTGCATTATACTTGTTGTAGCCCCACATGCGGTTAAAATCAGCAGTGCCTGTAAAATTGGTATTAAAATATGCTGCATTGGGTGCAAACACAGTAATAACCGCTGTGTTGCCATTTTGGGCACTGAGTATCATAGCTACATGTCCCTGCCTGCCGGTGGCAATATCTGTTGCAGGTGCCAGCCAAATATCATTTTCTCCATACGAGTACTGTGGTTTTTCTTTTACAAGCGGCTGCCCTGTAACACGGTAGTATTTTTTTAGAATATTATCCCAGTAATGCGGTTCAAAAACAGAAGTGTTTTGCGGCCTGCTGTTATCCACTTGTGCATCAGGAAAAATCAATCGTACTTCTGTGCCGTTTTTTATGATGGATACATAATCATCATAGGCAGTACTTGTCCAGCCATCATTAAATGTGAGGGATGGTTGTGCAATACGTTTGCTTTTTCCTGATGTTGCAGTTGTATTGTTTGATGATGCACCCGTGTTATTGGATGGTGCAGGCTGTTGTTTTTTAACAACAGCGAATTTTTTTTCATCGGCCAGCACACCTGCAATAAATTCCTGTGCTACGGGTATATATTTCTTGTCAGTAAACACAGCGCCGATATAATAATTGATATTGTTTTTGGTGAAGCTGCTGAGGGTAAGTGCAAACATTTGATTGTTGTATTTTCCTTTGGCAGCGCCAAACAGCATTTGCCAGTTGTTGAGTGAACCGGTGTCTCTTGTTTCAGGATTGGCAATGCCCTGTTGCGGATTGCGTGCAAAGAAGTCCCAGTTCTTTATAAAATCTTTCTCCGCATCTGCCTGCGCCTGTACTGCCGCATAGAGGGTGAGCTGGCAATAATTTTTGCCTTCATTTTTTTCCAGCATCAGCACGGTGTTGGTTTTGGTGGTTTGTTTGAAACCTGCCGGTATTTTATAGTTGAAAATATCGTACTGGTTTTGAGCCTGTGCTGTTATTGCGAAAAACAGCAGCAAACAAGAGTGAATGAGGAATGACTTTTTCATATCTGCATTTAATTAAATTGTGTGTTGAACTCAAAAGACCTGCCTGCAATTGATTTATTTTTTGCCGGCCCGGTAACCGCAGGTTAAAAAACAGCAGTTGGAAATATGGCATTAGTATTTTCATGTACAGGTAATTTTTAATAGTTCACATTGATGTTATCCAGAAAAAACACATCGTTCTTATTGTCGCTGTTATTGCCTTTATACCTGCTGAACGTGTACAAGTTGTATTTTACAAATGGTATAAACACATTCTCAATCTCCGCTTCTTTTTTATCGTTGATAAAAACAACCAGTGAACTCCCCTTGCGCTGAATTTTTATGTTGTGGCTGTTTTTTGCCATGTAAAAATCAGGAAGTGTGATACGTTTTTTCACACCTGTGTTTTCATTTTTATCATATGAATACACTTCGAGTGTGCCGCCGCCGTTCCAGTAAGGATCCAACCAAATCATTACCCGGTTAAACTTGCCCACATAGCTGTCATACAAACTCCAGTATTGATTTTGGTTGTAATCCATCTTATATCTTTCAGCTGCATTATCATACGGAATTTCTGAAAAGCTCACGGTAAATAACCCGCTGTTGTAAGCAACGTCCTTATTCCAGCTCAGGTTAAAGGAAAGATTGAAGTTGTCTTTTATTTCTTTATTGAATTGTTGCGGATAGCAGTAACCATCTTTGGTAAATGCCAGCCAGTTTTTATTTTCAAATTGCTGTACCGTATTATTTTTCATGCCGTTCCATCCCTGGGGAAATTGATTTAAAGTGTTTTTTTCAAAACTGTAGTTATAGTTTGATATATTGTTCTGATTGGTTTTTGATTCGGTTTTCACATCTCCCAATGAAGCATCCAGATAGTTGAAGCCGATTGGTTTTTTTACCGGCTCTCCCACTATTTTACAAAGCACATCTAAATTAAAACGGCTAAAAAACAAATCCATAAAATTCTTTTTGGGGAGCTCATCATCTTGTCTTCTTATGTACAGAGCTATACACTGAATGGCATCTTTCGGTTTTGTTTTATCAAAAAAATCAAGGTTGTCAACCCAAACATTATAACCATCACCATCTGCGGCTTCTAATTCTTTGGGAATAAAATTATAGGAGTTTACTTTTTTAACATAGGCTGTTTCATTGATATTTGCCTGTTTCATTGCTGTATTATACCAGGGAATGATATTTTCTTTTTCCAGTTTCAGATTTTTTAAATATTCCATACCATTAAGAAACTGTTGGGATCTGTAATCGCCCTTTTGTTTTTCGGAGGCAGACATATTGTTGTATCTTTTTTCATATTCTGCCACTATTTTTTCTTGCTGGGCTATTTTTTCGGTTAGTCTTTTTTCGTGGTAAATTTTGTAAGAAGTAAATAATTCTTTGTTGGTAAGTTTTCTCAAGGGCAAATCTTTTCTTGTTGAAAAAAAGTAACAGTGTTTTAATACTTCTTCAGCCCTGTAGCTGGAATAAATAATTTTATTGCCTGCTGCATCGGTCTTTACTTCAATATTGGCAACACGGATGTTTGATTCATATTCATGGTATTTCAGTTCGGTTGACTGGCATGGTATAGGAAATTTTACTCCATCAATCTGGTTTACTGAAAAATAGATCCAGCATCCTGTTTCTCCTTCCGGCCGCAGTTCATTGTATCCTTTCAGGCATTCGAACTTTTTCAGCATCAGGTAACATTCGTAAGCAGCGGGGCTTTTGGTGTGCCAAAAAACAGTGTTGTCTCCAAACGCAATACTGTTGGTTGCATGTAAACCATCTAAAGCCACCGGCATAATTCGCTGCATTTCTTTTCGTATAGGTTCACACATCTGCCATTGATTGCCGTACCCGCCTTTTTGCCACACCCATTTACCCGGTACGTTGTTCACATCAAGCGTGTTGCAGTTTACCTGGCCATTGCTTTTTAAAAAAATAAAAACAAAGAGGAGAAGAAGTATTGTTTTAAATTGGGTCATGCTTTTTATTTATAGCTTACGCTTGCTTTGCTCATATCCGATTTTACTTCAAAAGATGAGTTGCCGGATTTAAGCGATACTTTTCCTTCGGCACCTATCAGCGTAATGCCGCTGCCTTCCAAACCAACTTTTCCTTTACCCCCGTAGTCAGTAATACCTGTTCTGTCAATTTCAATAAAGGCGCCCACTTCTGCGCCTGCACCACCCACTTCAATGCCTGATTTATCCGTTATTTTTTTTGAGCCAATGCCCACTCCAATTTCCAAACTCATATTTGTCCATTGCCCGGTAAACAAATCTTCACTGTAAGAACCTTCGGCAACCAATATGTCAAACTTGAAAGTAATTTTATTACAATCGGTAGAAACTTCACTGCCGGGCAATTTCATTTCCCATTTGTTACCGCAATTCAAATCGTTCCAGTTTGCCAGCCCTTTGTTTGTAAACGAATTTGTTTTTACGTTGATGCATGCAGATGCATAACCTCCAAGGTTGCCGGGAGAATAACTTGGTATTTCATAACTCACGGATTGCAATGCGTACAGAAATTGAAGCTTTGAATTGCTGGCATAATACTCATAATATGCTTTATCCATAAACTGTTTTCCTGCGTACACCAGTTCATTCGTCATTTTTCGTTTATGGTCTATATAAGCTGTATAAAATTTTTCAAACATGGTATTGGCCGGTTGCATGTAGTTGTCATACGCCTGCTTGTATGCATTGCATGCTTCAGCATCAGTAAATTTTTTGCCGAGGGCATCCTGCTCAAACCGTTTTGCCAATTGCACTTTTACAATTGTATCTAACTGGTCAAGCATTTTGCTGTTTTGTTCTGTAAGTTGCCTGGCTTCTTTCATAAAAGCCTCTTCTTTTCTTATAAACTCTTCATCAAGCAATTGGTAAAAGTTGTTCCAGCTTTGGTTGGTATTATTATTGGCGGCAAAGGCATAGATAAACTTTCCGCTTTTTTGTTTTGCAAAATTGATGGCTGATTTGGCATCGGCTTCGGCTTTTTTATCGTATTCCTTCCTGAGCCGTTCTGTTTTTATTTCTAATTCTTTTATACTGCTTTCTAAATTTTTATAAAAGATGGTCCATTCTAATTTAGAATTCAGGGCAGCTTCATAAGTTCTTGGCAGGGCGGGAAAATTAAATTTGGATAAACCTAATGCATCTGCAGGCAATATTTTTTTATAATCAGATGCAGTAAGCTTTCCTCCCATTTTTTTAAGCAGGCTTTCTTTTTCGGCACTGTAACTTTCGCCGATACTTTGTTTCATTTCTTCAATGGCTCCCTGCCTGTTGCCTTCGCTTTCCTTCACCACTGCTTTTACATAATGTGCCTGTGCGGCATTACCGGGAAAGAAACGAATGCAACTGTCAGCATATTTTTCTGCCATTTTAAATTCACCCAATCCCATCCATGCTACAGATAGATTACTCAGTGCCACAGGGCTTTTTGCATATTTTCTGTTGAGATAATTCAGAATAGGTATTGCACCCTGCTCCACTCCATGATTGGTAAGCAGTGCTGCGTAGTTGTTTAAATTATTGTCATCGCCTGCATCTTCGCTGCAAACTTTCCCCATGATGTATATACTTTGCTGGGTAAGATTGTATAAATAACAACTGATGGCTCCATTACCCATTGCAACTGTGGTTGGATATTTTGCTTTGAGCTTTGCATAGATGATTTCTGCCTGCGAAACGGCGGCAGCATTCATTTCTTTCTTTACTGCTTCAAATACAGCTTTGCAATAATTTTTTAGTTCGCCATCACTTAAATCTCTTTTGAGTACTGCATTAATTCTTACTTCATCTCTCACAGGAACAATACGGTCTTTGTTTTCTTTAAACTCTGTGATTTGTTTTTCAGTAATGCCGCCGGTAGCTGTTACCTGCTTCTTTATTTCTCCTGCTTGATTTATGGCATCTTTCTGCATCCTCGCTTTTGCTTCTTTATTTTCGGCACTATTGAGTTTCAATGCCTGCATTTCGGCCATAATGCTTTGCAGTTCGCCCGGGTTTGTTTGCATCTTTTTCATCAGCGCCACGGCTTTATTTACTTTTTCTTCATCAATGGGTTGTTGTGCCTGTGCTGAACTGCAAAAGAGTAATAAACAAACAGCAATGATATTTATTATCGGTTTCATACTATATTTTTTAAGCAGAATGACTTGTTTATTTGTTTCAAAAAGCATTAACGGTAAACGGTAAGGCTTGGAAATGTTTGTCTCAGCAGAGATGCACCTCCTTCTGTAACATTGGTTGTTTGAATAAAAAGTAATCGCAGTGATGGCAATTGCTGTATAACTGCTGTAAGTCGGGGAATGTCAGTATCACTCAATGTGCAGAATGAAAGATTGAGTTCTCGAAGCTGCTTTAATGTTGTTAACTGCTCAATACCATTAATAGTTACAGCAGGCGCTCTACTGATGATGAGTTTGGTTAATTTAGTGAGTTTGGAAAGATATGCCATGCCTGCATCAGTAACACCCGGAATATCTGCTGAACGTAAATCAATCACTTCAAGATTATTTGCATTACTCAATCCCTGCAACCCTGCATTGGTAAGCGGAATGGCGAACCCTTGATCAATCGCCTGCACATGTTTAATTGCTCTAAATGTGCCAATATTTATTGCTGCTGCATCATTGAACCTTGTTTGTCCAATAAAAATCATTTGCAGGTTTGGCAATTCACGGAGGTAAAATAAACTGTCGCCAAGCCTTTGCAAATGGTTTTGCGATGCAGCATTAAAACCTGTAAAGTTGATCGCTGTTTGTGACTGATAAATTTGTATGGAACTGTTTGATGCATCGGGCCCACGCAAGGCTGTGTACCAGTTATAGGAACGTTCAAGCATTGAAAGTGGAATTGCCTTTGGAATGATTTCAAGGCTTTTCCAGAACGATTGAAGTTGTTCGTTTGTTTCCTGATCAACAAATGCAATTACTGCATTGCAACGGTTTCCATCCTGATACAATTGAAGTGTTTTTTTAAATTGCCTGCCGTTTGCTTCTCCTTCAAACTCTCCACTCATCATTTGATATCCATTTACCTTCAAACTGTTTCTTTTATACACTTCACCTGCAAAATATCCTTCGATACTTTTTTGAGGTGTATTCCATAACTGCATAAAGTTTTCGCCAATGTTACTGCCTCCTTTGAAAGGTGCATAAATGATCACACAAATCTTTTTTTCTTCATTGTATACCAGCAGCCTGTCTGCTGCATACACGATTTCATACGATTCAGGAAGTGTATAATTAAATTGAACATAAGGTCTTTCCTGTGTAAAGCCTTTTTGTATTGTGAGGATTAAAGCCAGGCATAGAACTACGTGTTTCATAATTTTATTTTTTATTTTGTTTTGAATAAAGTGTAATTCATAGAACTGTTATCAGTGTCTGACATATATAACAGATAGCCGCCTTTTACTGCAATGAGTTGTGCATTGTATTGCTTTGTTTTGCCCTTATACCGATTGGTAGCTGTAATGCTCCAATCTGTTACTGAGAATGTTCCTTTAAAATCCTGCCCGCCAAACTGAGCGCCGCTATTGTTCATACTTGCTGAGCGATAGGTGCTGTTGTAAGTGCCATCCTTATTAAAAACAAATTCATCGGTGGAAGAAACAGCGCTCATCCCTGCATAGGTACCGCTGTACACATTGTAATATTCCACACCACCGCCACCGCTGCCATTCCATTTACCAACAACATCATTGATGCTTACTGCAAACTTGTTGTAGTTGAGCATGCGGTCCATATCATTGGGATGCGGAAACTGCTGGTTGTAACTGTTTTGATTGGGCGTAATAACAACAATGGGCCTTGCACCACCGCTGTACACAATTTTAATAGCTACATAAAATTGTTTGCCGGTTGCTTTATCTACTGCATTAGCCTGCATGTGATAGATAACAGGGTATTGCACACCGCTCCATTTTTGTACATTACTTGTATTAAAATAAGGAGTGATGTATTTGCTCCAGTAATACTCAGGTGCATCAATGGTGTTGGGGCGTGCATCATCCAGCGCTTTGTCAATATAATGCAGCCGCACTTCAGTGCCCGCCTTGGTTAATTTTACAAAATCAGCCTGGGCATTGGCCACCCAGCCATCATCAAAGTTGGTGGTGCTGAGGGTAATGTTGTGGTTGCTGTTTGTAATGGTGTTATTATTGCTGTTTGGTGTTGATTGCTGAATAGTAGTTCCGGCAAACTTTTTTTCATCAGGCACAACGCCTGCTGCAAACTCCTGTGCAATGGGTATAAATTTTTTATCCGTAAAAACAGAAGTAACACAATAGGTAATATCGTTTTTTGTAAACGTAGATACAGTAATTACAAAGGGTTGCCTGTTAAATACTCCTTTGGATGCGCCCAATAAAGAATACCAGTTATTGCTTAAAGTATCATACTCTGTTGTTTCGGGGTTGCCAACTTTTTGTAATGGGTTGCGTGCAAAAACATCCCAGTTTTTTTTGAAATCTTTTTCTACGTCTTTCTCTCCAACTGCTGCCGGGTACACAAAGAGCTGACAATAATTCTTGCCTTCGTTTTTTGAATAGAAGAGATACTTGCTGTTTTCTTTCAGCTCAAAACCTGCGGGTTCTTTGTAAGAAAAAATATCAAAGGTTTTGGTTTGCTGCCCGTATGTAAATACAGCCATCATATAAACTGAAAAAAATAATAAAACCGGTTTCATATTCTGTTTTTTAAACAAACCCCCTTTTCAATTAAAAACAAATATGGATGATTTACAATACGCAGTCAATCCCTATAAAGAGGGAGATTTTATAAGAACATAAGGGAAATAAAAAAGGAAACACCTGCATGTTTCCTTTTGATAAATTTAATTTTTAGCTGTTACAACTTATACTCCAAATACGCCGGCAGCATGGCACGCCAGGTGTTCCAGTCGTGCGGCCACTCCTGGCCCCAGATGTCTAAGTTGTAGTTGATTCCTTTATCGTATAAAATTTTGGCAAACTTGCCGCTGCTGCCCGGGTCTTCATACGCACCGCTTCCGGTAACAATATGAATATGCGGAGAGCGGCGAATTTGTTCCAGTATGCCATGGTCTGTTAAGTTGGGCATGTAATGCATGGGACTGTTATAATACACCTGCTCATCCCAAAAACCTTTTGAGTATTCAGTTAAATCATATACACCACTCATAGCAATGGCGCCATTAATTAAATCGGGGCGTTTTAAAAACAAGTTCATGCTGTGCAGTGCGCCAAAAGAAGCGCCGCTTACATAGATGGGCGTTTCCCAGCTTGTTTTGTTTTTGATGTAAGGCACCACTTCGTTGTAAATGTATTCATTAAACTGGTTGTGGCGAATCGCTTTGTGCTCACCCAGCATGTTATTGTTGAGCCAGCTTTCTGTATTAATGCTGTTTACAGAAAACACACGAACCTTTCCTGCTTCAATCCAGGGTTTTATTGCATCAATCAACTGAAAACGTTCATATTCCAAATAATCTGCAGCAGCAGTAGGAACCAATAATAATGCAAAACCATAATGACCATAACTCACAACGGGCATGTCTTTTCCCAATGCGGGGCTGTACCAACTGAAAATTTCTCTGTTCATAAAAAAAGTTTGACCTCACCCCTCGTTCCCCTCTCCAAAGGCAGAGGGGAGGCCGGGCTAATGTTATTAATTTGAATTTATTACTGACCCATCATCAAATGAACATAGTTGTTCATTGATTGCTCAATGTTGAAATGGACGTTGAAGAGTGCGACGCAACGAAGTATCATAGAAGCATCATGGCCGGTAACATCATCTTCCATCCTTCTTCAAATGAAGGTAAAAGAAAAGGATGAAACGCAAACTAATTTGCACTTCATCCTTATAAAAAAATTATTGTTGTAATTATTTTCCGCCTTCGGCTTTTGCATCAGCACCTGCGCCGCCGCCAAGGCTTGCAATATCACGGTCAAAAAAGTACATACCGCTTTTATCGCCGCCAATGAGTTTGAGCTTATCCATAATGTTGCGTGCCAGCGCTTCTTCTTCAATTTGCTCACTCACATACCACTGTAAAAAATTATGCGTGGTGTAATCTTTTTCTTTGAGGCAAATATCCACCAGCTTGTTGATTTCGTTGCTCACCAGTATTTCATGATTGAGCACATCCTGGAACACTTCTTTTACACCTTTGTACTTTGAAGGGGGCGCTTTGAGTGCGGGCACTACGCCGTGTCCGCCACGTTCGTTTACAAACTTAAGGAGTTTGAGCATGTGCATGCGCTCTTCATCACTATGATGAAAGAGGAAGGCGGCAATACCGGCATAACCTTCTGTTTCGGCCCAGCTTGCCATAGCCAGGTAAATTTGACTCGATTCGGCTTCCAGCACAATTTGCTGATTGAGAGCCTTTTCAATTTTTGCGTTGAGCATGGTTTATTATTTATGTTACTAAATTACGAATTCAGGAATTTCAGGGCGTAATAATTTGAGTTTGCAGTAAGTACAAACAAAGGCGGCGGTTTGTTGTTATATTTGCAGTTCGTTTAAAAATAAAGTTATGATTCAAACAGGTAACCCCGTTATCAGTATTTATACAGAGATGACACCTAACCCGGAAACCATGAAGTTTGTGGCTAATAAACTCCTGTATCCCGGTAAAAGCATTGATTTTCCTGAGGCTGCATTGGCTGATGCATCGCCTATGGCCCAGCAATTGTTTGGCTTTCCGTTTGTAAAAGCGGTGTTTATTGCCAGCAATTTTGTAACGATTACACGTACTGGTGAAGATATTGAGTGGCAGGAAGTAATACCCAGCGTGCGCCAGTTTTTAAAAGAATATTTAGAAGCAGGTAATGTTGTTATTGACGACAGCAAAGTGGTGGAACCTCCAAAAGAAAATATTGTATTGAGTGGTGATGAAAGTGATGTGGTAAAACGCATCCAGGAAATTTTAGAAAACTATGTAAAGCCTGCGGTGGAAATGGATGGCGGCGCCATACAGTTTAAAAGTTTTAAAGATGGTAAAGTGAATTTAATGCTGCAGGGAAGCTGCAGCGGTTGCCCGTCTTCCATGATTACATTAAAGGCCGGCATTGAAGGAATGATGAAGCGCATGATTCCTGAAGTGCAGGAAGTGGTGGCGGAGGCGGAGTAAAGCCCCCGGCCCCGAAGGGGAGAAAAGGCAGTACACTAAGCAATTTTAATAGATTGATATTTTAAGCGGAGTTGAAAAGCTTCGCTTTTTTTATTGAGGTTGTTTTACGGGCTGAGGTACTTACAAGGGTTCGTATTTGCCCGTCCGAATGGATTCATCCGGGCGGACGGCGCTCCGTTCATCGTTCCGTTTTCTATGGCATCAACAATTACAAATATTTTAAATAAGTGCAACAACTACAGACTGGGTTCATTTGCGTATTTAACAAAGAGAAGAAGAGGATAAGAGATAAGGGAGCCACCCTCTTTTTCTCCTGACCTCTTTATTTATTTCATTTTTAATCTTATTCCCTTTCATGTTTTTTTATGAAAAGCCCTGATTGTTTTTTTTCTTTTTGTTAAGCTTTGATGCTGTAATTTAAACCCATGAAACAAGTAGTACTTATCTGCTCATTGATTTTTTGTGCTGATGTGTTTGCACAAACACAAAGCGATTACACCATTCATCAACTTAAAAGCGTACAGTTTACAGAAGATAAAACCTATGTCTATGCACTTCCGTTTGAACAAAACAAAAAAATATTTCTTATACAGGCATACGACAGCAAGATGAGCCATAAAGGAGAATATGCACTCGACTTTTAAGTAAAAGAAGGCACATCCATTTGTGCAGCACGTGATGGAAAAGTAATTGCTGTAAGAAGCGATAGTGATAAAGGCGGATTGAAAATTGAAAACATGAGCGATGGCAATTACATCAGCGTACAACACAGTGATGGTTCTGTTGCACATTACCGGCATTTGAAAAAAGACGGTGTGCTGGTAAAAGAAGGTGATGAAGTTGCAAAAGGACAGAAAATTGGTTACAGCGGCAACACCGGATACTCTGCTTTTCCGCATTTACATTTTGAAGTGGTGCAAAATGGAAGGCAGGCGCCCACAAGATTTGTTACAAAAAAAGGTGTGAAGTATTTAAGGCCGGGGAAGTTTTATAAAAGCGTGTAGCAAAATTATAATTCCGAAGAATCAATACCAGCCTGTTTAAGTATTGCAAGAAGCGTTCCCTTTTTAATGTCTTTATTACCGTGTACAGGAACAATAACAGTAATATTTGTAACAGGATTATAGAAAATTTGATGAGAACCTTTTGAACGTTTAAAAAAGAAACCATGCTGTTCCAGCAACCTTATTAAATGTTTAGGTGCCTGGTTCATGCAGTAATAATATTTAGCGAATACTCAAATGTATTGCTGTCATCAGGAATGGTTTCACCACGCTCTTTCAATTCTTCAATATAAAGCTCTATTGCTTCTTTTGCCATTGCAATTGCTTCGTCAATATCATCGCCCTGTGTAATACAACCGGGTAAAGCAGGAACGGTAACCATAAAACCGCCCTCTTCTTCTTTATGCAAATGAATTTTATATGTGTATTGCATTAAAGTGAATTATTCAGACTGTAATTTAATTCTTTTTATTTAGCATTAAACAATACTCCGGTAACTTTTAAGTAGATATAAACATAGGTGGATAAAAAGGTATAGGCAGGAAACAACAAAG